>NZ_JBFBGR010000001.1:0-444770 GCF_040684755.1 Streptomyces sp. NPDC089799 | reverse complement strand
GCCGGCATCTACGACCTGACGCTCCTCAACAAGGTGCTCAAGGCCGCCGGCAAGCCCGAGGTCTCCGACGCCGGCCTCGGCACCAAGTAAGTCCCGTAACGAATCCCCAGGAGGTGACGACCATGGCCACCACGCTTGCCAAGGCTGCCGAAGGCACCGTAGCGGAGGAGACGCACGCCGCCCGGATCGAGCACGTCTCCAAGTCCTTCTCCGGCCCGGCCGGTACGCAACTCGTCCTGGACGACATCAGCCTCGATGTCGCGCCGGGAGAGTTCGTCACCATCCTGGGGGCCTCGGGGTGTGGCAAGTCCACGCTCCTCAACCTGGTCGCCGGGCTGGACAAGCCCACCCAGGGCCACATCGAGACCTCGGGCCGTCCGGCCCTGATGTTCCAGGAGCACGCCCTCTTCCCGTGGCTGACCGCGGGCAAGAACATCGAGCTCGCCCTGCGGCTGCGCGGGGTCGCCAAGTCCGAGCGCAAGCAGGAGGCGGAGCGGCTGCTGGAGCTGGTCCGGCTCGGCGGCGCGTACGGCAAGCGGGTGCACGAGCTGTCCGGCGGCATGCGGCAGCGCGTGGCGCTGGCCCGGGCACTGGCCCAGGACAGCCGGCTGCTGCTGATGGACGAGCCGTTCGCCGCACTCGACGCGATCACGCGGGACGTGCTGCACGGTGAGCTCACCCGTATCTGGGACGAGACCGGCGTGTCGGTCCTGTTCGTCACCCACAACGTGCGGGAGGCCGTGCGCCTCGCCCAGCGCGTGGTCCTGCTCTCCTCCCGGCCCGGCCGGGTGGCGAAGGAATGGACCGTGGACATCCCGCAGCCGCGCCGCATCGAGGACGCGGACGTCGCGGAGCTGTCCGTCGAGATCACTGAACACCTGCGTGGGGAGATCCGCCGCCATGGCCAGCACTGACACGAAGGCGAAGTCGGACGACCTCGCGGGCCTGGAGGCCGGTCTCGACGCGCTGGACGCCGTGGAGATCCGCCGTACGCCGGTCCGGGAAGTCCTCGTCAAGAAGGTCTTCCCGCCGCTCCTGGCGGTCACCCTGGTCCTGGTGGTGTGGCAGGTCCTGGTCTCCGCGAAGATCACCGAGGAGACCAAGCTGCCGCCGCTGTCCGCGGTCTGGGACAGCCTCTCCACCATGTGGCTCCAGGGGACGCTGCTGGAGGTCATCTGGACCTCCGTCTCCCGCGGTCTGCTGGGCTTCGCGCTGGCCCTGGCGATCGGTACGCCGCTGGGCCTGCTGGTCGCCCGGGTGAAGTTCGTCCGGGCCGCGATAGGCCCGATCCTCCAGGGCCTGCAGTCCCTGCCGTCGGTGGCGTGGGTGCCGCCGGCCGTGCTCTGGTTCGGCCTGAACGACGCGATGATGTTCACGGTGATCCTGCTGGGCGCCGTCCCGTCGATCGCCAACGGTCTCGTCTCCGGCGTGGACCAGGTGCCGCCGCTGTTCCTGCGGGCCGGCCGCACCCTCGGCGCCACCGGCGTCAAGGGCGTCTGGCACGTGATCATGCCGGCCGCGCTGCCGGGCTACGTGGCGGGTCTCAAGCAGGGCTGGGCGTTCTCCTGGCGTTCGCTGATGGCCGCCGAGATCATCGCCTCCTCGCCGGACCTGGGTCTGGGCCTGGGCCAGCTGCTGGAGAACGGCCGCAACAACATCGACCTGCCCGGCGTGTTCCTCGCGATCATCCTGATCCTGATCGTCGGCATCGCGATCGACCTGCTGATCTTCAGCCCGCTGGAGCGGTGGGTGCTCCGCAGCCGCGGCCTGCTGGTCAAGGGCTGATCATGCGTTCCGCACGGCTCTCGGCTCCTCGCAGGGCGGGCTCCCCGGGGCCCGTCCTGCTGGTCATCGCCCACGGCAGCCGCGATCCGCGGCACGCGGCGACGGTGCACGCCCTGACCCTCCGGGCACGGGCGCTGCGGCCGGGACTCCGGGTGGAGACGGCGTACCTGGACTTCAACGCGCCGTCCGTTCCCCAGGTGCTGTCCTCCCTGTACTCCGACGGGGTCCGGGAGGTCGTGGCGCTGCCGCTGCTCCTGACCCGGGCGTTCCACGCGAAGGCCGACATCCCGGCGGTGCTGGCCGAGGCGGGCGCCCGCCTGCCCGGCCTCTCGGTCCGCGTGGCTGAGGTCCTCGGGCCCTCGCCGCTGCTGCTCGCCGCGCTGGAGCGGCGGCTGGCGGAGGCCGGGGTGGACCTGTCGCCCGAAGCCCGTTCCTCGACCGGCGTGGTGCTCGCGTCCGCCGGTTCCACCGACCCGGAGGCGATCGCAGTGATCGCTGAAATCGCGCGGGAGTGGCGGCTCACCGGTTGGTGTGCCGTGCGGCCTGCGTTCGCCTCCGCTGCACTGCCGGACGTGGCGGCGGCGGTCCGGGAGCTGCGCGCCGAGGGCGTGCGGCGCATCGTGGTCGCCCCGTACGTCATCGCCCCCGGGCGGCTGCCGGACCGTATCGCGGCCGGCGCGGCCGAGGCGGGGGCCGACGTCCTGGCGGACGTCCTGGGCGCCGCGCCGGAGCTCGCCCGGCTGCTGCTGACCCGCTGTGACGAGGCCCTGGCGGTCGAGGCGGCCCCCGCCCTGACGGCGTAGCCGCCGGGCGGATTTTCCCTCCCCGCCCGGGCTCTGCCCCGCACCCGTCCCCCGGCCGTCGTGCACCCGTCGTGCACCCGGGTGGAACACCGTCGGTGACAATGGGCGTATGAGCGAGATCCTGACCCCCCGCCTCGTGCTCCGGCATTGGCAAGAGGACGACCTGGTGCCGATGTCCGAGATCAACGCCGATCCGGCGGTGATGCAGTGGACCGGCGACGGCTCGGTGCTCGACCTGGAGCAGACCGCCGACGAGATGGAGCGCTGGGAAGAGGAGTGGGACGAGGAGGGCTTCGGGCTGTTCGCCGTCGAGCTGCTCGGCTCCGGTGAACTGATCGGCTTCACGGGGCTGTCCGTGCCGTACTTCCTGCCCGAGGTGATGCCCGCGGTGGCGGCCGAGTGGCGCCTCGGCCGGCAGTTCTGGGGTCAGGGCTACGGATCCGAGGCGGCCCAGGCCGTACTGGAGTGGGCCCTGCAAGACCGTGGCCTCGACCGTGTGATCGGCATCTGCCGGGCCGGCGACGCGTCGTCGGAGAACGTGATGCGCAAGCTCGGCATGGCACAGGAGCGGGAGACGGTCCACCCGGTGTACGGGTTCCCGCTCAACGTCCACGGCATCGACCTCACCGAGTACGCCGGGTAGCGGAGTCGGCCGGGCCGGCGGCCCGGCCGTCCCCGCCCGGCGGCGGGACGGGTCAGGTCCGGGACGCGGCCTCGTTCGCCAGGGCGGTGAGGTCCGCGATGGACATGGAGGCCGGCGGCAGGCCCTCGCGGGCGAAGATGTTCGCCGCGTGCCGGAGCACGTCGTTGACGGGGGTCGGGACCCCGTGCAGCCGGCCCAGCAGGCAGATCTCGCCGTTGAGGTAGTCCGCTTCGATGGAGCCCGTGCCGCGCGCCAGGCTCTGCCAGGACGAGCCGCCCCGCAGTGCCGCCGGCTGGTTGACCTTGCCGTCGCGGGCCGCGGACTGCTCCTCGTCCGAGGCGTACGCGATCCCGGCCGCGGCGAACGCCGCCTTCGCCTCGCGGATCGCCCGCAGCAGGAGTGCCGCCTTCGCCGGCTCGGGTGCCGGACCCGTGGTGGCCTGGATGGCGTTGCCCAGGTTGCCGAGCAGCTTGGCGTACTTCCACCGCATCACGTCCGCCACGACCGGCGCCTCGAACCCCGACTCCGCCAGGTCCGCCGCCACCCGTCCGGCCCGTGCGTCGGTGCCTCCGGCCGCGAGACCGATGTGCAGGATGCCGGTCAGCGGCTCGCACAGCGCCGAGACCACGCCCGGTTCCAGGAAGGTCGACGGCAGCCAGACGCACACCCCGTACACCGTGCCGAACCGGCGCAGGGCGATCCGTTCCCCCTCGACCCCGTTCTGCAGGCAGAACACCGGGAGCCGCTGCGCGGCGGTGCCGCCGCCCGCGACCTCCGCGTCGCCCCAGGCGTCGAGCGCGGCGACCGCGTCCTGGGTCTTGACGGCGAGGAGCAGGGCGTCGTCCGGCCGGAGTTCGCCCAGCTCCTCGGGGCCGGTGACGACCGGCGGGCGGTGCGTGCGGGTGCCGTCCGCGGTGGTGAGCCGGAGTCCGTCCGCCCGCAGGGCCGCCGCGTGTGCGCCCCGCGCGACCAGGACGACGTCATGGCCGGACTCCACGAGCCGGCCGCCGATGGTGGCGCCGACCGCGCCCGCGCCGATGATGATGTACCGCATGGACCGAGCCTGGCACACCGCTCGGCCCGGGTTAGGGTCGGGGCATGGATACTTCTGTGTTCCATCTGGGTGGGGATCTGCCCGTACGCCGGCTCGGGTTCGGTACGGGGGGCCTGGTCGGCTCCGGCTACTGGGGGCCGCGGGGGGAGGCCGCGGACGCGCGGGCGCTGCTGCACGCGGCGGTGGACCGCGGGGTCACGCTCATCGACACCGCCGACAACTACGGTCCCGGGCTGGCGGAGACCCTGATCGCGGAGGCCCTGTACCCGTACCGGGAGGACCTGGTCGTGGCGACCAAGGGCGGGGTGGTGCGGACCGGCCCGGACCAGTGGCACGTCGCGGGGCGTCCCGAAGACCTGCGGGCGATGTGCGAGGCGAGTCTGCGCCGGCTGCGGCGGGACACCCTGGACCTGTACCAGCTGCACCGGCTGGACCCGGACGTTCCGGTGGCGGAACAGCTGGGTGCCCTGGACGAGTTGCGCCGGGAGGGCAAGATCCGGCACATCGGGCTGGACACGGTGACCCGGGAGCAGCTGGAGGAGGCGCTGGCGATCGTCCCGATCGCGGCCGTGCAGAATCCGTACAACCTGCTGGACCGGTCCTCGGAGCCGGTGCTGGAGCTGTGCGAGGCGAAGGGGATCGCCTTCCTGCCGTACTACCCGCTGGGCAGCGGCGGCCTGACCCGTACCCCGGCCGCGGCGCTGGCCACGGTGGCGGCTGAGCACGAGGCGGGCCCCGGCCAGGTCGCGCTGGCGTGGCTGCTGCACCGTTCCCCGGTGCTCTGCCCCACGCCGGGCACCGGCTCGCTCGACCACCTGGCCGAGAACCTGGACGCGGCCACGATCCGGCTGTCGCCGCGCGAGCTGGAGCTGCTGGACGCCGTGGGGTGACCGCGCCGTGGGGTGACCGCGGGCGTGACGGAGCCCGGGAGCTACCGCGCTCCCGGGCTCCTGTGTGCCACCCAATTGCGCACGCCGGCGGCGTTTAAGGGTCGCGGATCATTCTGAGATCGACGTGTTCTGCCTTTGAACTACCGCGCCATGAAGAGAGGCGCAGGGGGGAATTGAACCCCCATCCATCGATGACCGTCCACGCCCGGTCGATCCGGCGATCGGCGGCGAATGCTGAGACTGGAGCGAGAATCTGAGATTGACGAGGCCGCCTCTTCCGGATTGGGCCACCCCGGCTCGTTCGTGCCGGGGGAGGGATTCGAACCCCCAACTGCACCTCTTCGTCAGCTTCAACAGTCAGTTTCAGCTTTTCCTGCGCTCATCGCGCAACCCTCCGCTCCAGGAGGGCGTTCTCGGGGGCTACCCGTCACCTGTCACTGACGGAACAGGTAGCCGAATACAGCGTCGCCGACGCGCTGGTCGGTGACCTCGGTGGCGTTGGCCTCCTCGCGGGCGAACTTGACGGCCTGCTGCAGCCGCTCGACCCGGTCGGCCAGCTCGTTGACCCGCCGGGCGGGCAGCGCACCGGAGAACTTCACGGTGGTCCAGTACCCCACCGGCACGTCCTCGTGGTACACCTCGACCTGGGCCGGGTGCTTCTCCGTGGCCTCGGCCTTCACGTGGTTGCGGGGCACCTTCCTGGTGCGGACGGTGCGCACCGGGTCGGTTTTCCAGCAGTCCGTGGAGGGGTCGGCGTTCCAGGATTCAGCCGCGTCCAGCACCGGCAGCTTCCGTACGAAGGTGTGCAGGTCGGTGAGCTGCTTCTCCAGGAAGAGCAGGTAGGGCACGGGGACCTGCGCGAGCAGCACGGAGCCGTCGACGACGACGTCCGCGGCGGCGGTCCGGTTGGCCCAGTCCTTGGTGGCCGTCACGTCGAACAGTCGCGTGAGCGTCCCGGCCACACTCCCGAGTACGTCCTCGGTCTTGACCTGGACCCGGGTGGACTCGGGCGGCAGCTGCTCGCCCTCCTCGTCCTTGGGCTGGTACGTCCGGGAGATGCCGGCGAGCAGGGCCGGCTTCTGGACGTCGTGGTGGGCCTGGGAAAGCTCCTGGAGGGACTTGGACTTGACGCCCTTCTCCACTGCGATGATCTGATTCAACTTCGGCACGGGAAGAAGCTAACCATCCGGCCGCCGCGCGCACATCCGATTTAATTGCCGCTCAGCTCGCGGTGAGTTCCACGAGTTTGGCGACGGTGTTCCAGTTCCGGGTGGTCGCGTCGATTCCCTTGAGGACCGACGGGCGGGCCAGTGCCTCGGCCAGTTTCGAGCGGCCGAGGCCCTCGGGGGCGTACAGGTAGACGACCTTGTCGCCGAGGCGGAATTCCTCGGGGAGGAAGGCTGCCCGGTCGATGTGGGCGAATCGTTCCTCGGCCGGCTGTTCGGACAGGAAGGTGGCGTGGAGCTGCTTGCCCTCCAGTTCGGCGGCGGGGAAGGGGCAGGCGTCGGCGACGGCGCGGAGGTGGTCGCCGTCGGTGACCAGGCAGGCCACCGTGAAGCCGAAGCGGGCCTCGATCGCGGTCTCCAGGGCCCGGGCCAGGACCGCCGGGTCCTGTTCCGGGGCCTCGAAGACGGCGTTGCCGCTCTGGAGGTAGGTCTGGACCCCGGTGTGCCCGAGCTCCTGGAGGACCGCCCGCAGGTCGGCCATCGGCACCTTCTTGTTGCCTCCGACGTTGATCCCGCGGAGCAGTGCGGCGTACTTCTTCACCTCGGTGGTCATGCCCGAACCATAGGGCGGGGGTCTGACAGTTCGGCCTCGATCAGATCGGCGGCCTGCCGCGTGCCGCCTTCGGCGGCGGTCTGCGCGCGGAGCTCCGCGGCCCGGGCGGCGACCTCCGGGTCGGACACCAGGCCGAGCACGGCTTCCCGGAGCGCGTCGGCGGTGGCCCGCTCCATGGGGAGGTGCCTGGCCACACCGAGCGAGGCGAGCATGTCGGCGTTGCCGAACTGGTCGACGGCCTGGGGTACGGCGACCATCGGCGTGCCGGTGGCCAGGCCCTCCTGGCTGCCGCCGGCACCGGCGTGGGTGATGAAGGCGTCGGCCTGGCGGAGGATGTCGAGCTGCGGCACCCAGCGGTGGACCTCGGCGTTGGCGGGGACCTCGCCGAGTTCGGCCTCGTCGGTGAACCTGCCGATCTGGAGGACGACGTGCCAGTCGGGGAGGTCGCGGAAGGCGTCGAGGCAGGCCCGGTAGAAGGCGGGCTGCTTGGTGAAGGTGGAGCCGAGGGAGACCAGGACCACCTTCTTGCCCCGGGCGGCGTCCGGCCGCTGCCAGGTGCCCTGTTCGCGGCGGTCCCCCTGGCAGGCGCCGACGAAGGTGTGGACGGATTCGTCGACGCGGTCGGCGTTCGGCTGGAGCGCCTTGGGGATCAGCACGACGCTGCGGCGCGGCCGGCCGATGAGGTGGTCGGAGTCGTCGGGGATACCGTTCCCGTCGAGCCAGGCCCGGAAGCGCGCGTAGTACGCCCGCCCGCGCTCGGTGGCCTTCAGCGGGGCGGTCATCGGCTCGCCGACCTCCTTCTCGTACCCCTCCCAGGCGACCAGGTTCGGGGAGAGGGAGACGCCGGGGACGCCCCAGCGGCGGGCGAGGACGATCGCCGGGTAGGAGGTGATGTCGTGGAGGACGAGGTCGGGCTCGTCGCCCTCGAAGGCGGCGGCGAGCTGCGGGAGCGCCTGGACCGCGTCGGCGAGGAAGGGCTCGATGTTGTCGATGAGTTCGGTGCCCCACGCCTCGGGGTCGCCGTCCGTGGGGAGGGTGGAGGTGTAGATCACGGGCGTGGCGCCGGTCTCCGCGACCTTCTCTGCGAAGGAGGCGGGGATCGCGTAGCTGACCCGGTGGCCACGGGCCACGAGCTCCCGGATCACCTCGATGCTCGGGTTCACGTGGCCGTGGGCGGCGATGGAGAACATGGCGATGTGGGCGGGCTTGCGCGGAGTCACTGGATTCATGTCCGGATTCATGTCCGGAACAGTAAGCGAGACGAAACGTCTCGTGCAACATATATTTCGGCCGCGGCGATGCCGTACGCCGCCCCGGTGCGAGACTGGACGCCGGCGGAACGGGACGTGGCAGAACGGGGCAGTACGGACATGGACGAGGCGCGGGCCAGGGAGTTGCTCGGGGTGGCGGGGCTCACCGGGCGGGCGGAGCTGCTGGCGCTGGGCGAGAACGCGGTGTTCGCCGTCGGCGACGGGCTGGTGGTGAAGGTGGGCCGGTCCGCCGAGCTGCTGCCGCGCGCCGAACGCGAGCTGGGCATCGCCGGATGGCTGGCGGAAGCAGATGTTCCGGCGGTACGGGCCGCCGAGCCCGAGCCGCGGGTGGCCGAGGGGCACCCGGTCACCGTGTGGCACCGCCTGCCCGCCGCAGCCCGTCCGGCGGGCGCCGGCGACCTGGCGGAGCTGCTCCGCGTGGTGCACGCCCTGCCGGTCCCGCCGTTCGAGCTGCCCGCCCGGGACCTGCTGGGCGGGGTGGAGCGCTGGCTGCGGCTCGCGGGGGACGCGATCGACCCGGCCGACGCCGCGTACCTGCGGGCCCGCCGCGACGCCTTCGCCGCCGAGGCTGCCGCGCTCGTACCGCAGTTGCCGCCGGGGCCGATCCACGGCGACGCACTGCCGCGCAACGTCCACGTGGGCCCGGAGGGCCCGGTCCTGGTGGACCTGGAAACCTTCTCGGCGGACTTCCGCGAGCACGACCTCGTCGTCATGACCCTCTCCCGGGACCGGTACGGCCTCCCGCCGGCCGAGTACGACGCCTTCGTCGCCGGCTACGGCTGGGACGTCCGTGACTGGCCGGGCTGCGCGGTCCTGCGCGGCGCCCGGGAGACGGCCAGCTGCGCCTGGGTCGCGCAGCACGCCCCCTCGAACCCCGCGGCCCTGGCGGAGTTCGGCCGCCGGGTGGCCTCCCTCCGCGAGGGTGCGACCGAGGTCCGCTGGCACGCGTTCTGAACCCGCCCCGCCACATGCGGCACACACGCACATGCAGTGTGATCTGCAAGATCACCTGGGTAGCTGCAATCAAATACTGCCCAGCAGACAGTAGATGCCGTCTTGGTGGACTGGTATCGTCCGCATGCGCAATCCGCCGAGCGGGTCGCGGGCCGCTCCTCCGCATCCCGGTCCGCACCGCTCGGTGGTGGATCCGACAGCCCCTCAGGACTCCACCCCCGGCACCGCTCTGCCGTGGGCCTCTCATCCCCTCTTCCACTCCGTCCCCCTCGGGCGGGTGCGGCTCCGCCGCGCCCGCCGGTGCGGGACCGCAGAGAGCGAGAACCCCATGAAGAAGAGCTCGAAGCGCCGCTTCGCCACCGGGAAGGCGCTGGTCATCGGCGCCGTCCTGGCCCTCGCCGCACCCGGCACCGCCTACGCCAACACCGTCGCCGTCACGGTGAAGACCCCCGGCGCCACCTCCGGCCCCGGCTCCGCCTTCTCCGAGATCACCACCAGCGCGCACTGCACCAGCGGGCTGATCTCCGGCGGTGGTATCAACCAGGCCATCGGCACCGGCACCTCCTCGAACGGCAACAAGATCAACGGCACCTCGCCCAGCCCGGACGGCAGCACCGAGTACCTGGGCTCCACCGGCGTGGTCGGCACCGACGTCACCTACTGGCTCGGCATCGGCGGCAGCGGCGGGGCGGTCAACGCCGACTTCTCCAGCACCCCGTACGCGATGTGTTTCAGCAGCAACGTGGTCAACCACACCCAGGTGGTCATGAACAAGCTGGCCGGCCCCACCGGCAGCGGCACCGTGGGCCTGGTCACCGCCACCTGCCCCGCGAACACCCGCCTCCTCGGCGGCGGCGCCCGCATCACCCCGGCGAGCGTGGGCAGCCTCAAGCCGATCGCGAGCTTCCCCACCTTCAACGACTCGGCCCACGGCTTCGGCCAGAAGGCCGCCGCCGACGGCGAGAACAACCCCGACTCGTGGACCGCGGTCGGCTGGAACGGAGGCGGCGGCAACAGCAACAACACCACCTACGCGTACGCGATCTGCAGCGGCAGCAACATCAACGTCAGCGGGGTCACCGTCAAGGTCCGCTTCGGCGAGGTGAGCGGCCCGACGGCAGCCACCGCCGGCCAGACGGCCACCGTCGGCTGCGGCCAGAACGACGGCAAGCTCGTCAGCGGCGGTGCCGCGATCAGCGGCGGCAGCGTCACCACGACGAACTTCACCGGCCCCGGCTCCGTCGGCGACCACCTCAACGGCAGCTACCCGAGCAACTCCGGCGGCACCCCGGTCTCCGACGGCACCACCACCGCCGCGTACTGGACGGCGTACTCCCACACCGGCGGCGGCAGCTCCCCCAACACCTACACCGACGTCTGGGCCCTCTGCGCAGACGACGGCGTCTGATCCCGCGCCGGCCGCCGGCGGCCGCTCATCGCGCCCGCTCCGGTCCCCGCCCCGGCCGTCAGGCCGGCGTCGGGGCCGGGGTGAAGGCGCGGAGGGGCCAGGCCGTGTCGATCAGGGCGTCCGGGGTGCCCCGGCCGCGGAGGTAGGACTGGAAGTCGGTGGCCCAGCGGGCGTGCCAGCGGGCCTGTTCGGCGTGCAGGGCCGTCGGGGTGAGTTCCGCCACGCGCGGGTGGCGGTCGGCTATCGCGCGGGCCACCTGCACCGCGGCCAGGGCGTCGGCGCCGGCCTCGTGGGCCGCCTCCAGGGTGACCCCGTACACCCCGCAGACGGCCTCCAGGGTGCGCTTGCCGCGCCGGTACCGGTCGACGGCGCGGTCGATGGTCAGCGGGTCCACCACCGGGCCCGTCTCCGCGCCGCCGAGCCGGTCGGCCAGCGAGGGCAGCCCGTACCGGGCCAGTTCCGCGCTGAGCAGCGTGAGGTCGAAGGCCGCGTTGTACGCCACCACCACCGCGCCCGCCCGCCAGTGCGCGACGAGCTCCGCCGCGATCTCTTCCGCGACCTCCGGGGCCGGCCGGCCCTCCGCCGCCGCACGCTCGGTGCTGATCCCGTGGATCGCCGCGGCCTGTTCCGGGATGTCCGTGCCCGGATCGGCCAGCCAGCCCCGGCGGGACCGGATCTCGCCGGCCGTCACCTCGACCAGTGCGGCCGTGACGATCCTCGACTCCCCCGGCTCCGTGCCGGTGGTCTCCAGGTCGAACCCGACCAGTGTTCCCCCGTGCCACTCCCCCATGGCGCCCCTCCCCCGTCTGACGTCTCGAACGGCTTTCAGCCTGCCACGGGCCACTGACAGCGCTCACACCGGGGAGGGGAAGGCCCAGGTCACCACCGCTTTCCGGCGCTGCCGCCGGGCGGGGGGCGGGACTGTCGCGTCCGCCGTCCCGCGTCCGCCGTTCCCACGTCCTTCAGGACACCGGCCGGGAGTCCTCCCACATCGACTCGAACTCCTCCCGGTACGTCGTGTACAGGCCGTGGTCCGCGTCCTTGGGCACCCCGCGCCCGCCGCCCCGCAGGACCAGCACCGGCGCCTCCATGCCCCGGGCCCGCCGCAGGTAGGACTGGACCACCGCGATCCCGGACCCCGAGGGCCCGCCCTCCACCAGGTACGCGGTGAAGCGCGGGGTCTCGTCGAAGACGTGGATGGAGAAGCCCGAGGGGTCGCGCAGACCGGCCCGGACCCGCCGGACGTGCAGGATGTTCATCTCCACCGAGCGGCTCAGCTCGCCCTTGCGGAGCCCCAGCTCCCGTTCGCGCCTCTTGACCGCACTGCTCGCCGGGTTCAGGAACAGCAGCCGCACCCGGCAGCCGGCCTCCATCAGCCGCACCAGTCTGCGGCCCGAGTAGTTCTGCACGAGCAGGTTCAGCCCTATGCCGATGGCGTCCAGCCGGCCGGCGCCCCCGAAGAGGTCCTCGGCGGGCAGCTGCCGCTGCAGCCGCACCCGGTCGGGGTGGACCGAGACCACGTCGGCGTACCGGTCCCCGACGAGGTCCTCGACCGCGTCGATGGGCAGCCGGTCCGCGGAGGGGCTGCCCGCGCCGCCGCCCAGCACCTCCAGCAGCCGTGCCGAGGCCCGTTCCGCCTGCCCGAGCACCGCCCGGGACAGCGCCCGGTTGCGGGAGACCACGTTGCGGGTGACCTCCAGCTCGTCCAGCGCGAGCTCGATCTCCCGCCGGTCGTCGAAGTACGGCTCGAAGCAGGGCCAGTGCTGGACCATCAGCTCGCGCAGCTGCGGCAGGGTCAGGAAGGACAGCACGTTGTCGTCGGCCGGGTCGAGGAGGTAGCCCTTGCGCCGGCTGACCTCGCGGACCGCGACGGCCCGCTGCACCCATTCCTGCCCGGCCGGCCCGGCGGCGGCGACCACCCAGTCGTCCTCGCCGTGCACCGGCTCGTAGACGGGCCGCAGCACCGCGCCGACCACGGCCCGCAGCCGCTGCTCGATCAGGTTCAGCCAGATGTACGCACGGCCCGCCCGCTGGGCCCGGGTCCGCACCTCGGTCCAGGCGTCCGCCCCCCAGTCCAGCTCGGCCCCGGCGCGCACGGCACCGCCCGCCGGCTCCGGTCCCGCCAGCGACACCGCCCCGGCCTCCGCGGCGCCGCCCTCGTGACCGCCGTCACCAGGGGGCAGCTCCAGACCTCCCGAGCTCACCCGTGCACCGCCTTCCGCCACCCCTCCAGTGATCAAGGAAGAGTACTCCGCGTACCCGGCCCGTTGCAGCCGGATGGCCCTTACACCGGAGGGTTGTTGACTCATCATCGGATTCACCGACAGTCCGCTGACCCGCATATCAGGTCTCACGGGGTCACCCGGTAGGACCCGCGCAAGTCCCCGCTTGGAGACCCCCTTTCGGGGAAGATCTGGGACGGACACCAACCGATGCCGGATGCAGGAGTGGAAGAGTCGTTATCTATGCAGGTCTGGCCCGGACAGGCGTATCCCCTCGGCGCGACGTACGACGGCGCCGGCACCAACTTCGCGGTCTACTCCGAGGCCGCCCGACGGATCGAGCTGTGCCTGCTGCACGACGACGGCTCGGAGACGGCCGTGGAACTGCGCGAGACGGACGCCTTCGTCCGGCACGCGTACCTGCCCGGCGTCATGCCCGGCCAGCGGTACGGCTTCCGCGTGCACGGCCCCTACGAGCCCGAGCGCGGGCGGCGCTGCAACCCGGCGAAGCTGCTCCTGGACCCGTACGCGCGGGCCATCAGCGGCTCGGTGGACTGGGGGGAGGAGGTCTACGGGTACCACTTCGGGCGGCCCGACAGCCGCAACGACCTGGACTCCGCCCCGCACACCATGAGTTCGGTCGTGGTGAACCCCTACTTCGACTGGGCCAACGACCGGCCGCCGCGCACCGAGTACCACCACACGGTGCTGTACGAGGCCCATGTGAAGGGCCTCACGATGCGGCACCCGGAGCTGCCGGAGGAGCTGCGCGGCACCTACGCGGCGCTGGCGCACCCGGCGGTGATCGAGCACCTGACCAAGCTCGGGGTGACGGCGCTGGAGCTGATGCCGGTGCACCAGTTCGTCAACGACCACCGGCTGGTGGACGACGGGCTGAGCAACTACTGGGGCTACAACACGATCGGCTTCTTCGCCCCGCACAACAGGTACGCCTCGGGTGACCGCGGCCAGCAGGTGCTGGAGTTCAAGTCGGCGGTCCGGGCCCTGCACAAGGCGGGCATCGAGGTGATCCTGGACGTGGTCTACAACCACACCGCGGAGGGCAACCACCTGGGCCCGACCCTGTCGTTCCGCGGGCTGGACAACCTCTCGTACTACCGGCTGGCGGAGGACCCGCGCTACTACACCGACACCACCGGCACCGGGAACTCGCTGCTGATGCGGTCCCCGCACGTGCTCCAGCTGATCATGGACTCGCTGCGGTACTGGGTCACCGAGATGCACGTGGACGGCTTCCGGTTCGACCTGGCGGCCACCCTGGCCCGCCAGTTCCACGAGGTCGACCGGCTGTCCTCGTTCTTCGACCTGGTCCAGCAGGACCCGGTGGTCAGCCAGGTCAAGCTGATCGCCGAGCCCTGGGACCTGGGCGAGGGCGGCTACCAGGTGGGCAACTTCCCGCCGCTGTGGACCGAGTGGAACGGCAAGTACCGGGACACCGTACGGGACCTGTGGCGCGGGCAGCCGCGTACGCTGGCCGAGTTCGCGGGGCGGCTCACCGGGTCCTCGGACCTGTACCAGGACGACGGGCGGCGCCCGCTCGCCTCGATCAACTTCGCGACCTGCCACGACGGTTTCACCCTGCACGACCTGGTCTCGTACAACGAGAAGCACAACGAGGCCAACCGGGAGGGCAACCGGGACGGCGAGAGCCACAACCGGTCGTGGAACTGCGGGGTCGAGGGCCCCACCGAGGATCCGGCGGTCCTGGAGCTGCGCACCCGCCAGATGCGCAACTTCATCGCCACGCTGATGCTGTCGCAGGGCGTGCCGATGCTCAGCCACGGCGACGAGTTCGCCCGCACCCAGGGCGGCAACAACAACGCGTACTGCCAGGACAACGAACTGTCCTGGGTGTCCTGGCCGGAGCCCGGCAAAGCGGCGCCCGGGCTGCTGGAGTTCACCCGGCAGATGGTGTGGCTGCGGCGCGACCACCCGGTGTTCCGGCGGCGCCGGTTCTTCCACGGGCGGCCCGTGGAGGGCACCCTCGACGAACTGTCGGACATCGCCTGGTTCACCCCGCACGGCGAGGTGATGCGGGCCCGCGACTGGCAGGCGCAGAGCACCCGCGCGCTGACCGTGTTCCTCAACGGGGAGGCCATCTCCGAGCCGGGCACGCGCGGCGAGCGGATCACCGACGACTCGTTCCTGCTGATGTTCAACTGCGGTGCGGACGGCCAGGAGTTCACCCTGCCGGCCGGACACGGGGACCAGTGGCGGATGGTGGTGGACACCTCCCGGGAGCAGGTCCTCGCGGCGGGCACCGGGCCGCAGTACGCGGCCGGGGACCGGGTGACGCTGACCGGCCGGAGCCTGGTGGTGCTTCAGCGGCCGGCGTAGCCGTCGGCGGCACCGGTGTGCGGGGTGCCGGTGTGCGGGGTGCCGGTGTGCGGGGTGCCGGTGTGCGGGGTGCCCGTGCCCGGTGTGTCGGCCCGCGGGGCGCCCGTGCCCGGTGTACCCGCCCGCGGGGTGCCGGCGTGTGCCGCGCCGGCCTCCGGCGTGCCCGTGGACGGGCTGTCCGCGGGCACCCGGGTGACCAGGGCCAGCACCAGGCTGAGCGCGGCCGCACCCACCGTCACGGCGAAGGCTCCGGAGGGTCCGTACCGCTCGGCCAGCCGGCCGGACAGGGCGAGGGACAGGGCCTGCCCGGCGACCAGCGAGCTGGCCGCGTAGGCCATGGACTCGCCGAGCCGGGCGGGCTCCACGTGCCGCTCGGTCAGCGCGAACGCGGTGATCAGGTGGGGTGCGCAGGCGAAGCCGAGGGCCGTCACGACCGCGTACAGGCCCCACAGGCTGCCGGAGAACAGCAGCGGTACGGAGAGCAGCAGGGCGGCGCCGGTGGCCGCGCGCCAGCGCAGCCGGAGTCCGAAGCGGGCGGGCAGCGCGCCCATGGCGAGGCCGACCGCGGCGCTGACCACGCCGTTGGCGGCGTACACGAGGCCGGCCTGGCCGGGTACCCCCAACTCCCCGGTGAGCGAGGCGATCCCGGCCTGGAGGCCGCCGAACACGGCCCCCTGCAGGGCGAGCGAGCAGCGGACGGAACGGACCACGCCGGCGGGCCGGGCCCGGGCCGCCCCCTTCGTCCGTACGGGGGCGGGGCTCCCGGCCGTGACGGCGGCCGTCGGGTGCAGTGCGAAGGCGGTGCCGAAGACCGCGACCAGCGCGGCCGCCAGCCCGAGGGCGGCCGCGGGGTGGACGGCGAGCGCGGCCGTTCCGACGAGGGCCGGGCCGAGGACGAACGAGGTCTCGTCCAGGGTGCCTTCGAGGGAGAGGACGGCCCCGATGACCTCCCCGCCGGCCCCGTCCCGGTGGGCGAGGGCGACGGAACGGGTACGGGCGAGCGGACCGATCAGCGGCACGGACGCCCCGGTGACGCCGGCGATCACGGCGAGCGGCACGGTGTCCAGACCGCCGAGCGCACCGGCGACCAGGGCAGCGGTCGCGAGGGCGTTGACCACGGCGGCGCCGAGCACCACGGGTCGCTGGCCGCGCCGGTCGGCGAGCCGGCCCAGCAGGGGGCCGCAGAGCACCTGCCCGGCGGACAGGGTGCCGCCCACGAGGCCGGCCGTGGCCAGCGAACCGCTGGTCTCGGCCACCAGCAGCACGCTCCCGAACTGGCACATCGCCACAGGAAGTCGGGCGAAGAAGGACAAGAGCGGGAGGATCGGCCCGGTCAGGGCGATGACTCTGCGATAGGTGTCGACGGTTCCGGCCACCGGCGACACGCTAACCAGGGCGGTCACCCGGATGCAGTGGGCGATGGCACGGAATCCCCGCCACTGGGTACGTACGTTCTCATGACCCATCAGCACGCGAGCGGACATCCGGGCCGGCGTCCGGCCGAAGACACGGGCATCCGCCGGACGGGGCTTCCGGCGGATTCGGCACTTCCGGCGGTTCCGGCGGTTCCGGCCTCGACGTACCGGATCCAGCTGTGTCCGGACTTCCCGCTCGCGTCGGCGCGGGCCGCGGTCCCCTACCTGGCCCGGCTCGGCGTGTCGCACCTGCACCTGTCGCCGGTGCTGGAGGCGGTGCCCGGCTCCACCCACGGCTACGACGTGGTGGACCACGGCCGGGTCCGGGCCGAGCTCGGCGGTGAGACCGCGCTCCGGGAGCTCGCCGCGACGGCCCGGGAGCACGGGCTGGGGCTGGTGCTGGACATCGTGCCCAACCACATGGCGGTGCCGTTCCCGCTGCACCTCAACCGGCAACTGTGGGAGGTCCTGCGGGACGGGCCCGGGTCGCGGTACGCGCGCTGGTTCGACATCGACTGGGAGGCGGGCGGGGGCCGGGTGCTGCTCCCGCTGCTCGCGGACCCGCCGGACGGGGACGCGCCGCCGGAGGCGGACCCGGCGGCCGGGGTGCTGCGGTACGGCCCGCACGCGTTCCCGCTGCGCCCGGGCACGGAGGGCCTTCCGCTGCCGGAACTGGCGGCCGCCCAGTGGTACCGGCCGGTGAGCTGGCGGGAGGCCCGCACCTCCCTCAACTACCGGCGGTTCTTCACCATCGCGGAGCTGATCGGGGTCCGGGTGGAGGACGAGGAGGTCTTCGCCGCCACCCACGCGAAGGTGCTGGAGCTGGTGCGGGACGGGGTGCTGGCGGGGCTGCGGATCGACCACGTGGACGGGCTGGCCGATCCCGCGGGCTACCTCGCCCGGCTGCGGGAGGCCGTCGGCGACCGCTGCTGGGTGGTGGTGGAGAAGATCCTCGCGCGGACGGAGAGCCTGCCGTCCGGCTGGCCGGTGGCGGGCACCACCGGCTACGACGCACTGCACCGGCTGGACGGCGTGTTCACCGACCCGGCGGGCGCGGCGGAGCTGGCCGCCCGCTACCGGACGGCCACCGGCTCCCCCGGCTGGGAGGCGGTGGCCCGCGCCTGCACGGAGTCCGTCCTGGACGTGGACCTCGCCTCGGAACGGGCCGCACTGCGCCGGCTGGCGGCAACCGCCGACGGCCACGGCCCGACCGGCGCGCCCCGGCGGGAGCCGGGCGGGGCGCGCCGGTCGGGCGGGACGGCGGAGCGGGCCCGGCACCCGGGCCCTGCCGGGGATCCGGTCCCTGCCGGGGAGCCCGACTCGACCCGTCACCCGGACCGGGCCGCACTGCCGGGCCCGGCCGGACTGCCAGAGCCGGCCCGTCACCCGGACCCGACCGCACGGCCGGAAGCCGCCGGAGTACCGGACCCTGCCGGGGAGCCGGATCCGGCCCGTCACCCGGACGCGGCCGGACGGCCGGAGTCGACCCGGCACACGGACCCTGCCGGGGAGCCGGACTCGACCCGTCACCCGGACCCGGCCGCACTGCCGGACCCTGCCGGAGTGCCGGACGCGGCCGGGCAACCGGACGCCGCGCTGCGGGCGTTACTGGTCGCCTACCCGGTCTACCGGCCGTACCCGGGCGATGACGGGCTCGCCGCCGAGGCGGTGGTCGCGGCCCGGGAAGCAGCCGGGCCGGGCGCCGTCGACCGTCTGATCGCCCTGCTCGGCGCGTCCCCCGCGTTCGCGGCCCGGTTCGCCCAGACCTCCGCCGCGCTGCGCGCCAAGTCCCTGGAGGACCGGGCGTTCTACCGTTACGCGCCGCTGCTCTCGGCCTGCGAGGTCGGTGGGGACCCCGGCGATCCGGCGGTGTCCGCCCAGGAGTTCCACGCGTACTGCGGGCGGCTGGAACGCGACTGGCCGGCCTCGGGCACGGTGCTGTCCACCCACGACACCAAGCGCAGCGCGGACGTGCGGGCCCGGATCGCCGTGCTGTCGGAGCGGCCGGACGCCCTCCGGATCCCGGACACCGCGACGGACGGCACGGACGGGACGGACGGGACAGGCCGCACGGACGGGACAGCCCCTCCGGACCCGCAGCTGGGCTGGGTCGCCGCCCAGACCTCGCTGGGCTTCGGGGACGCGCCCGAGCGGCGCGAACGCCTGGAGGCAGCCCTGCTGAAGGCGGTACGGGAGGCCGCGCTGCACACCGGCTGGACCGATCCCGACCCCGCCTACGAAGCCACGGTTCCGGACCGCGTCCCCGCCCCGGCCGGCGTACCGGAGGACTTCGGGCGCGCGATCCGGACCAACACGCTCGGCATGACCGCCCTGCAGCTGGCCATGCCGGGCGTGCCGGAGGTCTACCAGGGGTGCGAGACCGAGTGCCGCACCCTCGTCGACCCCGACAACCGGCGGCCGGTCCGCTTCCCCTCGGACGTCCTGGCCCGGCTGGACGCCGGGACGGCACCGGACGGGCTCGCCGGGGAGAAGCTCGCCCTGACCGCCGCCCTGCTGCGGCTGCGCCGGCAGCGCCCGGCGCTGTTCCGCGGCTACGCACCCCTCGCCGCGCGCGGCCCGGCGTCCGCGCACTGCCTGGCCTTCACCCGGGGAGCGGATGCGCTCCTGGTGGCCGTCACCCGCCTCTCCCTCCGCCTCGGCGACGCGGGCGGCTGGCGCGACACCGTGCTCCCCCTGCCCCCCGGCAGCTGGGCTCCGGCGCTGTCCCCCGGCGGCCCCGCCCTGGCGGGCGACGTCCCGCTGAAGTTCCTCCTCGGCCCGAGCCCGGTCGCGGTCCTCCTCCGCATCGCCCGCTGAAAGGCGTTGGCGCCCGGCACGGGCACCGGGAGACCATGAGCGGCCGCCGTCCGGACCCGGTCCGGGCGGCGGCCTTCGCCGTCTTCCGTCCCGGGAGGTTCCCTGTATGACCGCTGTACCGTCCCCGCCACCACCCCTGCCACGGCCCGCGTCTGCGTCCGTGCCCCCGTCCGTGCCCCCGTCCGTGCCCCCGTCCGTGCCCGCCGTCCTGCACGTGTTCGGCGACGGGCCGTTCGCCGAGATCGGCCGGCCCACGGTGGCCGTCGCGGACGACCGGTCCGGGCTGGTCGCCGTGGGCGGTGACCTGGGCCACCTTCAGTGGAGCGGGGGCGGCACCGCGGGCAGCGGGTGGACCGGGCGCCGGATCGGCGTGTACGAGCGGGACGGGCTCCGCTGCCGCCACCTGCTGCGGTCCCGGTACCCGGTGCACTCCCTCGCCTTCCACCCCACGCTCCCCCTGCTGGCGGTCGGCACGGGTGCGTACGACGGCGGCTACTCCTTCGAGGGCGAACTGCTGCTCGTGCACCTGGCCACGGGCGAGGCGGTGTCCGTGCTGCCGCACCCTCGGGAGGTGCTTCGCGTGGAGTGGCCGAGCCCGACCGCCCTGCGCCTGGCCATGGCGCCGACGGACGACTGGGACAACCCGCAGGCGTTCCGACAGGCGCACACCGTCGTGATCGAGCGCGCGGACTGGGGCGTCCTCGGGGAGCGCTTCATCGGTGGGGAGGAGATTCCCGCCCCCGCCGGGCCGTTCGACCGGGAGGACCTCGCCGAGGACGCCCGGCGGCTGCTCGCCGGGCTCGCGGGCGACACCGCCCGGCAGTGGTCCCCGCGCACGCGCGTGTGGGCCGTCGAGGCGATGGCGGACGGCCGGGTCGTCGCCGCCCTGGACGGAGTGCTCGCCGAGGCGTGGCTGCCCCCGGGCGAACGGCAGTGGGCCGTCGAGGACGAGACGGGCGGCCGCCAGTTGGTCCCGGCCGGAGACGGCGCATCGGTGTGGGCGAACGCGGAACGGCGCCGCGTGTACCCGTGGCGGGCGGCGCCCGAGCCGTCGGCTCCGCTGCTCGCGCGGATCTCGGCCGCCGACGGCGAGGTCCTGGAGAGCGTCCCGGTGACGGAATGCGTGACGGTCGCCGCGGGCGGCGGGCGCATCGTCCTGCGGCCGCGGGACGACGGCGATGACTACGAGGAGCCCGGCCGCCTGCTCCTCCTCGGGCCTGACGGGCTCCTCTCGGACGGTCCGGAGATCACCGGCTTCGACGTGTTCAACCACTCCTTCCCGGTCCGCCGCGCCACCCGGCCGTACGTCCTGGTCGGCGCGGACCGGGAGGAGCCGCACAAGGACAAGTGGATCGCGGCCGTTGCCGGCGACGGCACCCTCGGCCCCCTCGTGCCCCACTCCTGGGCCGGGGAGCACCTCTTCGGCGGTCCCGCCGCCGAAATCGGGGAGTCCCTGGTGTACGCGGGCACGGTCCACCACCCGCAGGGCATGCCTCCCGGCAGCGCCTTCGTCGTACGCCGTTCCCTGGCCGACGGCGCCGTGCAGTGGCAGCACCGCGCGGACGCGCCCGCCACCGCCCTCGACACCGACGGCGAACTGGTCCACGTCGCACGGAACGACGGGACCCTGGTGGCGCTGGACGCCGTCGACGGGTCGGTCCGGTGGCGCACCGGACTGCGGGTCCACGGCATGCCCGCGGTCGCGCTGTCCCTGTCGGTGGCGCCGGACGGCGGGCTGGTCGCGGGGACCGCCGACGGGCGGATCCTCCGGCTCGGCCGTGCGGCGGCGGACGTTCGCTAGGGCCTGTCCGGCCCCGATCCGCCGGACGGGCCCCGGCGGAGCAACAGGTCGGTGAAGGCCGCCGCCGCGCCGGTCAGGGGCACCCGGGACCAGACGGCGAGCGGCCGGTGCCAGGGCGGGTCCAGGGACAGCAGGACGCAGTCCTCGCCGACCGCGCCGCGGACCATGTGGGACGGTGCGGCGACGATGCCGACGCCGGCCGCGGCCATCCGTACGGCGGTCGAGGTGTGTTCCGTACGGACCACCGTGCGCGGGGTGTAACCAACCAGTCCGCAGGCCCAGTCGAGCACCGGCTGCCCCTGGACGAGCGGCTCCATGGCACAGCGGATCCAGCCGCGGTCGGAGAGTTCGGCGAGCCGTACGGTGCCCCGGCCGGCGAGGGGGTCGTCGAAGGGAACGACCAGCACGATCTCCTCGCGGCCGAACGGCACGAGCGGGCCGTTCCACTCCTTGGGCTCGGGGCCCACTGCGAGGTCGGCGACCCCGCGGTCGAGCTGCTCCTCCAGCTCCTCCGTGGAGCCGAACTCCCGCACCACCAGCTGCACTCCGGGATGGCCCTCCCGCCAGCGGGCCGCCACCCCGGGGAGCAGGCCGACCGCGAGGGCGTGCACGGTCGCGAGGTGCAGTTCGCCGCCGGCCGCCCCCGCGGCGGCCCGGGCGGCCCGCTCGGCCTGCCGGGCGCTGCGCACGGCGAGCTGGGCGTGGGGCAGGAAGGCGCGGCCCATCGCGGTGAGGCGGACCCCGCGCGGCAGGCGTTCGAGGAGGTCCCCGCCGACCGACCGTTCCAGGGCCTTCACCTGGTGGGACAGCGCGGGCTGGGTGACGTGCAGGGCCTCGGCGGCCCGCGTGAAGGAGGACTCCTCCACCACGCTGAGGAAGTACTCCATCTGACGCAGGCTCATGAGCCGGAGCATAGAGCCGTTGGCATCGGCATAAACAGCGTGCATGGTTCCTACAAGATCATTGCCTTGGACCCATGGCGGTGCCGGACCGCATGGTTGGCGCATGGACACCGACAACACCTCCATCGCCCCGGAATCCGACGTGATCGTGATCGGCGGCGGCACCGGCGGCTACAGCACCGCGCTCCGCGCGGCCGCGCTCGGCCTGGACGTCGTCCTCTTCGAGCGGGACAAGGTGGGCGGGACCTGCCTGCACCGCGGCTGCATACCCAGCAAGGCGATGCTGCACGCGGCCGAGCTGGTCGACGGGATCGCCGAGGCGCGCGAGCGGTGGGGCGTCAAGGCGACCCTGGACTCGGTGGACTGGGCGGCGCTGACCTCCACCCGGGACGACATCGTCTCCCGCAACCACAAGGGCGTGGAGGCGCACCTGGCGCACGCCGGGGTGCGGGTGGTGCGGGCCTCCGCCCGGCTCACCGGGCCCCGGACGGTACGCGCCGAGGACGGTCGGCCGGCCGGCCGGGAGTTCACCGCCCGTCGGGGCCTGGTGCTCGCCACCGGCTCCCGGCCGCGCGTCCTGCCCGGTCTGGAGCCGGACGGCCGGACCGTTGTGACCAGCGACGACGCCCTGTTCGCGCCGGGGCTGCCGGCTTCCGTGCTGGTGCTCGGCGGCGGGGCGATCGGGGTCGAGTACGCCTCCTTCCACCGTTCCATGGGCGCCGGGGTGACCCTCGTCGAGGCCGCGGACCGGCTGGTGCCGCTGGAGGACGCGGACGTCTCCCGGCACCTGGCCCGGGGGCTGAAGAAGCGCGGGATCGACGTGCAGACCGGGGCCCGGCTGGAGTCCTGCCGGCGGACCGGCGAAGGGGTCGTGGCCGTCGTGCGGACCGCCCGCGGCGAGGTCCGCGAGATCTCCGCGGAGCGGCTGCTGGTGGCGGTCGGCCGGGTGCCCGTCACCGACGGGCTGGGGCTGGAGGCCGCCGGTCTGGCCCCCGACGAGCGGGGCTTCGTGCCGCCCGCCGACTGGTCGCGGCTGGAGACCGCGGTGCCCGGCGTGCACGTGGTGGGTGACCTGCTGCCGCCGCCGTCGCTCGGGCTCGCGCACGCCTCGTTCGCCGAGGGCCTGCTCGTCGCGGAGACCCTGGCCGGGGTCCCCTCGGCGCCGGTGGACTACGCGGCCGTGCCGCGGGTGACGTACTCGGCCCCGCAGACCGCGGCGGTCGGGCTCAGCGAGGCGGAAGCGCGTTCCCGTTCGTACGACGTAGTGGTCAATTCGATGCCGCTGACGGCGGTCGCGAAGGGCATGGTGCACGGGCAGGGCGGCACGGTGAAGGTGGTCGCCGAGCGCGACGGCCGGGTGCTGGGCGTGCACCTGGTGGGCCCGCACGTGTCCGAGATGATCGCCGAGAGCCAGCTGATCGTCGGCTGGGACGCGGAACCGGGAGACGTGGCCCGGCACGTCCACGCGCACCCGACGCTGTCGGAGGCGGTCGGCGAGGTCTTCCTCAGCCTGGCCGGGCGGGGGCTGCACCAGCAGTGACCCGGGGGCCGGGGCGCGGCTGTATTCGACCGCGAGCGGGCGGGCGGGCGGGCGCGGCCGTGTTCGACCGTGGGCAGCCGTGTTCGGCCGTGCGCAGCCCTGTGCGGGTCGAACAGGGTTCGCACGCCGACCCGGTGGCACCCCCGCAGTGGTAGCGCGCCCCCGGGGCGGGCAGACCACCACGGTGACCCACATCCCTGACCCGCACTACCCGACACCCCGCGAACTGGCGCTGGCCGGCCGCGCGCTGGCGGACGAACACCCCGGGCTGGTCCGGCTCCGCCGGGTCGGGACCTCCCGGGGCGGACGGCCGCTGTGGCTGCTCTCCGTCGGCGCCGGCGCACACGAGGCCCGGGAGGGCGGCGTGCTCGTCGTGGCCGGGGCGCACGCCAACGAACCCGTCGGCGGGCCCACCGCCCTCGAACTGGCCCGCCGCGTCATCCGCGACCCGGAGTGCCGGACCGGGCGCGGCGGGCGCGGCGGGCGCGGCGGCTGGCACTTCCTGCTGTGCGCGGACCCCGACGGGGCGGCCCTGCACCGCACCCCGCACCCGTACTCGCTGCTCGACTACCACCGGAACTTCTTCCGGCCGCCGGGTCCCGAACAGCCCGAGTGGGCTCCGTCGTTACTGCCCGCGGACCGGCTGCCGCCGGAGACCCGGGTGCTGATCGGCCTGATCGACGAGCTGCGGCCGGTGCTCCAGGTGTCCTTGCACGGCACCGATCTGGGCGGCAGCTGGGTGCAGTTGACCCGGGACGTACCGGGGCTGGCGGAACCGTTCGGGAAGTCGGCGGCGGAGTTGCGGATCCCGGTCGAGACGGGCGCCTCGGACGCCGCCGGCTGGCCCTCACCCGGGCCGGGGATCTTCGTGATGCCGCAGGCGGGCGCCGGGGCGGAAGGGGCCTTCCACCCCGAGGACACCCGGCTGAGCACCTGGTACCACGCACACCGGTACGCGGGGACCACCGCGATCGTCGAGGTCCCGATGTGGGCGAGCGACGCGGTGGACGACCCTGCCCCGCACCCCGATCCGCGGCGGGCGCTGCGCCGGCTGGCGGGACGGCTGGAACGGGACACCGAGCGGGTGGCGGGGGTGCTGGCCGCGAGCCGCGGGGGCCTGCCGGGCGACGATCCGTCGCCGGCGCCGCTGGTGGGGCCGCTGCTGCGGTCGGTGGACTGGACCCTGGGGCTGATCCCGCGGATCACGGCCGAGTGGACGGGGCCGGGGGCGCCGGAGGAGGCGTCCAGGGCGTACGTCGGCAGCCTGGACGCGTTCGGGCGGCGGCTGGCACTGCGCGCTGCGGCGATGCTGCTGCGGGTGCTCCGGGCGGGCGGACATCCGGCCGCACCGGGGCTGGACCTGCTGGTGGCGGAGTGGTGCGACGCCTTCGCCGCACGCTTCGGGGCCCGGTGGGTGCCGGTGGCCACCCAGGTCGAACACCAGGCCCGCACGGTCCTGTCCATTCACCACAGGCTCCGCCCCCACCTCTAGCCACCGCTACCCCTCCGACCTCCTCGCCGCAACGACCGAGAAGGTGTCCGAAAGTGCGCGTCTGATAATCGACCTCGTGACGGTGGGAGTGGAGCGCGGCTGTGCGACGACCGGCAAGGGCTGGAGCGCCGTCACGTCGAGGTGTGAGGGAGCGCATGGTGTCGCTGGTTTCGTCGGATGCTCTGGAGCGCGAGGACAGATTCGACTGGTTCTGCGAGACGGTGTCCAGCGACGTGATGCCCATCGCGCTCAACACCCGGAACGCGGCCGACTTCCACGCGAGCCTCATGTACGTGGACCTCGGCGTGGCACAGCTGTCTTCCGTGACCTGCTCACCGGTCATCTCGCGCCGCACCCCGGCCCATGTCCGGCGCGGCGATCCCGAGCACCTGCAGCTGGCACTCATCACGCAGGGCACCTTGAGGATCTCGCAGCGGGGCAACGAATCGGTGGTCGCGGGGGGCCTCGTGCTCACGGACACCTCGCGACCGAGCGAGGGGGCTTGCACGGGAGGGCAGATCGGGACACTGATGCTGCAGATCCCGCGCCAGGCCCTGCCGCTCGGCTCAGACCGGCTGGACCGTCTCCTGGCCCAGGGCCTGTCCGCGGACACGGGGTCGGGAGCAATCCTCGCCGACTTCCTGAAGTCTCTGGTCGCACGCAGCCCGCACTGTCACCCCGACGAACTGCCCGCCATGGGAGCCGTCGCCCTTGACCTCGCCACCGCGTTCCTCGCGCGACAGCTCGGCGATCCCGGCCAGGCGCCCGCCGAGGCCCGCGCGCAGGAGACCCCGCAGCGGGTCCACCGCTTCATCGAGAACAACCTCGGTGACCCGGACCTGACCCCCCGGCTGATCGCCGACCGGCACAACATCTCCCTGCGGCGTCTGCACACCCTCTTCGGTGACCAGCCCCTGACGGTCGCCGCCCTCATCCGCCAACGCCGCCTGGAGAGCGCCCACAACGACCTCGCACGCCGGGAACTGAGCAGCCGGCCGATCCAGGCGATCGCCGCCCGCTGGGGGTTCCCCACCGCCACCGCGTTCAGCCGCGCATTCCGCGAAACCTACGGCCTCACCCCCACCAAACACCGGGCGCTCTCCTTGGTCACCCCACACTGAGTGCACAGAAACGCGGCACTCAACGCACACCACCGCACGCCGCTCCGGCCTAGATTCACCTCCGGCGACACGGGCCCGGCGTGAACACAATTCACGGGCTACGCACAGATGCGGTGTTGACATGGGACGAGCGTCAGCCGGCACGGGGTGTCTGCCCCTGTTCGTACTGCGCTGAAGCAGTGATCACACCCTTCACGGACTGACCGAGGTGCCGTCTTCGCATGCCCATCACGAAGGTGAGTGGGTGTCATGGGCATGCCTATTCACGGATGCCGTACACAACGACAGACGTGCAATGCGACGCACCCGAGCAGTCGCGCACCGGACCGGCCGACGCCACCGCATCCCGGATACCCCTCGCCACTCCCGGACCGCCCGTTCGGCATGGACAAAAGACGAGGAAGAGAAGCTCATGATTCGACGCATTTCTGCAACGCTGCTTGCCGCGGCATCGCTGCTCGGCGCGGGAGCCGCCCTGGCCGCGCCCGCGCAGGCCGCCTCCTGCACCATCCAGAACGCCTGCCTCTACTCGGACGGCAACTTCACCGGGCACAAGCGGGACGACCTCTACTCCCGTACCAACTGGGGCAACATCACCTACGACGGCACCTCCATCCCGCTCTACCAGGGTGACGGCGTCATCAACAACGTCAGCTCCATCGACAACTGGGACCCGGACACCAGGGTCTCGGTGTTCTACAACTCCGCATACGCCGGACCCTGCTTCAAGATCGCCGCTTACGGCAGCGCGAGCAACTTGGGGAACATCAACATCGGCGTCGGCAGCAGCGCCAACGACAAGATGAACTCGCACAAGTTCGGCGACGCGTGCGTGGGGAACATGTACGACTTCTGATCGCCGAGTCACGGCCACGGCGGGTCGGAGGCCGGCCTACCCCACGGCGCCCATCCGCTCCATCCCGAGACCCCTCCTTCGGGATCAAACGGAACCGGCGGAGCAAAGCGCCTTGAAGCCGCACAACGGCCTCCGTCCCGCCGCACCGGAAGCCCTCCCCTCACACTCGGAATGCCGCCGACCGTGATGGCCGCAATCAGCGCGCGCCGGATTGGCTGATCCACCTACCGAGGTTGGCGGATCGACAGAAGATCGACAGCTTCCAGCCAAGATCACTTCCATTGCATTGAAGATCGACTAGCCTTCGACTTCGCACCTGATGCCCATACATCGTGCACATTGGCGACAGGGGGTTGCGTGGTGCCACTTTCCGCTGCCTCCTTCGCCGGTCATTGACCGTTCATTCGGCATGGATCGAGAACGAGGAAACAGCTCATGATTCGACGCATTTCGGCAATGCTGCTTGCCGCGACATCCCTGTTCGGCGCGGGAGTCGCCATGGCCGCGCCCGCGCAGGCCGACGTCTGCACCCCCGACAACGTCTGTCTCTGGTCGGGCGGCAACTGGACGGGAGACAAGCGGGACGACTACAGCTCCCGCACCAACTGGGCCAACATCACCTACGGGGGTACCAGCCTCCCGCTCTACCGGGGTGACAACGTCGTCTCAAACGTCAGCACCATCGACAACTGGGACATGGACACCAGGGTGTCAGTGTTTTACAACTCCGGATACGCCGGCCCCTGCTTCAAGGTCGAGAAGTACGGAAGGGTGAGCGACATGAGCTACATCACCCTCAGCAGCGGCAAGAACGCCAACGACGTCATGAACTCGCACAGGTTCGGCGACTGGTGCTCTGGTACCACCTACGACTTCGCCTACTGATCCTCGGCTCATGACCACGGTGGGGCGGAGGCCAATTCCGCCCCACCGCACCACCCACTCCAAAGCGGATTGGGAGATCAGCGGCAGAGGGACCGGGTGCCCCACTCCTTTTGCTCGACATCGCATACAAGGAAATAGCTCATGATTCGACGCATTTCGGCAATGCTGCTTGCCGCGGCATCCCTGTTCGGCGCGACCGTCGCCATGGCCGCGCCCGCGCAGGCCGCCCTCTGCACCAGCGACAACGCCTGCCTCTGGTCGGACAGCGGCTTCACCGGACACAAGCGGGACGACTACACCTCCCGCCCCAGCTGGTTCATCTTCTACGACAACAACAACTACAACCGGCTTTACCAGGAAGACGGAGTTGTCGACAACGTCAGCTCCATTGACAACTGGGACCCGGACACCAGGATTTCGGTGTACTACAACTCCGGCTACGCCGGCCCCTGCTTCAAAGTTGAGGCGTACGGCGCCGTGAGCAACTTCGAGCAGATCACCCTTGGTAACGGAATGAAGTCCAACGACCGCATGAACTCGCACAAGTTCAGCAACGAGTGCGTGGCGACCACCTACAACTTCTGATCGTCGGCCCATGACCAAGGTGGGGCGGAGGCCAATTTCACCCCACTGTGTGCCGGATACCTCCCACCAGTTACCAGCCGCTTGTTCGGCATGGAGAAAGAACGAGGAAACAGATCATGATTCGACGCATTTCGGCAATGCTGCTTGCCGCGGCATCCCTGTTCGGCGCGAGCGTCGCCATGGCCGCGCCCGCGCAGGCCTGCACCCCGGACAACGCCTGCCTCTATTCGGACAGCGACTTCTGGGGAATGATGCGGGACGACTTCAGCTCCCGTCCCAACTGGTCCCAGATCTACTACATCGGCGGCCCCGCCCTCTACCAGGGCGACTACCACCTCGACAACGTCAGCTCCATCAGCAACTGGGACTACGACACCAAAATCTCCGTGTTCTACAACTCCGGATACGCCGGTCCCTGCTTCAAGATCGCCGCTTACGGCAACGTGTCCAACATGGCGAACATCTGGCTCGGGGTTGGTGTGGAGGCCAACGACAAAATGAACTCCCACAGGTTCGGCGAAAGTTGCTCGGGGAGCGTGTACAGCTTCTGATCGCCTGCTCATGACCACGGTGGGGCGGAGGCCAATTCCGCCCCACCGCGCACATCCACTCTATCCAGGGGTTCCCTTGCGTTACACGCGTCTCGTCATCGCGGCCGGGGTCGGCATGCTGTTGCTCACCGGCTGCTCAGAGGGCGGCCAGGAAGGTGCCGGCGGTGGCGGCGGCGGTGCCGCTGTCCGGGATGTCGTCACGGAGGCCGACATCGTCCTCCCGGTGTCCGCGTACCTGTTCACCGCCGAGCAGCAGGCGTTGGTGGACAACGCTCACTCCACGCTGGCTGCCGACTGCATGAAGCGGTTCGGCTTCGACTGGCCCGTCAAGAAGGCCGAGGCAGCCAAGGGCGTGAACCGTCGGTACGGCGTGGTCGGCGAGAAGGTCGCCGCCGAGCACGGTTATCACGTGATTGCGTCGGCGGGCGACAGTGAGCACGCCGAAGGCTCCGTGTCCCGCGCGCCCAAGCTTCCGCCCGAGGCGTACATGGTCTACGGCGCGAAGGGCGGCAAGGCCGGCGCGGGCGGCAGTTACCAGGGCAAGGACATCCCCGAGGGCGGCTGCATCGGGGAGGCGGGCCGCAAGCTGGGGCTCGACAAGGTGCAGGACCCCGCAAAGGGCAAGATCGGACTGCTCAGCATCGACTACTCCTCCTTCGGGAAGGCCCAGGCGACGCCGGAGTTCAAGAAGGCGCAGGACGAATGGGTGGCCTGCATGAAGAAGTCCGGCTATCAGCACACCGCGTTCCTGCAGCCCGCCGAGAAGTACGCGGCCCAGGGGAACTCCGCGTCACCGGAGGAGAAGGTCGTGGCCAAGGCCGATGTGAAGTGCAAGCAGGAGACGAAACTCGCCACCGTGCTGCTCCGCGCCGAAACGAAGATCCAGAACGACTACATCGAGCAGAATGCCGCCGGGTTCGCCGAGATCAAGAAGGATCAGGGCGCGGTCATCAAGTCGGCGAACGAGGCATTGGCGAACTGAATGCAGAACGACGAACAGCCCTCCGTGGACGTGGCCGAGGCGGCCGGCGGTAGCGGGGGTAACGGTGGTGACGGTGGTGACGGCGTACGGATCAGGCGTCGTTGGCTCGCCCTGATCGCGGTGGGCGCGGTCGCGCTGACCGGGGCGGGCTTCGGAGCCTCCTTGCTGGTCAAGTCGCCCGCCCAGGCCGCGGCGGACTCCCGGCCCCCCGCGCCGTCCGTGATCACCACTCCGGTCGAGTACCGGGCGCTGGCCTCCTCGATGGTCCTGCGCGGGACGGTGGTCGCCGGGCAGAGCGTGGAGATCGCTCCCGGAGGATCCGCCGATGGAGGCAGTCCCACGGTCTCGAAACTGCCGCTGAAGGCGGGAGACGAAGTACGGGCCGGTCGGCTGCTCGTCGAGATCTCCGGCCGTCCGGTGATCGCGCTCCAGGGCACCGTTCCGCTCTACCGCGACCTCAAGCCCGGTGCCCAGGGCAGTGACGTGGGCCAGCTCCAGGACGCGCTCCAGCGGCTCGGCCACTCCACCTCCCCCGACAACCGGGGGCGTTTCGGCGAGGGCACGAAGGCAGCGGTCAGCAAGCTCTACGACGCGGCCGGGTACGAACCCGTCCCGGTCGGCGGCGCCGAAGGCTCGGCCGCCGTCACCGCCGCCGAAGCCCAGGTGACCTCGTCCGAACGAGCCCTGGACGACGCCAAGGACGCACTGAAGACCGCAGAGAGCGGGTCCAAGTCCGGGTCCAAGTCCGGGTCCGATACGGGCTCGAAGACGGCGGGCTCGACCGCCGGCGCGTCGGGCAAGGCGGAAGGCGGTGCTCGCGATCTGGCGCCGCTCCGCAAGGCGGTCAGCCGTGCCCGGGAGGACCTCGGCACCGCGCGCGAGGGCCTCGTCGCCGCGCGGGCGGCCTCCGGCCCCATGGTCCCGTCCGGCGAGGTGACGTTCCTGGAGAGCTTCCCGGCGCGGGTGCAGGACCTCCCGGTACGGCTCGGCGGGAAGGTGGAGGGAGCCGTGATGACCGTCGCCTCGGGCCCCCTGGTGGTGCACGCCTACGTGCCCGACCACCAGAAGGACCTGATCAGGACGGACCAGAAGGCGGAGCTCCTCTCGGAGACCAACGGCGCCACCGCCGCTGCCTCCGTACGGTCCATCGCCGGCACGCGTACGACGCCACGCACCGATGCCGGCGCGCAGGGCGGCCAGCAGACCGGCGGGCAGACCGGTGTGCAGGCCGACGCGGACGGCTATCTGATGATCGTGGCACCCGGCCGGCCGCTGGAGGCCGAATGGACCGGGCAGAACGTCCGACTGACCGTCCTCGCCGCCACGACCGGCGGCAAGGTCCTGGTCGTACCCGTCAGTGCGGTGTCGGCCGGCGCCGATGGCACCACCGCGGTTACCGTGCTTGAGGACGACGGCAGGCAGCGCCGGGTGCGGGTGAAGCCCGGCACCACCGGCGACGGCAATGTCGAGGTCACCCCCCTGGACGGCAATGCCCTCCGCGAAGGCGACCGGGTGGTGATCGGGGTCCGGGCCGACGGCGCCGTGCAGGGAGGCACCGGATGACCACCTCCCCGACCCCGACCCCGACTCCGTCCCCGGCCCCGTCCGAGCCGACCCCGGACGGGCCGCCCGTCATCCAATTCCGGCAGGTCGGCCTCACCTACCCGGGGCCGCCGCCCGTGGAGGCGTTCCGCCCCAGCGACCTCACCGTCCGCAGGGGCGAGTTCATCACCGTCGTCGGCCCCTCCGGATCGGGGAAGTCCACGTTCCTGAACATCGCCGGTCTCCTCGACACCCCCACCACGGGCAGTTTCCTGCTCGACGGCATCGACACCGGCCGGCTCAAGGACACCCAGCGCACCACCCTGCGCGGACGCCGTATCGGTTTCGTCTTCCAGGCCTTCCACCTGCTGCCGCACCGCAGCGCCCGCGAGAACGTCGAACTCGCCATGGTCTACGGCGGCGTCTCGCGTCGCGAGCGCCCCGAACGGGCCCGCGAGGCACTGGACCGGGTCGGCCTCGGCCACCGCACCGAGGCCCTTCCCACCCGGATGTCCGGCGGCGAGCGTCAGCGCGTGGCCATCGCGCGGGCCCTGGTCGCCCGGCCCTCGCTGCTCCTGTGCGACGAGCCGACGGGAAACCTCGACACCGCCAACGCCGAAGCGGTGCTCCGGCTGCTGGAGACCCTCAACGCCGAGGGCATCACGGTCGTCCTGATTACGCACGACCTGGCCGTGGCCGCCCGCGGCGCGCGGACCATCACCATCCGGGACGGCGTCCTGAGCGAGAGCGAGCAGGTGGGCGCATGCTGAGCCGGACCAACGGAAGGACACGGCACGCCGTGCCCCTCTCCGACATCGGACGCTCCCTGTTCGCGCCCCGCGACCTGTTGGCCGAGGCGCTGGCCGGGATGCTCCAGCGCCCCGCCCGCTCCGCCCTCACCATGCTCGGCACCGTCCTGGGCGTCGGCGCCTTCGTCGCCGTTCTCGGCCTGACCGCCACCGCCTCCTCGCAGATCGACGACCGCTTCAACGTGCTCTCGGCGACCGAGGTGACGGTCGAGGACATCGCCCGGGAGCAGGACAAGTTCGCCGACCCGGCGTTCCCCGACGACGCCACCGACCGCGTCGAGCGGCTCAACGGGGTGCGGCACGCCGGCGTCCTGTGGACGGTCAAACCCCGGCGCAACGCCGCCGAACTCGCCGTCACCGCAGCCCCGGTGGGCGACCCCGGAGGGCAGGCCCTCACCATCGTGGCCGCCGCCCCCGCCGCCCTGCGCGCAGCCGAACCCCGGCTCTCCCAGGGCAGGCTCTACGACGACTTCCACGCCGGCGCCCGCCAGCGCGTCACCGTGATCAGCTCGGGCATCGCCGCCCGCCTGGGGATCACCACGCTGGAGACCAAGCCGGCGATCTTCATCGGCGGGCAGCCGTTCACCGTCATCGGCATCGTCGAGGACGCCCAGCGCCAGCCCGACGTACTGCTCTCCGTACTGGTACCCCAGACCACCGCGGTCGAGATGTGGGGACGACCCGCCGAGGGCGCCAGGATGCTCATCGCCACCGACCTGGGAGCCGCCCGCCAGGTGGCCGGGGAAGCCCCCACGGCACTGCGCCCCGACCACCCCGAGTACCTCAAGGCGGTTCCGCCGCCCGACCCCAAGAGCCTGCGGACCTCGGTGACCTCCGACCTCCAACAACTCTTCCTGCTGCTCGCCGGGGTGTGCCTGGTCATCGGAGCGGTCGGGATCGCCAACACCACACTGGTGGCGGTCCTGGAGCGCACCGGGGAGATCGGCCTGCGCCGTGCCCTCGGCGCACAGCGGCGGCACGTCACCGCCCAGTTCCTCGCCGAGTCGGGCACGCTGGGCGCGTTCGGCGGACTCATCGGGACGACCCTCGGCACCGTGGCCGTCCTGGTGGTGGCGCTGATCAGGGACTGGACGCCGGTCATGCACCCGCTGACCCTGGCCACCGCCCCGCTCATCGGTCTGGCGACCGGCGTCGTGGCCGGGATCTACCCGGCCCGGCGTGCGTCGTCCGTACAGCCGGCCGAAGCCCTTCGAGGCTGACGCGGGGCGGGGTGTGCGGATGTTCGCGCACGCCCCGTCCCGACGGTGCGTTCCGGGAGCGCCCGTGGTGCGGCTACCGCAGGGCCATGGGCGCGAGTCCGAGGGCGGCCAGTGCGGACGCGCCGGTGGTGGCGTGCTCGCCTCCGGCGAGCAGCAGCGTGCGCGCCCACTGGTAGCGGCAGCCGGCCGCGTCGAACGCCGCCGCGGTCGCCGGCAGCCGTGCCGGATCGCCGTCGAGCAGCGCCTCCGCGCGGTCCACCAGGGCGGTGGCGACGGGGTTCCCGGCGACCACGGCCCGGGCGGTGGCGACCCGGGCCCGGGCGTCCGGGTGCCCGGCGAGGACCGCCGCCTCCGCCCGGAGCGCCTCGTACCAGTGCAGCCAGACCCAGCAGACCCACTTCCACACCTGCTCCGGCTCGGGCGCCACGCGGTCCAGGGCCGCGTGTGCGTCCCCGTGGTGGAGCAGGACCATGGCGTCGAAGACGGCGCCGTGGCCGTGGCGGTGGTCCTCCTTGCCGCCCGCCCGGTCGGTGATCGCGAGCCAGGTGGCCCGGGCCTCGTGGTCACCGCGCAGACCGTGGACCATCGCGACGGCCGCGGCGGCCGGGCCGAGCGAGAACGACCGCTGCCGGCCGGTCGTCTCCCATGCGTCGAGGAAGCGCACGCTGCCCGTGAGCACCTCGTCGGCACGGCCCGCGAACGCGTCCGCGACCAGCAGCCAGGACGTGGCGTGGTCGCCCACGTCGGCGAGTTGGGGCTGGTCCGCGAGCCGGGCTCCCCACCGGCGGGCCGCCGACAGCTCGCCCGCGCCGACGGCCGTCGCGGCGGCCATCGCAAGGGCGTCGATCAGTTCGTGGGTCCGGGCGGGGGTGCTCGGTGCCGAGGCCAGGACGTCGATCCGGTCCCGGGCGGCGGCCGCGGCGGCGAAGGTCTCGCCGGCCCAGCTCTGGGCGCCGGAGAGCGCGTCGAGGGCGGCGGACCGTGCCACCGGGTCGTCCGCGCGCCGGGCCAGTTCGACGGCCCGTTCGGCGCATGCGACGGTGTCCGGCGCGGCGTTGTCCGGGGCCCCCTGGACCGCGCCGAACGCGTCCGCGACCACGGCGGCCTCGGCCAGCGCGAGCGCGGCCACGGCGGCCGGGTCGTCCTCACCGGCCAGCCCGCGCGCCTCCGCGAGCAGGCCGCTCACCTCGTCCACGGGCGGCACCCGTTCGAACGTGCTGGAGAAGCGGTACGCGGCCGTGGCTGCGGCCGCCAGGTCGCGGGCGGCCCCGGCGGTGTCCCCGGCCCGGCGGGCGGCTTCGGCGGCGGCCCTGTGCAGGCGGTACATGTCGTCGCCGAGCCTGCGGCACCCGGCCACCCCGGCGGCCTGCCGCAGCGCGGCCGCGGCGCAGGCGTTCGCCTTCGCCTTCGCATCGGCGTCCGCGTCCACGCCTGCCCCTGCATCTGCATCTGCGTCGGCGTCCACAGCGAGCAAGGCCGCCTGCTCGTAGCGCTGTTGGGCCTCACCCAGCAGATTCCGGGGGAAGGCCAGCTCGGCCAGGCGGAGGGCGAGGCGGTACGCGTCCGCGCGCTGCTCCGGCCGGCCGGCCGCCCAGGTCAAGGCGGCCCGCAGGTCCTCCGCGACCGCGTCGAACCCGGCCCGCCCGTCCGGGCCGCCGTCCTCCCGGAGGCCGTCCTCCCGGAGGTCGTCCGCACCGGCCAGGCACCAGGCCAGGTGGCGCGATCGGACACCGTCGAGCTCACCGGCTTCACCGAGCCGCTCCGTGCCGTACTGGCGAAGGGTCTCCAGGGCCTGGTAGCGGGTGCCGGCCGTGGACGGCGTCACGGCGAGCAGGCTCTGCTCTGCGAGCCGGCCGAGCCCGTCGGCGACCGCGGCCGCCTCCAGCGGGGCGAACCCGGCCACCTCGGCGGCCGCCTCGGCGGTGAACGGGGCGACGAACGCCGACACCCGCCGCAGCAGGGCCCGGTCCTGCGGTTCGAGCAGGTCGTGGCTCCAGTCGAGGACGGCCCGCACCGACCGGTGCCTGCCGTCGGCACGGGGGCCGCCGGCGAGGATCCGGAGCTGGTCGGAGAGGCCGGACGTCAGGCCGTCCAGACCGAGCGTGGACCACCGTGCCGCCGCCAGTTCGATGGCCAGCGCCATGCCGTCGAGTCGTTCGCAGAGGGCCGCGATCCGGTCGTGTTCCGCCGGGGCCGGGGCCCTTCCGACCGCCGCCGCCCGCTCCAGGAACAGGGCGACCGCCTCCGACCCGCCGCCGCCGACCCGTGACAGCGGCGGTACCGGGAAGACCCACTCGAACGGCACCATCAGCCGGGCCCGGCTGGTCGCGAGCACCCGTATCCCCGGGCAGGCCACGAGCAGCCGTTCCAGGAACGGCGCCACCCCGTCGCGCACCTGCTCGCAGTTGTCCAGCACCAGCAGCGCCTGACGGTCCGCCAGGGCGGCCACCAGTGCGTCGTCGATGCCGCGGCCGGGCTGCTCACCCACACCCATGGCCGCCGCGACCGCCGCGCCCACCCGCCCCGGATCGGCGACCGGGACCAGGTCGACGAAGCACACCCCGTCGGCGAAGTCGCCGGCCACCCGGGCCGCTACCGCCAGTGCGAGCCGCGTCTTGCCCACCCCGCCCAGACCGACGGCGGTCACCAGCCGACGCTCCGTCACTGCCGTTGTCAGTTCCGCGCGTTCGCGCGCCCGGCCGACGAACGCCGTCAGCGGCGCCGGCAACGCGGCTGCCGGGCGCGCCCGCTCGGCACGCGGCGGTTCGGTGCACTGCGGTTCGGCAGGCGGCGGTTCGGGGGCGCGCCGGGACAGGGCCCGCCGGTCCGGCGCCTCCAACTTCCGCAGCAGCGAGGAGACGTGCGACTCGACCGTCCGTACCGAGATGAACAGCCGGGCGGCTATCTCCGCGTTGCTCAGGTGCTCCCCGAGCAGAGCGAGCACGTCGGCTTCCCGGGCGGAGATCACTGGAGTGGACACCGGGTCATTATGCGTAGTGCCCTCCGTGATCCGTAGTGCTTTCCGTGGTGAGCACGGAGGCGCTCCGTACCCCGGCCGGGAGAGGCTGTGACCACAGCGAACGGCCCGGCGGACGACCGGGCCGATCGGAACCCGCGACCACAGGAGTGACCGTGACCGGCTCTGCCACCCAGGGGATCAAGACCGTGCTGCATCCCGTGTCCGACCTCGCCCAGGCCAAGGCCGTGTACGCCGCGCTGCTCGGTGTGGAACCGCAGACCGACGGACCGCACTACGTCGGCTTCGAGGCCGCCGGCCAGCACATCGGCCTCCTCCCGGGCGGCGGGCCGCAGGGCCTGACCACGTCGCTGGCCTACTGGCACGTGCCGGACATCGAGGCGAAGCTCGCCGAGGTGACCGCCGCGGGCGCCACCGTCAAGGATCCCGCGCACGACGTCGGCGGCGGCCGCCTGGTGGCCACCCTCATCGACCCCGACGGCAACCTCCTGGGGCTGGTGCAGGACCGGTGAGCGCCCTTCCCCGCTCCCGCGCAGAGCGCCGTCGTGACACCGAGCACCGGCTCGCCACCGACGTCGACGTCTGGGTGGCCAGTGCCTCGGCGGACGGCTCGCCCCATCTGGTGCCGCTGTCCTTCGACTGGGACGGCGAGGCGCTCCTGGCGGCCACCCCGGCGCACAGCCCCACCGGCAGGAACCTGGACGCGACCCGGACCGCCCGGCTCGCCCTCGGCCACACCCGCGACGTGGCCATGATCGAAGGCGACGTCGAGGTCCTCGACATCGACGCACTGCCCCCGCACCTGGGCGACCGGTTCGCCGCACGCACCGGCTTCGACCCGCGCTCGCTGACCGCGACGTACCGCTGGTTCCGCATCACCCCTCGCCGCGTCCAGGCCTGGCGGGAGGAGAACGAGCTGACCGGCCGCGAGCTGATGCGCGAGGGCCGCTGGCTGGCCTGACGCCCGGCCCGGTCCCGCCCCGCCCCGTCCCACGATCCACTCGTCCAGACCTTCACATCCAGAAACCTCAAGGGAGATCCACCATGAGCAGCACCGACGCCGGCACGCACCAGGGATTCACGGCCGAGGAGCGGGCCGCGATGAAGGACCACGCGCAGGCGCTCAAGAAGGCGTCGGCGCGGCGCGGCACGGCCGCGGAGAAGGCTGCGGAGGCGGAGCGGGATGTGCTCGCGAAGATCGCCGAGATGCAGGACTCGGACCGGATCATGGCCGAGCGCGTCCACGCCGTCGTCACCGCCGCCGCCCCGGCCCTCGCACCGAAGCTCTGGTACGGGATGCCCTCCTACGCGCTGGACGGCAAGATCGTCTGCTTCTTCCAGTGTGCGGAGAAGTTCAAGGCGCGCTACGCGACCCTCGGGTTCAGCGACCAGGCCAAGCTGGACGACGGCCCGATGTGGGCGGCCGGCTTCGCCCTGACCGAGGTGACCCCGGAGGTGGAGGAGCGGATCGCCGCACTGGTCAAGCAGGCGGTGGCCTGAGGCGCGCTAGGGCCTGTCCGGCCCCGGTCCACCGGACAGGCCCCGGTCGCCGACCGGCCACGCGTAGCGGAGCTTCGGCAGGGCCCGGGCGCCCAGGCGGTCGTAGAAGCGGACGGCGCCCTCGTTCCAGTCGGGGGTCTGCCACTGGACCTGGTCCAGGCCGAGGTCGCGGGCAAGGGCGGCCACCGCCGTCATGAGGGCTGCGCCCAGGCCGTGGCCGCGGGCGCCCTCGGCGAGGTACAGACAGTCCATGTGCAGGTACTCGCGGGCGTCCCAGAACGCGAACTCGGCCGAGCAGGCGGCGTATCCGTTCACCTCGCCGTCCGGCGTCACGCCGAGCAGCACCCACAGCCGGGCGTCCTCGGCGAACAGCCTCGGCCCGAGCCGGTCCGCCAGGCCGGCGGGCCGGGGCGCGGACTTCTCGTAGGCGACGTGCTCGTGGACGAGCTCGACGATCCGGGGCAGGTCTTCGGGGCGGGCCCGGCGCACGCTGTGCGCGGGCTGCCCGGAGGGGGTTCTGGCGGAGCCGGTGGTGGTCATGTCCGCCATCCTCCGCCACGGAGGCCTGATCGCGGTGGTCGTGATGGCCATAGTGGCCGTGGTGGCCGTGGTGGCCGTGGTGGTCCTGATGGGCGTGGCGGTCCTGATGGTCGTGGTGGTCGTGGTGCCGGACGGCGGCCTCAGCGGGCGGAGAGCCGGAAGGACATGCGCCCGAAACTCACCTGGTCGCCGTCGCGGACGACCGCGGAGCCGGTGAGCCGCTGCCCGTTGACCGTGGTGCCGTTGGTGGAGCCGAGGTCGCGCAGCACCCACAGCCCGTCCCGCAGGCTCAGTTCGGCATGGCTCCGCGACACCGTCTCGTGGGTGAGCCGCAGGCCGTTGCCCGGATCCCGGCCGATCCGCAGCGGAGCCCCGCCCGGAATCGGCAGGAGCAGCTTCGGCAGTCGTTCGGCGTGCCAGGCGCGCCGGATGCCGACGCTGACGGCGGACACCCGCCCCACCCAGCCGAACAGCCTGCGCGTCCAGGGGCTTTCGCCGCCGCCCCGGGTTTCGAGATCGGCGGTCAGCACCGCCAGGTCCTCGGAACGCCGCGCCACCAGCGCGAGTTCCATCCGGCGCAGGAAGGTGTCGTGCGAGAGCTTCCCCTCGGCGGCGCCGTCGCGCAGCAGGCCCAGCGCCCGGTCGCGCTCGGCGTCGGACAGCCGCGGCGCGGGGTAGGCGGGCAATTCGAAACTGGACGTCACAGGGTGATTGTCGGCCCGTCGGGGGCGGAGTGTCCAGAACTCCCCCGTCCGGCCGGGAATGATGGGGCTGAATGCGGGCCCGGACGACGGCCCGCATGCCGGTCACCACCGGCCCCGATGACCACGAGGGGACCGTCCGTGCAGTTCGAGGTGTGGGCGCCGTACGCGGCGCGCGTGGACATGCGGCTCAACGAGGGCACCGTCCCGATGGAGCGCGACCCGGGCCGGGACGGCTGGTGGCTGGCCGACGCCGAGGCCGCCGAGGGGGACCGGTACGGGTTCCTGCTCGACGGCGGCCCGGCGGTGCTGCCCGACCCGCGGGGGCGGCGGCTCCCGGACGGGCCGGACGGCCTCTCCGCGGTGACCGCGGTCACGGCGCCGCCCCCCGCACCCGTACCCGCCGCCGACGCACCCGGCTCCGGGCCGTCGGGCCTGCCGCCGGTCTCGTACGCGCCGCGGCGCCGCGTCCCCCTGCAGGACGCCGTCCTCTACGAACTCCACATCGGCACCTACACCCCCGAGGGCACCTTCGACGCCGCCGCAGCCCGCCTGGGCCACCTCGTCTCGCTCGGCGTCACGCACGTCGAGCTGATGCCCGTGTGTCCGTTCCCCGGCCGGCACGGCTGGGGCTACGACGGGGTGGCCCCCTGGGCGGTGCACGAGCCGTACGGCGGCCCGGAGGGGCTGGACCGGTTCGTGGCGGCCGCGCACGGGCACGGCCTGGGGGTCGTCCTCGACGTGGTCCACAACCACCTCGGCCCGTCGGGGAACCATCTCCCCTCCTTCGGGCCGTACTTCACCGACACCCACCACACCCCGTGGGGTGCGGCGGTCAATCTGGACGCCCCCGGCTCGGACGAGGTCCGGGCGTACTTCATCGGCTCCGCCCTCGCCTGGCTGCGGGACCACGGCATCGACGGCCTCCGGCTGGACGCGGTGCACGCGCTGGCCGACGGCCGGGCGGTGACCTTCCTGGAGGAGCTGGCGGAGGCGGTGGACGCACTGGCCGCCGAGACCGGCCGCCCGCTGTTCCTGATCGCCGAATCCGACCGGTGCGACCCGCGTACGACGACCCCCCGCGAGGCCGGCGGAACGGGTCTGCACGCCCAGTGGAACGACGACTTCCACCACGCCCTGCACTGCGCGCTGACCGGCGAGGACCAGGGCTACTACGCCGACTTCGCCGCGGCGCCCCTCGCCGCCCTGGCCAAGGTGATCACGCGGGTGTTCTTTCACGACGGCACCTGGTCGTCCTTCCGGGGCCGCAGCCACGGCCGCCCCGTGGACCGCCGCCGCACCCCCGCCCACCGCTTCCTCGGCTACTCCCAGACCCACGACCAGATCGGCAACCGGGCACTGGGCGACCGCCTGTCCGCGTCGCTCCCGCCGGGCCTGTCGGCCTGCGCCGCGGCCCTGACCCTGACCGGCCCGTTCGTCCCGATGCTGTTCATGGGCGAGGAGTGGGGCGCCCGCACCCCCTGGCAGTACTTCACCGACCACGTGGACCCGGCCCTCGGCGATGCCGTACGGGCGGGCAGGCGCCGGGAGTTCGCCGCGCACGGCCGGTCCGAAGCGGACGTCCCCGACCCGCAGGACCCGGCCACGCGCGACCGCTCCTGCCTGGACTGGACGGAACCGGACCGGGAGCCGCACGCCCGGCTGCTGGCCTGGTACCGCACCCTGATCGCGCTCCGCCGCACCCAGCCGGACCTCCGCGATCCGGACCTGGGCGCGGTCCGGGTCGCCTTCGACGAGGAGCGCCGCTGGCTCACCTTCCGGCGCGGTGACATCCGCATCGCGGTCAACCTCTCCCCCGAGCCGGTCACCATCGCCCTCGGCCGCAACGGCGTCCGCGTACTGGCCGCCTGGGACCCGGTGGACCACCCCGGCCCCGACGGCCGTGTCCACCTCCCGCCCGAGTCGGCGGTGATCCTGGGCCCTTGATCCGCCCGCGCCGGGAGACCGGCGGGCGGAGGGCACGGGGCGGGCGGAGGGCCGACGGGCGCGCGGAGGGCGGTGTGCCGACGGGCGACGGACCGAGGGGCGACGGGCGCGCGGCGGGCGGCCCGGGAGTCCCCTGTGCTCCCGGGACGGCCGCCGCGGCGCCCCTGCCTCTCTTTGACCACCGGACCCCCGGATCCGGTTGCCCTGTACAGCGGCTGTTTTCGGCCGTTTCCCGGCCGGTTCCCGACCACTCCGCGGCCTGCCGTGCGGTTCGCGGTCCCGTACCCGGTCAAAGCGGTACGCGGGCGGCCGGGTGCGGGCGGGGACGGGCGGGGCGTCCCGGGGCCGGGCGTGGGACATGCTTGCGGGATGGATCCGCACCTCCTCCGTACGTTCGTGACCGTGACGCGCCTGGGGTCGTTCTCGGCGGCCGCCCGTGAGCTCGGCTACACGCAGTCCGCGGTGTCGCAGCACATCGCCGCGCTGGAGGGCGATCTGCGGGCCGAGTTGCTGACCCGGCGGCCCGTGGGACCCACGCCCGCCGGGGTGCGGCTGCTGGAGCACGCGGGGCCGCTGCTGCTCCGGCTGGACGCGGCACGCGCCGATGTGCTGCGGCTGGCCGGGGCGCCGTCGCAGCGGGTCACCGTCGCCGCCTCGCCGCTCGCCGTCGGCCCCCGGCTGCTCGCCGCACTGCCCCCGACCGGCGCGACCCTGGCGGTGATGCCCCCGGACGCGGTGCCCGCCGCCGTCGCCACCGGCGGCTGCGATCTCGGGCTGGTGGACGGGCTGGCCGCGCCCAGCGACCCGCTGCGGCTGCCCGACGTGGCTCCGCTCACCGTGGTGGGGGTGGCCGAGGAGGGTCTGGCCGTGCTGTTCCCCGCCGGGCACCCGTTCGCCGGCCGGGACTCCGTCCGGGCGGCGGACCTGGCCGACGCGCGCTGGCTGGACGCCCCCGATGCCGGGCTGCCCCTCGCCTCGGTCCGGGCGGCCGTCGGGTCGGACCGGCCGCGGGCCGCGCTCCGCTGCACGGGTACCGACGTCCGCGCGGTCTGCGCCCTCGCCGCGGCCGGGCACGGACTGGTCCTGCTGCCGCGCGGCACGGCCGAGTCCTCCGCCGCGGCCGGCACGGGGGTGGCCGTACCGCTGGCCGCCCCGCGACTGGTGCACCGTACGGAGCTGGTCTCGTCCGGGGTGCCGTCCGGGGCGGCCGCCTCGGTCGCCGCCCTGCTCCATTAGCCCTGCCACAGCCCACGGCCCGGCCCGGGATCAGTTCTGCTTATGGAGCGTGCAGGAATGATCGTTGGACGTGAACCCGTGGCGCCGGGAGCATGATCTTCATGAACACCACCGCACGCATCGCCCTCGTCGGCGACCGCTCCCCGCACGTCACCTCCCACAACCGGATCCCGCTGCTGCTCGACGCCCTCGCCGAGCGCGAGCAGCTGGTCCTCGACGCCTACTGGATCCCCACCGCCGATGCCGAGGCCGAGGCCCGGTCCGGGGCCCTGGCCGGGTTCGACGCCGTCTGGCTGCTGCCGGGCAGCCCGTACGCCAGCGAAGCCGGCGCGCTGGCCGCCGTGCGCACCGCCCGGGAGCAGGGCATCCCCTTCCTGGGGACCTGCGGCGGGTTCCAGCACGCGCTGCTGGAGTTCGCCCGCACCGTCTGCGGGCTCACCGACGCCGCGCACGCCGAGAACGACCCCTCGGCCGACGAGCCGCTGATCGCCCCGCTCGCCTGCTCCCTCGTGGGTCACCAGGGCGTGGTCCGGGCCGACGCGGGCTCGCTGGCCGAGAGCGTGCTCGGGGCGGAGCGGTCCATGGAGCGCTACCACTGCAACTACGGGCCCGACCCGCGCGGGCTGGAGGTGCTCGCGGCACACGGCCTGCGGCTGTCCGGGCGGGACGAGGACGGGCAGGTCCGGATCGCCGAGCTGCCCGGGCACCCCTTCTTCCTGGCCACGCTCTTCCAGCCGGAGCTCTACGGGGACGGCACCCGGCCGCATCCGGCGGTCCGCGCGCTGGCCGCCGCGGCGGTCGGCCATGCGGCCGCGCGGGCGGAGCGGGCGGAGCCGGCCGAGCGGGCGGCCGCGGTCTGACTGCGGCTGCCGGGGCGTCCGGCTGCCGGGCGGGACGGGGGTCCGCCCGGCCCGGTCGGGGCGACCGGTCGGGGCGACCGGCCACCCCGACCGGTCGCCCCGGCCCGGGCCCGGGCCGCCCGGCCCTCACCGGAAAACCCGGCGCGGGACACCCCCGCTGATCCGCTATGCTGTGCGTGCACATCGAACGGGTGGTCCGCCGCCCTTCGTGGTGGGTGTAGCTCAGTTGGTAGAGCACCTGGTTGTGGTCCAGGTGGCCGCGGGTTCGAGTCCCGTCACTCACCCTTCGTCCCGTGGGGCGTACGAGGTTCCTCGTACGCCCCACGGGCTTTTCCCGACGCCGTCCTCACCCCGGGCCTGGCAGGATCAAGGTCATGAGCAGCAATCTCACGGCCCACGGCGCGGTTGGCTGAGCGGATGGCGATCGATACCTGGCCGACGCTCACCGCCGCCTCCCTCCTCGCCCTCGCGGTGCTCGCCCTGACGGTCTGGGTCTGGCCGCGGCTGTCGGCCCGCGGCCCGCGCCCGGTCCTCGGCCGCGTCGCCTTACAGCTGGCGGTCACCCTGACCCTGGGCGTTCCGCTGCTGCTGGCGGTGAACTCCTCGTACGGCTTCTACTCCTCCTGGGGCGACCTGGTGGCCCTGGCCCGGGAGGAACGGACGACCGGGCCGGGCGGCACGGCCGCGGAGGGGGTCCGCGTCGACGGCACCCACTCCTGGCGCCACCGGGGCTCCTCGGACCCGGCCGTGATCGGGCGGATCGACTCGGTGACGCTGCACGGGGCCCGGAGCGGCATCTCGACCCGGGCGTACGTCCACCTCCCCCCGGAATACCTGAGCGCGCCGGCATCCGCCCGGGCCGGGTTCCCGGTGGTGGTCGCCCTCAGCGGCTACCCCAGCACCACCCGGGTGCTGATCGACCTGTTCAAGTACCCGCAGGTCGCCCTGGACGGAGTCCGGGCGGGGACGATGCGGCCCGCGGTGCTGGTGATGCTCACCCCGAACGTGGTGGCCCCGCGCGACACCGAGTGCATGGACGTTCCGGACGGACCGCAGGTCGAAACGTTTCTGGCGCAGGACCTGCGGGCCGCGGTGGCCGATCACTACGGGCTGAGCCGGGACCCGCGCGCCTGGGGCGTGATGGGCAACTCGGTCGGCGGCTACTGCGCCCTCAAACTCGCCCTGCGCGCACCGGAGTCGTACCGGGCCGCGGCCGGCCTCTCGGCGTCGTACCACGCGGCCAGCGACTCCACGACGGGCGACCTCTTCGGGGGCGACGACCGGTACCGCAGGGAGAACGACCTGCTGTGGCGGCTGCGGAACATGCCGCAGCCGCCGGTCTCCCTGCTGGTGGCGAGCAGCCGGCGCGGTGAGAACCAGTACGCCGACACGCGGGCCTTCATCGACGCGGTGCGCCCGCCGGCCCGGGTCTCCTCGATCGTCCTCCCCAGCGGCGGGCACAACTACGAGACCTGGAACCGCGAGGTGCGGCCGGCCCTGGGGTGGCTGGTGGGCCGACTGCACACGCGGTGACGCCGGGGCGGGTGGGGGGTCGTTCCCGGAGCCGACGTCAGAGGCGACATCAGAGGCGACATCAGAGGCGATCCCAGAGACGATCTCAGAGCCGAGCTCAGAGGCGTTCGAGGACGAGCCGGATCAGGGTGAACCGTCCTTCGCGGAGGAACCGGAGCGCGGTCCGCTGCTCGCTGATGACGTCGGAGACCGCCTTGGCCCCGATGAGGCCGGCGCCCCGCTGCCGGTTCGCCTCGGCCCGCTGCGTCCAGGCGGTGACGGTGGCCACGCCGTCCTGCGGGTCCCGCCGTGTCTCGATGAGCCGGAACAGGCCGCTGCTGGCCTCGTTCAGCTCGGACAGGGTGGGCAGGCAGGTCTCCGGGTACACCTTGCGGGACGCCTGCCAGCCCTCCCACACGTTGCGGGCGCCGTCGTAGAGGGCGGCCGCGCCGGGCCGGCGGTGACCGGCGGGCGGCAGCACCAGCGAGGGCAGCCAGCCGCGGTCGTCCCAGGCGTTGGCCTGGATGGACATCCGACCGCCGGGGCGGAGCCAGGCGTGGCTGCGCTCGAAGAACTGCCGGTAGCGGGCCACCCGCTTGGAGCGCCACAGGGTGTTGCCGGCGAAGTGCTCCACCGCCTCGATCGCGATGATCGCGTCGTACGGCGCTTCGGGGCGGTGGTCGAACCAGTTCTCGACCCGGACCTCGCAGCCCGGCCAGTTCTGGTCACGGGCCCACGCCGTCTGGGTCGGGCTCATGTTCAGGCCGACGGCGTGCTTGACCCCGTGGTCTTCGACCAGGCGCTGGAGCAGGCTGCCGTAGCCGCAGCCGACGTCCAGGACGCGTGCGGCGCCGGTCGCGCGGGCCGCCTCGGCGTGGTGGTCCAGCTTGCGCAGCTGGGCCTTCTCCAGGGTGTCGCCGTCCTCCCACATGCCGTAGGAGTAGACCAGCCGCTCCCCCAGGAGCAGCTGGTAGAAGTCACCCAGGTAGTCGTACTGGTGCACAATCGCCCGGGTGGACGTGCCCTTGTAGGCGCCCTTCGCGCCCCTGTCGGTCGCCCTCGTGCCGTTGTAGGCCGTCTTCGTTCCACTCTCCACGCAAACCCACCAGCCCTTCCCCGCCCCGTCGGTCACATCCGCACCAAGAAAGCACCTGGGGCGGCGTCCCCTGGTCTCCCACACCGGTCCGGTCCCCCGACACGCCTGATCGGCGGGCGGGTCACGGGGGCGGCGGGATCCGGGGAGGGCGGGTGAAGGACCGGCCGGGCCCCGGCTCAGCGGAGGAAGGACTCGACCTCCGTGACGAAGGCGACCGGGGTCTCCTGCGGCGGGTAGTGGCCGGCCCCGGGGAGGGTGTGGACGCGGGCGTTGGGGTACCAGACGGACCAGGTGGCCCGCATGACCTCGGCGGTCAGCGCGGCGTCGTACTCACCGACCAGGACCAGCACCGGGACCGGGCTGCCCTTGACGGCATCGCTGAGGTCGAGGGTCCGCCAGCTCTCCAGGTAGCTCGCGAAGGCGCCCTCGTCGGAGATCTCCAGGGAGTGGGCGACCATCCGGTCGACCCAGTGCCCGCTCGCCCGGTTCCCGGTGATCAGGTCGACGATCGCGCGGCGGTTGCCGGCGGACCCGGCCGCGCCCCGGAACAGGCCGAGGGTCGCCGCGTCCATCTCGTACGGGCCGGCCGGGACGGGGGTGAGCCCGACCAGCTTCTCGACCCGCTCGGGGGCGAGGGCCAGTACCTGCTGGACGGCCTTGCCGCCCATGGAGTGCCCGATGAGCGAGAAGCTGTCCCAGCCGAGCTCGTCCGCGAGGGTGAGCACGTCCTCGGCGATCTCGGGCACATCGAACCGGCCGGGGACCTCACGGCGCTCGCCGTAGCCCCGGTAGTCGAGGAAGGCGTAGCTGAAGGCGTCCGTGTCGAAGTAGTCCAGTACGGAGCCCCAGTTGGCCGAGGTCCCGAACCAGTCGTGCAGCACGATGACGCGGACGGGGCCGGTGCCGATCCTGCGGTGGGCGATGGGCATGCGTTCTCCTCACGGGGCGGTCCGGACGGAACCAACGCCGTACGTCCTGCCCAGCCGGCGCCGTGCCATACCGCCCTTCACCCCTCGTTCAGGAGTCCTCCGCGGCCGGCCCCCGGCCCCCGCATGACCCCGGCAGGCCGGCGGCCGTGCGCCGGTACACCACCCGCAACCCGTTGCTCCGGCATGCGCGCAGCCGCCGCCCCGACCTGCTGCCGGTGTGGGAGCGGCGGCTGCTGCGTGTTCCCGGGACCGGGTCAGGCGGTCCTGATGGCCGGGTCGGAGATGCCCGGGGCGCCCGTTTCCACGCGGCCGGCGAAGCGGCGGAGGAAGGTGGTGTCGAGGTCGGAGACGACCTTGACGTCGTACCAGCGGGCGGTGGTGCGGAGGTCCACCGTGTGGGTGGTGGTGGCGCCTGCGGCGACGCGGAGGGTCTGGGAGGTGCCGCCGTAGGCGTTGGTGACGGTGAGGTTGACGGCGGTGCTGCCGCCGTTCTTGAGGGTGAGGTCGAGGTTGCCGGTGGTCGCGTTGTGGCGGGCGGTGACCTCGGGGCCGGTCTTCTTCGCCGGGCCGCGGAAGGTGCGCAGGAAGCCGTTGGGGCCCCAGACCGTCAGGTCGATCTGGTTGCCGGTGGAGCTGGAGGTACTCCAGGTGTCCGACAGGGTCTTGCCCGCCTCGACGGTGTAGGGCCAGGGGCCGTCGGTGCGGTTGCCCGAGGTGATGTGGAAGTGCGCGCCGAGGGCGGGCCCGGAGGAGAAGGTCAGGGTGAACTTGCCCGTGGAGGTGGTGCGGGCGCCGTCGACGTAGGGGGCGTAGCCGAGGGCGCGGGAGGGCTTGGAGCCCGCCTCCTGCACCGGGAGGGCGCCGGTGGCCGGCGGGGTGGGGTGATAGCTGGCGTGCCGGTCGTGGTCCGGCGGGAGGTAGCCGGTGGTGGAGGGCAGGGCGGCCGGGGCGGCGTCGGAGACGCTGAAGTCGAAGGCCGAGGTGAGGTCGCCGCAGACGGCGCGGCGCCAGGGCGAGATGTTCGGCTCGGACACGCCGAAGCGCTTCTCCATGAAGCGGATGACCGAGGTGTGGTCGAAGGTCTCGGAGCAGACGTAGCCGCCCTTGCTCCAGGGGGAGACGACGATCATCGGGACGCGCGGACCCAGGCCGTAGGGGCCGGCCGCGTAGCCGCTGCTGCCCTTGTAGAGGTCGCCGGTGACGTCCGCGGTGGACAGGCCCCAGGAGGCGGAGGCCGGCGGGTACGGCGGCACGACGTGGTCGAAGAAGCCGTCGTTCTCGTCGTAGGTGATGAAGAAGGCGGTCTTGGCCCAGACGGACGGGTTGGAAGTCAGGGCGTCGAGGACCTGGGAGATGTACCAGGCGCCGAAGTTGACCGGCCAGTTCGGGTGCTCGCTGAACGCCTCGGGAGCGGCGATCCAGGAGACCTGGGGCAGCGTGCCGGCGGTGACGTCGGCGCGGAGGCGGTCGAAGAGGCCGTCGCCGGCCTTGGCGTTGGTGCCGGTGCGGGCCTTCTCGTAGAGGGGGCTGCCGGGCTGGGCGTTGCGGAAGGAGTTGAAGTAGAGCAGGGAGTTGTCGCCGTAGTTGCCGCGGAAGGCGTCGTTGATCCAGCCCCAGGAGCCGGCGGCGTTCAGGCCGTCGCCGATGTCCTGGTAGACCTTCCAGGAGACCCCGGCCGACTCCAGGCGCTCGGGGTAGGTCTTCCAGCCGTAGCCTGCCTCCTGGTTGCCGAGGACCGGGCCGCCGCCGGTGCCGTCGTTGCCGGTGTAGCCGGACCACAGGTAGTAGCGGTTGGGGTCGGTGGCGCCGATGAAGGAGCAGTGGTAGGCGTCGCAGACGGTGAAGGCGTCGGCCAGGGCGTAGTGGAACGGGATGTCGTTCCGGGTCATGTACGCCATGGTGGTGGCGGTCTTGGCGGGCACCCACTTGTCGTACTTGCCGTTGTTGTACGCCTGGTGGCCGCCGGCCCAGTCGTGGTTCAGCCCCTCGACGAACTGCATGCCCAGGTCGTTGACCTGGGGGTGGAAGGGCAGGACGTCCTTGGTTCCGTTGGACTGGTGGAAGACGGACTTCCCGTTGTCCTGCAGCACCGGGCGGGGGTCGCCGAATCCGCGGACGCCCTTCATCGTGCCGAAGTACTGGTCGAAGGAACGGTTCTCCTGCATCAGTACGACGATGTGCTCGATGTCCTGGATGGTGCCGGTGGTGCCCTGGGCGGGGATCGCGGCGGCCCGGGCGATGCTCTCCGAGAGCATCGCGAAGGCGGCGGTACCGCCCGCCATCTGCAGGAACCGGCGGCGATTGACTTCAGCCATGGGTGACGAACCTCGGGGGGTGAGGGGGTGGCGTACGAGGGGCGCGTACAGAACAGCGCCCCATCGGGACCACCCGGCGGCCCGTGCATGACGGCCCGTCGTACAACCGGCGAACGACGGGCATGACGGCATGGTTCACCCTCGCGGTGCGCGGTGGCGACCCCTCGGCGGCGGTCGTGCCACCGCTTGCCGCGATGTGACAGGGCGTCGCCACCCGGTGGGGCGTGCGCACGCGTTGCGCCCCGCCCGTGCCCCCGTGGACCGGGTCCGCGCCCGCTTTCCGTGTGCGGCGGCGGGGTAGGAGCGGGCCGACGCGGTCGACGGTTCGGGACGGTCCGGGAGGCGCCGATGCACGAGGTGAGCACCGGACTGCGGGGCGCCCGGGAGGTGCCGACACCGGCGCGGCACGTGCCGCTGCCGCAGCCCGTCGGATCCGCGGCCGGATCCGTGGTCGGGCCGGTCCACGACCCGTTGGAGCGCGAGGCGGAGCGGCTGGCCGGGCTGCTGGTGCCGGAGCACGTACGTCCCTCGCCGGGCGGAACGGGGACGGACCTGGAGGTGTTCGGCTCGCGGCTGGGGCTGGACCTGTCGCGGGTACGGGTGCACAGCGGGACCTCCGCCGAGGCGGCCGCGGCTTCGGTCGGGGCCGGGGCGTTCACGGTGGGCGACCAGGTGGTCCTGGGCCGGTCGGACCGGTCCGGGGACGCGCCGGGCCGCCGCAGGCTGCTGGCCCACGAACTGGCCCACGTGGCCCAGCACCAGCAGGGGCGGGGACGGGGTGCCGCCGGGCCGGTGCTGCGCCGGCAGCCGCTGCCGGGGACGGCGGACCTGGAACGGGAACTGCTGGAGAACGAAAGGAAGTCGGCCGACCGGAGCCTGCCGCAGGCGGAACTGCTGCGGCTGGGCGCGGAACGGGACGCGCTGCTGGCCCGGTACCGGGCGGCGGCCGGAGGCGGTACCGCCGCCCCGGAACCGGCCGGGGGAGCGGGCGCCGCTCCGGGGCCGTCGGCCGGGCCGGGTGCCGGGCCGGGTGCGGCTCCGGACGCGGCGGCCCGGGCGGGCGGCGAGCAGGTCGTCCCGGTCGGGGTGACCTACGAGATCGTCGCGCCGCTCGCCTACGCGCCGCCGTCGGGGCCGGGGCCCGGCACCGATCTCGATCCGGACGCGGCCGGCGAGGTGCTGCCGTACGCGACCGGGGCGCTGTCCTCCGCGGGGCTCTCCACGCTGCGGTACGTGGATCCGCTGCCCGGTTCCGGGGCGCCGGGGGCCCCGAACGTGTACACCCGGTTCGTCCACCCCGGGGCGGGCGAACTCAGGCCCCGGCTGGACCAGGCCGGTGACATCGGGGAGCGGATCAAGGGCTTCGAGTACTTCAGGCGGAAGGGCGTACAGCCCGGCGACCTGTCGCGGCTGGCCGCCCGGCTGAAGGCCGGCGGGGTGGGCGCGCTCACTGCGGAGGAGGCCGCGCTGCTCAGGGTGGTCACCTCCGCGCACGCCGTGGAGAACGCCACCGCGGTCAGTCCGCTGATCTCGCTGACCGAGCTCGAACCCACGGCGGAGAACCTCAAGCTGCTGCCGCCGGTGGCCAGGTCGCGTACGTACGTGGTGCGGGTGCGGATCGACCCGAAGGACGTCGTCCGGGTCAACGAGATCCTCGCCCGGACCGGGAAGGCCGGGCTCGCGGCGGAACAGGAGGTCCTGGTGGCCCTGGACCTCGCGGCCGGTGCCGGTCCGCGCGGGCCCGAGATCCTCTCGGTGACCGCGAACCAGGCCGAGGGCGCGCCGCTGGCCGGTGCGGTCGGCAAGGGGCTCCGGTTCGCGGGCAAGGCGCTGTTGGTGCTCGGCGCGGCGCTGACGACGGCCGAGGTGGTGACGGCGCGGGGGCCGGGGCGGCGGGAGACGCAGGGCAGGGCTGCCGGGTCGTTCGTGGGCGGGACGGCGCTGGCGGCGTTCGGGACGGGGGTGGTGGTGGGGCTGGGGGTTGCGACGGGTGGGGTGGCGCTGGTGCTGATCGGGTTGGGGCTGGGGGTGGCCGGAGCGGTCGGGGGCGGGGCGGTCGGGGGGCGGATCGGGCGGGCGTTCGACTGATTGCCGCGCTGTGCCGTCTGCGCGTCGCCGAGGGTTACGGGTCCAGTCGTGGGTGGAGTTCCGGGCGGGCGTCCCACCAGGTGCGGTGGAACGGGTTGTTGTCGAGGTTCGCCAGGTAGGCGCGGCCGGCTGCGCCGTAGAGGAGGGCGGCCTGGGCGGTGGAGACGGCCGAGCGGTTCCAGGCGAGGCGGATGCGGCCGGTGACGGGGTCGCCGGTCAGGGGGCGGAGGACGGTGCCGGGGGCGGCGGGGGCGGTGGGCTGGGTCAGGGAGACCGCACGGCCGGCGGCGACCAGGTCGTAGTGCATCTTCCGGTCGGTGATGCGGTGCCGCAGATCGGGGGTGAAGCCGGCCCGGGCGCAGGCGGCGACGAGTGCCTCGGGGCCGCCGTCGTCGTCCTCCACCAGGGTCATCCAGGGCTCCCCGGCCAGGTCGGCGAGGTCGATCCGCTGCCGCCCGGCCAGCCGGTGGGTCTCGGCGAGGCGGACGCAGAACGGCTCCCGGGCGATCAGGGTGCGGGCCAGCGTGCCCTCCGGGAGCGGGACCTCGTGGTCGCCGACCTCGCCGTAGACGATCACGTCGTACTGGCCGTTTCCCAGCATCCGGGTGAGCACCGTGACCGAGTGCTCCAGCTCCACCGAGATCCCCTGGCCGTCCGTCATGTTGTCGAGCAGGCGGAGGAGTTCGTCGACCAGGACGAGCAGGATGCAGCCCAGCCGGAGCGGCCCGGCGGCCTGGGCGACGGCCCGCGCGCCGGCGGCCAGTGCGTCCATCTCGCCCAGGACGCGGCGGGCCCGCTCCAGGACGAACTCCCCCAGCGGGGTGGGCTCGACGCCGTTGCGGCCGCGGAAGAACAGCTCGCCGCCGGCGACCCGCTCGATCCGGCGCAGCTGGGCGGAGAGCGCCGGCTGGGAAACCCCCAGCCGGGTCGCCGCCCGCCCCAGACTGCCCGCTTCCGCAATCCGGCAGACGGCCTCCAGATGTCTCAACTCCAGCTGCATTTCGGCAGCGTATGCAAGGTGCGGGCGGCGCACCATAACCCCGGTCTTATGCCTGCAGAGATGTCCCTGTCTGGTCATGCACACGCTGATACTCGGCGCGACCCACCATCTCCCCCCACCTGATCGGAGCAGACGTTGCAGCGCACCAGAATGACGGCGGCCGTGGCAGCCCTCGCGCTGACCGCGAGCCTGGCCGGCGTCGTCGCCGGAACGGCCTCGGCGGCATCCCCGCAGCCGCAGCCCGCGCCCCCCGAGCGCGGCCGGTCCCTCGCCCTCGCCGCCGCCGACACCGCGGCCGCGAACGGCCTCGACGCCCTCCGCCACGGCGCCGACGAGAAGCTCGTACGGACCTCGGTGACCCCGTGGGCCAACGGCCTCTTCTACACCGCGTACCAGCGCACCTACCGCGGTCTGCCGGTGCACGGCGGCGGCGACGCCGTGGTGCTCGCGGACAGCGCGGGCAAGGTCCGCGACATCACCGCGGCCCCCGCCCCGGCCCTCGGCCTGTCGACCCGCAACAGGGTTTCGGCGGCCGCCGCCGAGGCCACCGCCCGCGGACAGCTGGCCTCCGTGGAGGGGGCCACCAAGCCCGAGCTGACCGTGCTGGTCAAGGACGGCCGGCCGGTGCTGGCCTGGCACACCCTGGTCACCGGCCGCACCGCGAAGAACGCCCCGGCCGGCCTGGACACGTACGTGGACGCCAACACCGGCAAGGTGGTGCAGGCGAACGACAAGGTCCGGCACGCCGAGGGCCGCGGCTACCACAACGGCAACGTCACCATCGACACCGCCGCCTCCTCGATGACCGACCCGAACCGCTCCGGCTTCCGCTGCGGCGGCCAGAACGGCAGCACGTACACCGGCTCCTCGCCGTGGGGCAACGGCGGCGCCAACGACCTGGTCACTGCCTGCGTGGACATCATGTACGGGGCGCAGCGCGAATCGGACATGCTCAACCAGTGGTTCGGCTACAACGGGATCAACGGGCAGGGCGGAATGGTCCCCGCCCGCGCCGGCCTGGGCGAGGTCAACGCCTACTACGACGGCACCAAGACCACCTTCGGCCGCAACCAGAACGGCACCAACCAGCTCACCGGCATCGACGTGGTGGCGCACGAGTACGGCCACGAGATCTTCGACAAGACGCCCGGCAGCGCCGGCAACAGCAACGAGAACGGTGGGATGAACGAGTCCACCGGGGACATATTCGGCGCTCTCACCGAGCACTTCGCCAACAACCCGAACGACACCCCGGACTACACGGTCGGCGAGAAGCTGAACTTCCTCGGCGACAACAAGCCGATCCGCTACATGTACAACCCCTCGCTCGCCAACAACGACCCCAACTGCTACAACCAGCTGACCTCGGGCACCGAGGTGCACGCCGCCGCCGGACCGCAGAACCACTGGTTCTACCTGCTGGCGGAAGGGTCCAACCCCGGTGGCGGCAAGCCCGCCAGCCCCATATGTTCCGGCGGCCCGTCCTCGGTGACCGGCATCGGCGTCCAGAAGGCCGGCAAGATCTTCATGGGTGCCCTGCTCGCCAAGACCTCCGGCTGGAACCACCCCGCCGCCCGCAAGGCCACCCTGGCCTCCGCCAAGAACACCTACGGCAGCGCCGAGTGCCAGGCGGTCAAGGCCGCCTGGGACGCGATCCGGGTCCCCGCCCAGTCCGGTGAGACCGACTGCGGCGGCACGAACACGCCCGACTTCTCCCTCGCCCTCGACCCGGCCTCCGGCTCGGTCCAGCCGGGCGGCTCGGTGACCGCCAAGGTGAACACCTCCACCACGGGTGGCGGCGCGCAGACCGTGCGGCTCACCGCGAGCGGCGCCCCGGCCGGGGTCACGGTCTCCTTCAGCCCCTCCTCGGTGACCTCCGGCCAGTCGGCCACCATGACCGTGGCGGCCTCCGCCTCGGCGGCCGACGGGACCTACCCGATCACGGTCACCGGCACCGGGTCGGCCACCCACTCGGTCACCTACAACCTGGCCGTGGGCACCACCACCCCGCCCACCGGCTGCGACAACAGCGAGTACACGTACCGCGGGACGCTGGCCTCCGGGCAGGCCCAGGTCCAGCCGGACGGCTCGTACTACCACTCGGCCACGTCCGGCGCCCACACGGGCTGCCTGCGCGGCCCGGCCGGCACCGACTTCGACCTCTACCTGCAGAAGTGGAACGGCTCCGGCTGGGTCGACGTCGCGGTCTCCGGTGACGCAGGCGCCGACGAGGACATCAGCTACAACGGGACCGCCGGCTACTACCGCTACCTGGTCCACGCGTACAGCGGGTCCGGCGCCTACACCCTGGGCCTGAGCGCCCCGTAGGCCCGTACTCCCCGTGAGCCCGGCCGTTCCGGCCCACCTGCGCCGGGGGGCGTACGTGGGCCGGAGGGTCCGAACGCACCGGGGCCGCCCGGGGGCTCCTTCCCCCGGACGGCCCCGGCCGTGGCGATCCGGCCGGGTCAGGCGCGGCGGCCCGATCCCCGGGTGAGGGAGTAGCCGAAGACGCCGGCCATCGCGGCCAGTACGCCGCCCGCCGCCGTCCAGAGCCAGCGGTCCGACCACCAGCCGCCTGACCAGCCGTCCTCGGGCTCACGCAGCGAGCCCGAGGACGGTGCCGCGCCCGGGACCAGCGGCGCCCCGAGGGCGCCGTCCACCGCGTGGGCGCCGCCCGTGTCCCGCACGGACGCCTCGACGGCCGCCTGCACGGGCAGGCCCAGGTCCTCCTGCGGGCCGCCGGTGGCCGTCAGCCGCACGTAGTAGCTGCCCGGCAGCGGGTCGTTCGACCATGCCTCGGCGCCCGTCCGTACGGTGCGCAGGGTGCAGGACACCTGGACCGACCCGGCCTCCTTCGCGGCCGACGCGGTCTGCGCGCCGTAGGTGCAGGGCTGGCGGCGGCGCAGGCCGTCGTACACGTCGAGCCGCCAGGTCGAGGCGCCGTGCCGGGAGGCCGCCTCGGGCAGGGTGACGGTGGCCTTGACGGTGGCCCGCTGGCCCGCGTCCAGCGGGACCACCCAGTACAGGTAGTCGCCGGTGGAGGCCGAGGCGGTGGCCTTCTGGCCGGGCCGGAACGCGGCCGCGGTCCGGAAGCCGGTGCCCGCCTCGGTGGGGGCGGCGGAGTCCTTCGACCCGTCCGTGGGCGCGCCGGGCGACGGGGTCGCCGCCAGGGCCGGCCCGGCGCAGACGCCGGCGAGCAGCGCGGTCCCGGCCAGCAGGCCGGCGGTCAGTGTGCGTACGGCCCGCATCAGTTGGTCCTCCAGACGGAAACGCGCCAGCGCGACAGCCAGCCCCACACGAGGCCGGCGAGCAGCCCGGCCAGTACCAGGACGAGCAGCAGCCACCAGCCGCGGCCCAGCCCGAAGGAGGCCGCGTCGGAGGCGTCGCCGGGCCCGTCGACGAGGTCGACGGTCAGCTCCAGCGGCATGCCGGGCGTGGTCTTGACCCCGGCGGGCGCCGAGAAGGAGTTGCTGACCTGCAGGCACACGGTCTCCGTGCCGGAGCCCGACTCGTCCTCCTCGTCGTCGACCTCGCCCTTGGGGTAGCGCAGGCCGGCGGAGATCACGTCGGTGCGCCCGTCGCCGGCCTCCGAGCCGCGGACGATCTCCCGTCCGTGGGTGGTGGTGGCGCGGATCAGCACGCCGTAGTCGTTGTTGACGGCCCGGTCGGCCGCGACGCTGACGGAGGCCCGGAGTTCCTGGCCGGGCTTGACGTCCACCCGGTACCAGCGGTGCTCGCCGAAGGACTCGCGGTCGCTGTAGAGGCCGGGCTTCAGCTGCGGGGCGCCCTGGCACTGCCGTCCGCCCTCGGTGGCGACGGGGTTGACGACCGGGTCCGCGGCGCGGTCCACGAGTTGTCTGACCCGCCCGGAGAGTTCGTCGGTGTGCCGTACGGAGGTGTACGTGCCGCCGGTCGCCTCGGCGATGCAGACCAGCTGCCGGCGGGTCTTCTCGTCCGGGACCAGGCCGAGGGTGTCGATGACCAGGTGTATGCCCTTGGCCGCGATCTCCCGGGCCACCACGCAGGGGTCGAGCGGGGCGCAGGTGTCCTCGCCGTCGGTGATGAGCACGATCCGGCGGGTGGCGTCGCCGCCTTCGAGGTCCTGGGCCGCGCCGAGCAGGGCGGGCCCGATCGGGGTCCAGCCGGTGGGGGCGAGGGTGGCCACCGCCGTCTTGGCCTCGGTGCGGTTCAGCGTCCCGACCGGGTAGAGCTGCCGGGTGTCCTTGCAGCCCTGCTGCCGGTCCTGGCCCGGGTAGTCGGCGCCCAGGGTGCGGATGCCCAGCCGGACCTCGTCCGGGACGGCGTCGATGACCTCGTTGAACGCCTGCTTCGCGGCCGCCATGCGGGACTTGCCGTCGATGTCGGTGGCGCGCATGGAGCCGCTGACGTCGAGGACCAGTTCGACCTTGGGGGGTTCCTTCGCCGCCGGGGCGTCGGCCGCGGCGGGGGTGGGGGGAAGTCCGACGGCCAGTGCGGCGAGCAGTCCGCACACTCCTGCCGCCAGCCGTTGTCTTGTGATCATCGCCGGATCGTATTGAGGATCGTCCCACCGGGCCAAAAAAGGACCGAGGGGTGGGCGGGGACCGTGTCGGCCCCGCCCACCCCTCGGCGTCCCGCCGTCGCGTCCGCAGCTGCGGACGGTCAGACGCCCGCGCCCGCCTCGGCGGACGGTCAGACGCCCGCGTCCGCCATCCGCCGGCGCAGGCCGAGCGGCCGCATGTCCGTCCACACCCGGCCGATGTGGTCCAGGCACTCCTGCCGGGTGCCCTCCGTCCCCTCGGCGTGCCAGCCGGCCGGGAGTTCCCGGTCCGTCCGCCAGATCGAGTACTGCTCCTCGTCGTTGCGCACGACCCGGTAACCGGCCTCGTCGCCGTCGCCGTGAGTCATCTGTCCGTCCTCCCGCACTCGCCCGCTGTCGTGGTCGGGGCCAGCGTGCCCCGCCGGGACCGGCCGGCCACAGAGACAAACGCGCAGCAGGACCGGCGGAGGATGCTGCCGCTCCTTCCCTGTCCGGCCGGGTGTCCGCCCCGGCAGGGTTCTGACCACGCCAGCCTGGAAGGAGTTCCGTCATGCCGGAGAGCCCGGAAACCCCGGAGAACGTGCATCTGCCCAGCGGGGGGTGGCGCCTGTGGGAGCACTTCGCCCTGCGCGGGCCGGGCTTCCCCGCCGAGGGGGTGCTGCGCATGGCCCCACCCGGGCTGGCGCTCGCCGCCGACAAGTTCGGGCCCGGGGATCCGCTCGCCGGGCAGGAATGGGACGCCTTCGCGGAGTCCTTCGGCTCCGGCGCCGTGGCCACCGCGGTCCGGCTCCAGGAGATCGCCGCCTCGCCCCGGTTCCGTGCCGCCGTCGCCTGGCAGAACCCTGCCGTGCTGCGCACCGGCATCGCGCCGTTCCTGAACTGGACGCCGACCGCCGAGAGCCGCACCAGCATGCCGCGGCAGCGCGAGGAACTCGTCGCGCACTACTGGCAGCGGTTCTGCGTCAAGAACGACACCATCGGCTTCTTCGGGCCGGTCGGCTGGGGCCGCTGGGACCTCGGCACCCGGGACATCGCCGTGGACCCCGGTTCCGGCTTCCTCGCCGACTCCCGGGTGTACTTCGCCAGCTGGGCGATCGACGCGCTCGCCAAGACGCTGGGGGCGGACCCGGCGGTACGCGCCTGGATCCCGCCGCGCCGGGTCTCCTTCGTACGCATCGACGGTGACGGCAGCGACAACGGCAGTGACAACGGCGCCGGCCGTGGTGCCCGGGTGAACATGCCCGGGCGGCCGCCCCAGGACATCGACCCGGTGCTGCGGTCCGTGCTCGAACTCTGCGACGGCAGGCGGACGGTGGCCGGGATCGCCGCCGCCACCGGCCTCACCGCGGACGCGGCGACCGCCGCGGTCGAAGCCCTGGTCGCCAAACGGTGGGCGTACTGGCGGCTGGACGTGCCGTCGGGCACCCACCCGGACCGGGAACTGCGCGCCATCCTGAGCCGGATCGGCGACCCGGAGGTCCGGGAGCCCGCCCTGGCGAAACTCGCCGTCCTGGAGCGCGGGCGGGACGCGGTGGCGGACGCCGGGCTCGACGCCGAGGCCCTCACCGCCGCGATCGGCGCCCTGGAGGCGGACTTCGCCGCGCTGACCGCGACCGACGCACAGCGCTCCAAGGGCTCGCGGACCGCGCCCTGCCGGGGCCTGGTGTACTCCGACGCCCGCCGGGCCGCCACCGCCACCCTGGGCACCGGCCTGCTCGGCGAACTGACCCCGCTCGCCCTGTGCCTGACGGCGGCCCGCTGGATGACCAACCGGGTCACCCGGGCCATCGGCGCCCTCATCGGCGAGGCGTACGGGACGCTGCGCGCGGCGGCCGGCCCCGGCGGCCGGGTCGACCTGGGGCAGCTGTGGATGGCCACGCTCCCGTCCCCGCACCCGCAGGCCGGCCGGATCATCGACGAGGCCCACGCCGAACTGCGGGCCAAGTGGGCCCGGATCCTGGACGTGCCGGACGGCGCGCGCAGCGTCCGGGTGTCCTCGGCGGACATCGCCGAGCGGGTCCGCGAGGAGTTCGAGGAGCCGGGCGCCGGCTGGTCGCTGGCCCGCTACTTCAGCCCGGACGTGCTGGTCGTCGCCGAGGACCGGGCGGCCGTGGCCCGCGGGGAGTTCGAGCTGGTCCTCGGCGAGATGCACTGCGCGCTCAACACGATGGGCGCCTCCCTCTTCGTCCACCAGCACCCCGACCGCGACGAGCTGCTGGCCGAGACCGGCCGCGACTTCCCCGGCCCCCGGCTGTTCCCGCAGCTCCCCAAGGAGCTGCCGCTGCGCTGGTCGACGCGGAGCCGCCCGTCGCTGGACCGGCCGGAGGACTACTACGTCGCCGTGATCGACGACACCGGCGACCCGCACCGGCCCCGCACCGTGCTCGGTGCGGACGTGGCGGTGGAGGAACGGGCCGGGAAGCTGGTCGCGGTCCTGCCCGACGGCGCCGCCTTCGACGTGCTCGACGTGTACGCCAACACCCTCACCCAGCGGGTGATGGACAAGTTCACCCTCCGCCCCGGCGGCGAGCACACCCCGCGGATCAGCATCGACAAGATGGTGGTGGCCCGCGAGACCTGGTCGCTGCCGGTGTCCGAACTCGCCTTCGCGGAGGAGAAGTCCGAGGCCAAGCGGTACGTACGGGCCCGGCACTGGCAGCGCGAACACGACCTGCCGCGCTTCGTGTTCGTGGTCTCGCCGACCGAACCCCGGCCTTTCTACGTGGACTTCGACAGCCCGGTGTACGTGACCATCCTCGCCAAGGCGGCCCGCCGGCTGGCCCGCAAGGACCCCGGGGCCCGGCTGAAGGTCAGCGAGATGCTGCCGACGCCGGAGCAGGCCTGGCTGACCGACGACGAGGGCCGCACGTACACCTCGGAGCTGCGCTTCGTGGCCGTGGACCAGACGGCGCTCGGGCAGGCTCCCGCAGAGCCGCCCCGGGAGGCGTGATGCGCACCTTCGTCGACGACATCGCCGCGCACGCCCGCCGCACACCCGACCGGATCGCGGTCACCACCCCGGGCGGCGACGTCACCTACGGCGCCCTGGCCGCCCGGATCGAGGCCCTCGCCCTGCTGCTGCACGCCCGCGGCGCCCGCCCGGAGACGGTGTGCGCGGTGGCCGTGGAACGCGGCGTGGACGCCGTGGTCGCCCTGGCGGCCGTGGTGCGCTCCGGCGCGGCCTTCCTCGGCCTGGACGTGGAACAGCCCCCGGCCCGGCTCGCCGCGCTGGTGCGCAGCGGCGGCGCGGACCTGCTGCTGACCACCTCGGCCGGCGCCGCCCGCTTCGCCCCGCTGGTGCCCGGGGAGCCGGTGCTGCTGGACCGGCCCGGCGCGGTACCGCCGGGCCCGGGCCCGGCGGGCCCCCCGGACGGGCGGACGCTGGCGTACGTCAGCCACACCTCGGGCAGCACCGGGGAGCCCAGCGCCGTGCTGGTGGAGCACCGCGGCCTGGACAACTACCTGCGGTTCGTGGTCCGCGCCTACGGGCTGGGGCCGGACACGGTCACCCTGCAGCTGGCCCCGGCCGGCTACGACGCCTCCGTCCGGGACACCTTCGCTCCGCTGCTCGCGGGCGGCCGGCTGGTCCTCGTACCGCGTTCGGCACTGCTGCGGCCCGAGGAGTTCGCCGCCACCGTACGGGAGCACGGGGTGAACTCCCTGCTCAGCGTGACGCCGTCCTTCCTGTCCTTCCTGGCCGGTCAGCCGGGAGCGGCCGGACTGCCTCCCGGCGTACGGCTGGTGGTGTCCAGCGGGGAGTCGCTGCGGCCGTTCCTGGCGGCCGGCGGGCGGTCCCTGCTGAGCGGGGCACTGGTGAACCAGTACGGGCCCACCGAGTGCACGATGACCTCCACCCGGTACGCCGTCCCGGCCGACCCGGACACCCGCGCCGACCTGGTCGGGACCCCGATCGACGGGGTCGCCGTACGCCTGCTGGACGCGGCCCTGGCGCCGGTCCCCGAGGGGGAGGCCGGGGAGGTGCACATCGGCGGCGTCGGGGTGGCACGCGGTTACCGGGGGCGGCCGGGACGGACCGCCGAGTGCTTCGTGCCGGACCCGTGGGGGCCGCCGGGGGCGCGCATGTACCGGACCGGTGACCGGGCCCGGCGGCTGCCGGACGGCAACCTGGAGTACCTGGGCCGGGGCGACAGGCAGCTGAAGATCCGCGGCTACCGGGTGGACCCGGCGGAGGTCGAGGGCGCCCTGCTGGCCCACCCCGGGGTGACGGGGGCGGTGGTGACGCCCGGCACGGACGGGCAGGGGCGCGTGTTCCTGGTCGCCCATGTGACCGGTGACCTGGCGGACACCCCGGACGCGGCGCTCCGCACCCACCTGGGCAGCACGCTGCCGCCGCACCTGATGCCGCGCCGGTTCGAGCGGCTGGACCGGCTGCCCACCACCCGCAGCGGCAAGGCGGACCGCCGTGCCCTGACCGAGACCGGAGGCCGCCGATGAACCGCACCGGGTCCGTCCTGCGCCCGCCCCGCCCGGCGGAGGTGCCGACGCCCGTCGCCGCGCCCGTACCGGTGTCCGTCCCGGCGCCTGCGCCCGGGTCCGCCTCCGCGCCCGTTCCCGGATCCGTCGCCGGGGCCGTGTCCAGGTCCGGGGCCGTGACGGGGTCCGTGACCGGATCCGTGACCGGATCCGTGACCGGGTCCGCCTCCGCGCCCGTTCCCACCTCCGCCCCCGGGTCCGTGTCCGCGCCCGTTCCCTCACCCGTCCCCGGCTCCGTGACCGGTTCCGTCTCCGCGCCCGGGTCCGTTGCCACTCCCGTGTCAGGGTCCGCATCCGGGGCGGCGCCGTTGTCGGCGCCCGGTCGGCGGCCGGCCGCGGGATCCGCTGCCGGGTCCGGCCCCGGAGGCGGACCCGGGTGCGCGCCGGCGGGGGCGCGCGTGCCCGCTCCGCGGCGGGCGCGGCCTGCGGCGCAGGCGGCTTCGCCGGTACCTGCGCCGTCGTCCGGCGGCCCGGACACCCCGCGGGTGTCCGCAGCGGTTCCGCCGGGACCCCCGGGACCGTCCTCCCTCGCCGTGGCGGCCGGGGCCGTGGCCGAGGCCGCGGCGCGGATCGCCGGGCACGTGCGGTGCACCCCGCTGCTGCCGGGGCTGCCCGCGCCGGGCCGCCGCAGGTCCGGCTGGGGGCTGCTGCTGAAGGCCGAACACCTCCAGTACGGCGGCTCGTTCAAGCTGCGCGGTGCCGCGAACGCGGTGCTCGCGCTCGGGGCGGGCGCGATCGTCGCCGGCTCCTCCGGCAACCACGGGCTCGCCCTGGCCCGGCTGGCCCGGCCGCTCGGCATCGAGGTGACGGTGGTGCTGGCGGCCGGCGCCAGCCCGGTGAAGGCCGCCGCGATCCGCGCCCTGGGCGGCCGTACGGTGAGCGTGTCGGGCGGGGTGGCCGACCGGGACGCCCGCGCCGAGGAACTGGCCAAGGAGACCGGGGCACTGCTGGTGCCGTCCTCCGACCACGAGCTGGTGGTGGCGGGGCAGGGCACCGTCGGCCGGGAGATCCTCGCCGAAGTGCCCGACGTACGGACCCTGTACGTCCCGGTGGGCGGCGGCGGGCTGCTGGCCGGGGTGTGCCTGGCCGCCCGGGAGCACCCCGTGCGGGTGGTGGGCGTGGAACCCGCGGCGACCCCCCGGTACGCACGCTCGCTGGCCGCCGGACGGCCGGTACGGCTGGCGCCCAGCGACACCGTCGCCGACGGGCTGCGCGCACAGGCGCCGGGCGTGGTGACCTATCCGATCGTCCGCGACCGGGTCGACGAACTGATCGCCGTGTCCGACGCCGAGGTCCTCGCGGCGGCGGCGCTGCTGCGGCGCCGCGGCGTGGCCGCGGAACCCAGCGGGGCGGTCGCCCTGGCGGGGGCGCTGCGCGCGGGCCGGGACGCGGGGCGGGCCGTCGCCGTCGTCTCGGGCGGCAACACGGCGGAGGCACTGGCCGCGGCGGCCGGGGACCTCGCCGAGCACGGCAGGAACGGCGACCGCGGCGAGCACGGCAAGCACGAGTAGGACCGCGAGCACAACGAGCACGGCCAACACGGCCAACACGGCCGACGTGGCCGACGTGGCCGACGCGACCGGAACGGCCAACCCGGCCGACACGACCGACACGACAGGCACGACAGGCACGACAGGCACGACAGGCACGGCCAACACGACCGAGACAGCCGGCACGGCCTGCACGGCCTGCACGGCCGCGGCGACGCCATCGGCTCACCGCACGACGACCAACTGCACGGCAGACGACCCACGAACCCACAGGAGGACCCCCATGACCACGACCCAGGACCTGACCTCGCTGGTGACCGACGCCTACCGGGAGACCCTCGGGGTGGACGCGCTGGACGAGAACAGCGACTTCTACGAGTGGGGCGGCGACTCGCTGACCGCCTTCCGGATCACCGCCCGCCTGGAGGAGGCCCTCGGCACGGAGGTCCCGGTCGCGCTGGTCTTCGCCTACCCCACGCCGGCCGACCTCGCGGCGGTCGTCGAGTCCGACCTCGTCCGGGTGTGAGGGGCAGGCCATGACCGACGTGTACCTGCCCGGCGGACGCTGGCGGCTCTGGGAGCAGTTCGCACTGCGCGGACCCGGCTTCCCGGCCCGCGGGGTGCTGCGGCTGGCCCCGGACGGGCTGGCCCCGGCCGCCGACAAGTTCGGGCCGCAGGAGCCCCTCGACGGGGACGGCTGGCGGGACTTCGCCGACGTGTTCGCGCACGCCTCGGTGGAGACCGCGCACGTCCTCCAGGACATCGCCCGGCTGCCCGCCTTCCGGGAGGCGGTGGCCTGGCAGAACCGCCCGGTGCTGGCCTCCGGGATCACCCCGTTCCTCAACTGGACGCCCAGCGCCGCCGGCCGCACCAGCATGCCGCGGCAGCGCGAGGAACTCGTCGCGCACTACTGGCAGCGGTTCTGCGTCAAGAACGACACCATCGGCTTCTTCGGGCCGGTCGGCTGGGGCCGCTGGGACCCGTCCGCGGACGGGGTGGCGGTGGACCCCGGCACCGGCCTGACCGCCGCCACCGAGGTGTACTTCGCCAGCTGGGCCGTGGACGCGCTGGCCGCCCTGGTCGACGCCGACCCGGCGGCCCGCGACTGGATCGCGCCGCGCCGGGTGCCCTTCGTACGGGCGGACGGGCGGCGGGTGTCCGTGCCGGGCCGCCCGCCCGTCGAGGCCGGGGCCGGGGAGGCCGCCGTACTGGCGCTGTGCGACGGGGTGCGGCCGGTCCGGGAGATCCGGGCCGCGCTCCCGGAGGTCGACGTGGACGCCGCCCTGGAGGGCCTGGTGGCCCGCCGCTGGGCGGTGTGGCGGCTGGAGGTGCCCGCGGACGCCCGGCCCGAGCGATGGCTGCGGCAGTGGCTGGAGCGGGTCGGTGACCCGGAGCCGCGCCGGCGCGGTCTGGCGGCGCTGGACGCGCTGGAGGCCGGCCGGGACCGGGTCCGGGCCGCCTCGGACGCCGCCGACGCCGACCGCCTGGTCGAGGAACTGACGGCCCTGGAGCAGGAGTTCACCGCGCTCACGGAGACGGCTGCGGTCCGCGAGAAATCGGCCGGGACGGCGCCCTGCCGGGCCCTGGTGTACTCCGACTGCCGCCGGGCGGCGACCGCCACCCTGGGCCGTTCCGTGCGGGAGGCGCTCGCCCCGCTGGAGCCGCTGCTGACCAGTGCGGGCTGGCTGACCGCCCGGCTCGCGGAATCGGTGATGGCGCGGGCGAAGGAGGTGTACGCGGGACTGGCCGGGCGGGGCCCGGTGGACCTGGCGGCGTTCTGGTTCGCCTGCATGCCGGTCCTGCACGGGGCGGCCCGGTCGGACGCGGCAGCGCTGCAGAAGGAGTTCCGGGCGCGGTGGGACCGGATCGTGGCACCGGCACCCGGTGAACGGCACGTCCGGCTGTCCCTCGACGACATCGCGGGGCCGGTGGCGGCGGCCTTCGGCGGTCCGGAGGGGCGGGAGGGAGCCGCAGCAGCCTCCGGGGCCGGATGGACGGCGGCCCGCTACCTCAGCCCGGACATCATGATCGCCGCGTCCGGTGCGGACGCGGTGGCCCGCGGGGACTTCGAACTGGTCCTGGGCGAACTCCACGTGGCCGCCAACACCCTCGGCGCCTCCCTGTTCGTCAACCAGCACCCCGACCCGGCCGAACTGCACCGGCTCACCGACCGGGACCACCCCGGCCCCCGGCTGCTGCCGCTGCTGCCCAAGGAGCACCGCTCCCGGCTCTCCGCCCGGATCCGGCACGCCCTGGTGCGGCCCGAGGACCACCACGTGGCCCTGCTCGACTTCACCGCCGACCCGGCCCGTCCGCGCACCCACCTCAGCTCCGACGTGACCGTCACCGAACGGGACGGCAAGCTGCGCGTGGTACTGCCCGACGGTGCGGAGTTCGCCGCCGTGGACGTGTTCTCGCACGTCCTGACCACACTGGCGATGGACCTGTTCCAGCTGCTGCCGGACGGCACGGACCACTCGCCGCGGGTCACCGTCGACCGGCTCGTGGTGGCCCGGGAGACCTGGCGGCTGCCCGCCTCCGGCGCCGCCTTCGCCGACGAGAAGGACGAGGCGAAGCGGTTTGTACGGGGCCGGCGGTGGCGCGAGCAACACGGGCTGCCCCGCTTCGTGTTCGCGGTCCTGCCCACCGAGACACGGCCGTTCTACGTGGACTTCGACAGCCCGGTCTACGTCAACATCCTCGCCAAGGCGCTGCGCCGGCTGGCCCGCAAGGACCCGGACGGCAGGGCCGTGATCACCGAGATGCTGCCCTCCCCGGAGGAGGTCTGGCTGACCGACGACCGGGGCGAGAGCTACACCTCCGAGCTGCGGTTCGTCGCGGTGGACGACGAGCGGTAGGCGGGGCGGGCAAGGGGTCCCGGGGCGGGGGGAAGCGCGACGGCGGCACACCCGGAGGGGCTCGGACCCCGCCGGGCGGGCCGCCGTAGCGCTTTCCCCGAGCCTGCGTTGCGCGTTCTTCCCTGCTCTTCCGCTTCCGCCGCTGCGTCTTCTTCCCTACTGGGCGGGCCGCCCGGCCAGCAGTGTGGGGGAAAACACCGCGTGGAGGGGCAGGCACAGATGGTTGACCGGGTGGCATCGTTCGCACAGCGCAGGCTGTGGTTCCTCGACCAGCTGGCCGGGGGGTCCGAGGACTCGCTGCTGCCGCTGGCGCTCCGCATCCGCGGCGCACTCGACGTACCGGCGCTCGAACGCGCCCTGACCGGGATCGCGGACCGGCACGAGGTGCTGCGCACCCGGTTCGTCGCGGTCGACGGGGAGCCGGTGCCGACGGTGGACGCGCCGGGTGCGGTCACCGTCGTACGGACCCGGGCGGACAGCGCCGAGGAGCTGTTCGAGCGGGAGCTGTCCCGGCCGCTGGACCTGGCCGCGGAGCACCCCATGCGGGTGACCCTGGCCCGGCTGGGCCCCGAGGAGCACCTGCTGCTGGTCGTGGTGCACCACATCGCCGTGGACGGCTGGTCCTGGGACGTGCTGCTGCGCGAACTCGCCGCCGGCTACCGGGGCGAGGAGGTGCCGGCGCCCGGGACGCAGTACGCCGAGGTGGCGCGCGCCGAGGCCGAGCGGCTGGGCGGGGCCCGGATGGAACGCCTGCTCGGGTACTGGGGGGACCGGCTGACCGGGGTGTCCCCGCTCGCCCTGCCCACCGACCGGCCCCGCCCGGCCTTCTGGGACGGCTCCGGGGACGTCGTACGGTTCCACCTGCCGGCCGAGCTCGTCGGCGAGGTCGACCGGGTGGCCCGCACCCACCGCGCGACCCGCTACATGCTGCTGCTCTCCGTCTACCAGGCCCTGCTGGGCCGCTACTCCGGCCGGTCCGACATCGCGGTGTGCACCACCCTCGCCGACCGCGGCCAGGCCGGGGTCGCGGACGTGATCGGGCCGTTCGTCAACACCATCGTGCTGCGGACCGACCTGGGCGGCGGGCCGACGTTCGGCGAGCTGCTGGGCCGGGTGCGCGGGCGGGCCCTCCAGGACTTCTCGCACTGCGAGGCCCCCTTCGACCGGGTGGCCGCCGTGGTCGGCGGTGAGCGGGACCTGTCCCGGCACCCGCTCGCACAGGCTTCCTTCACCCTCCTCAACACCGTGCCCGAGCCGGCCCGGCTGGACGGCCTGGACGCCTCGCTCGTCCGGACGCCGCTCCGCGGCACCCCGCTGGACGTGTTCCTCGACCTGGGCCTGGCGGCGGACGGCGGCATCGCGGCCCGCCTCCAGTACGCCACGACCCTGTTCGACGCCGACACCATGCGGCAGTTCACCGACGGGTACGTGCAGCTGCTGCGCGCGGTGGTCGCGGAACCGGACCGGCCGCTGGCCGAGCTGACCGCCCGGGTCGCCCCCCTGCCCGGCCGCGAACGCGCCCGCCTGCTGGCCCTGGCCGGCCGTGCCGAAGCCCCGGCCGAGGGGCCGGCCCCCCGCTTCACGGTCTCGGGCGACCCGGAGGCCACCGCCCTGATCTGCGGCGAGGAGTCGGTCACCTACGCCGAACTGGAGGCCCTGACGGCCGGCCTGGCGGCGGACCTGAAGTCCTCCGGGATCACGCCGGGCACCCCGGTCGGCGTCTGCATGCGCCGCGGCATCCCGGCGGTGGCGGCCATGACCGCCGTCTGGCGCACCGGCGCCGTCTTCGTCCCCCTGGACCGCACCCTCCCCGAAGACCGCCTCCGCTTCATGGCGGAAGAGGCCGGCCTCAAGCTCGTCATCACCGACGAGGACACGGCCGCCGTGGCGGAGAGCCTGGGCGTCCCTGCCCGTCGTGGGCAGGCGTCCGCCTCATCCGCAGCCCCCGGCTCAGCCGGTAGCTCCGGCCCCCCCGGAGCCACGGCCGCGGCCCCGGCTCCGGAACCCGGCACCGCCGAAGCGGCCGCTCCGGCCGCCGACGCCGCCCCCGACGACCTCGCCTACGTCATCTTCACCTCCGGCTCCACCGGCCGCCCCAAGGCCGTCGGCGTCGAACACCGCGCCCTCGACACCCACGTCGCCGCAGCCCGCGCAGAGTTCGGGATCACCCCCGCCGACCGCGTCCTCGCCTTCTCCTCCTTCTGCTTCGACGCCTCCTTCGACCAGCTCCTGACCGCCCTCGGCTGCGGCGCCACCGTGGTGATCCGCCCGGACGAGCAGTGGCTCCCCGCCAAGGTCGCCGAGGTGGTCGCCGAGCACGGCATCACCGTGCTCAACCTTCCGCCCACCTACTGGGCCGAACTCGCCTTCTCCCTCGACGACCGCGACGGCACCGGCACCGCCGCCCGTGCCACCGGCAGCCCCGCCCCGACGGGCCTGGCCGCCCTCCGCCTGCTGATCCTCGGCGGGGAGGCCGTCCCCGCCGGCGCGCTGGCCGCCTGGCTGGCCGCCGTACCGCACGCCCGGGTCGTCAACGCCTACGGCCCGACCGAGACCACGGTGACCGCCACCACCCAGGACCTGGACGCAACCGGCGGGCCCATCGCCATCGGCCGCTCCCTCGGCTCCCGCCGCACCTACGTCGTGGACGGGTACGGTGAGCCGGTCGCCGAGGGCGTCCCGGGCGAGCTGCTGATCGGCGGCCCCGAGCTGGCCCGCGGCTACCTCGGGCGGCCCGCGCTGACCGCCGAACGCTTCGTGCCCGACCCGTTCGGGCCGCCCGGCGGATGCCTCTACCGCACCGGTGACCTGGTCCGCCGACTGCCCTCCGGCGCCCTGGAGTTCCTGGGCCGTACCGACGACCAGGTCAAGATCCGCGGGTTCCGGATCGAGCTCGGCGAGGTCGAGTCGGTGCTGCGGGAATGCCCCGGCGTGGCCGCGGCGGCCGTCGCCGCCGTCCCGGACGCCGCGGGCGGCACCGCGCTGGCCGGATACCTGGTCGCCGCGCCCGGAGCCACCCCGCCGGAGCCCGCCGCCCTGCGCGCCTGGTGCGCCGACCGGCTGCCCCACCACGCGGTCCCCGCGGACTGGGTCGTCCTGGACGCGCTGCCGCTGAACGCCTCCGGGAAACTCGACCGGGCCGCGCTGCCGGCCCCGTCCGCGGACCGGGACCGGTCGGCCGCCCTCGGCGGCGCCGAGTTCATCGCACCGCGGGACGCCACCGAGCGGGTCGTGGCCGAGATCTGGGCCGAGGTGCTGGGCGTGGACCGGGTCGGCATCGACGACGGGTTCTTCGACCTGGGCGGGCATTCGCTGCTCGCCACCATGGCGGTGTCCCGGATCGCCGAGCGCCTCGGCCGCGAGGTCGAGCTCCGCACCCTGTTCGAGAACCCGCGGATCCGCGAGTTCGGGCCGGTGGTGGCCGCGGCCCGGGAGGCGGGCACCGACACCGTCGTGCCGGTGGACCGCTCCGGCCCGCTGCCGCTGTCCTTCGCCCAGGAGCGCATGTGGTTCCTGGACCGGATGTCCGACGTCGGCGACGAGTACGTGCTCTGGTACTCGTGGCGGGTGCACGGCGGACTCGACCGGGACGCCTGGCAGGGCGCCCTGGACGAGGTGGTGGCCCGCCACGAGGTGCTGCGCACCGCACTGGTGGAGGTGGACGGCAGGCCCGTCCAGCGGGTCCTCGACGGGATCGGCGTGCCGGTGGACTGGCAGCAGGCCCCGGCCGCGGGCCCGGTGGCCTCCGGCGGTGACGGCGGTGACGGCGGTGACGGAATTGACGGCGGGCAGGAGCGGCTGGACCGGGTCCGGGAGCTGGCCGTCGCCTTCGCCACCCGCCGCTTCGACCTGGCCGGACCGCCGCTGCTGCGGGCCGGGGTGTGGGAGCTCGGCGAGCGCGACCACGTCGCCGTGATCGCCTTCCACCACGCCGCCACCGACGGCTGGTCCAAGGACATCGTGATCGGCGAACTGTCCGCCGCGTACGCGGCCCGCACCGAAGGCCGCCCGTCCGGGCTGCCGCCGGTCCCCGTGCAGTACGGGGACTACGCGGTCTGGCAGCGCGACCGGCTGGCCGGCGGGGCGATGGAGGAGGAACTGGCCTACTGGGAGCGGGCCCTGGCCGGGGTCCCGGTGCTGGAGCTGCCCACCGACCGGCCGCGCCCTGCGGGCTGGTCGGGCCGGGGCGGCGCGGTCGAGGTGGACCTGGCTCCGGAGCTCGCCGACGGCCTGGACGCGCTGGCCCGCCGGTACGGGGTGAGCCGGTTCATGGTGCTGCTGGCCGTGACCCAGGTGGTGCTGGGCCGCTGGTCCGGGCAGCAGGACGTGGCGGTCGGCACGCCGGTCGCCGGGCGCGGCCGGCTGGAGCTGGAACGGCTCGTCGGCCTGCTGGTCAACACGGTGGTGCTGCGCGGCGACCTGACCGGGGAGCCGACCTTCGAGGAGTACCTCGGCCGGGTCCGGGAATCGGTGCTCGGCGCCTTCGACCACCAGGAGGTGCCCTTCGAACGGCTGGTGGAGCAGCTGCGGCCGGAGCGCGACCCCGCCCGCAACCCGCTCTTCCAGGTGATGTTCGACGTACAGGAGAGCGCGACGGGCGGCCCGCGGGTGCCCGGGCTCGACGTGCAGTACTTCCCGCTGCCCTGGGGGTCCGCCAAGTTCGACCTGACGGCGACCTTCCTGCTCTACCCGGACCGGTTCGCGCTGAACGTCGAGTACGCGAGCGACCTGTTCGACCCCGCCACGGTCACCCGGTTCGCCGGACACGTGGGCCGGGTGCTGGAATCCGTGCTCGCGGACCCGGCCGTGCGGGTCGGGCGGCTGGAACTGCTCTCCCCGGCCGAGTACCAGGCGCTGACCGCGGTCCCGCCGGGCGTGCAGGGGGACACCACGGTGGCGCAGGTGCCGCCGTACGCGATCACCGGTCAGCCGGACGCGGTGGCGCTGGTCTGCGGGGACGACTCCCTGCGGTACGGCGAACTGGACGCGCTGACCGGCGGCCTGTCGCTGGCGCTCACCGCGGCCGGGGCGGGTCCGGAGGTCCCCGTCGGGGTGTGCCTGCGCCGCGGGGTGCGTTCGGTGGCGGCGATGGCGGCCGTCTGGCGGGCCGGCGGGGTGTACGTGCCGCTGGACCCGCAGCTGCCCGAGGACCGGCTGCGGTACATGGTCGAGCAGGCCGGGGTGCGGTGCGTGGTCACCGAATCCGCGACCGCCGGCCTCGCGGCCGGGCTGGGCGTGCCGGCGGTCTCCTTCGACGGGGTCGGGCCGGCACCGGACGCACCCCGCCACACCCCCGATCCGCGGGCCCTGGCCTGCGTCATCTTCACCTCCGGTTCCACCGGCCGGCCCAAGGCGGTCGCGGTCGAGCACCACGCGGTGGCCGCGCACGCGCTGACCACCCGGGAGCGGTTCGGCCTCACCGACGCGGACCGGGTGATGAACCTGGCCTCGTTCTCCTTCGACGCCTCGCTGGAGCAGGTGCTGCCCGCGCTGACGACCGGGGCGACGGTGGTGATCCGGCCGGACGAGGTGTGGTCGGTGGAGGAACTCGCCGCCCGGGTACGGGCGGAGGGCGTCACCGTCATGGAGGCCACCCCCTCCTACTGGGAGGAGATCATCGCCCGGGTCGACGCCGACGAGGCGGTCGCCGGGGACCTCAAGAGCCTGCGGCTGGCCGTCACCGGCGGTGAGACGCTGCCGTCGGCGCCGCTGGCCCGCTGGTTCGCGCGCCTGCCCGACGTACCGTTCCAGAACACCTACGGCCCGACCGAGTCGGTGATCTCCTGCAGCTCCCACCTGGTCACCGGGCCGGTGGAGGGGCGGGTGCCGATCGGCACGGCCTGGGGTGCGCGCCGGCTGTACGTGGTGGACGCGCACGACCAGCTGGTGCCGGTGGGCGTGCCGGGTGAACTCCTGGTGGGCGGGCCGGAGCTGGCGCGCGGCTACCTGGGGCAGCCAGCCCTGACGGCCGAACGCTTCATCCCCGACCCCTTCGACCCGGCCGGGGGCGGCGGCAGGCTCTACCGCACCGGCGACATCGTCCGCCGGCTGCCGTCCGGGGAGCTGGACTTCCTCGGGCGGACGGACCACCAGGTCAAGATCCGCGGCTTCCGGATCGAGCTCGGCGAGATCGAGGCGGTCCTGGAACGCCATCCCGGGGTGCACGCGGCGGCGGTGCTCGTGCGCGCTCCGCGCGGGGACCGCACGCTGGTCGGCTACGCGGCGGGGGATGGGCTCGACGCGGAGGAGCTGGCCGCGTGGTGCCGGGCGGAACTGCCCGGCTACATGGTGCCGTCGTTCTTCGTCCTCATGGCCGCCCTGCCGCGCACGGTGCAGGGCAAGCTGGACGCGGCCGCCCTGCCCGATCCGGAGCTGCCGGCCGCGGTGGCGGCGGTGCCGCCGCGGACCCCGACCGAGGTGGTGACGGCCCAGATCTGGGCCGAGGTGCTCGGCATTCCCGAAGTCGGCGTCCACGACGACTTCTTCGCCCTCGGCGGTCACTCCCTGCGGGCGGTCGCGGCGGCGTCGCGGCTGCGGGCGGCGTTCGACTGCGCGGTGCAGGTGCGGGACCTGTTCGACCATCCGACGGTCGAAGCGCTGGCCCTGGAGGTGGAGCGGCGCCTGATCGACGAGATCGCCGGCATGAGCGACGACGAAATCGACCTGGCCCTGTACTGACCCTCCCCCGGCGGGCGCACCCCGGCCCCGCTCAGCCGAGGTGGGGGCAGGCGTTCCGCAGGACGGCACGCCTGCCCCCACGGCGCGGCGTAGCGCCGCCAAGCCCACCACGGCCGGGGCGGCAGCGGCCGGCACGCACACCGCGGCGCGGTACGGCCGCCCAGCCCCGCCCCGCCGGGGCATCGGCCGACAAACGACTTGATCGACTCTTCCGATGGGACGTGAACTGCCATGACCACTTCGCACGTCGAGCGCCCGACCACCACCACGACCCCCGCCGCCGAGGCAACGCAGGCCAAGCCCGCGCAGACCGCGCCGGCGCCGCAGCGCGGGCTGTCGCCCGCCGCCAGAGCCCTCCTGGAGCGCCGCCTCCGCGGCAAGGCCGCCGCCCCCGCGGGGATCCCGCGTCTCGACCCCCTCCCGGAGCACGTCCCGCTGTCCGCCGCCCAGCAGCGGCTGTACTTCCTCGACCGCATCGCCCCCGGCACCGCCGAGTACCTGATGCCCTCCGCCTGGCGGTTCACCGGCCCGCTCGACGTGCCCGCGCTGCGCGCCGCCGTCACCGATCTGGTCGAGCGCCACGAGCAGCTCCGCGTGGTCTTCCCCGAGCAGGACGGCGTCCCCTCGCAGAAGGTGCTGCCCGCCGACGCCGTCCCCGGCCTGGACCTCGTGGACCTCCCCGCCGCCGACCGGGCCCGCGGCGAGGCCGGCGTCGCCGCCGCCGTGCACGGGATCGCCGTACGCCCCTTCGACCTCGCCGCCGAGCCCGCCTTCCGCGCCACCCTGCTGCGGGTCGCCGAGGACGACCACGTGCTGGTGCTGGCCATGCACCACATCGTGTCGGACGGCTGGTCCCTGGACATCCTCCTGCGCGACCTGCGCACCTTCCACTCCGCCCGTGCCGCAGGACACATCCCGCCCGCCGCCCCGCCCGCCGTCCGGTACACCGACTACGCCGTCTGGCAGCGCGCCCAGGACGAGTCCGCCGACCTGGACCACTGGCGCACCGCCCTGGCCGGCCTCACTCCCCTGGAGCTCCCCGCCGACCACCCCCGGCCGGCCGTCCGCTCGTACGAGGGCGCGGTGCACCGCGTCGAGCTGCCCGGCGCGCTGACCGCGGCCCTGGCCGAGCTCGGCGGCCGCACCGACACCACCCCGTACATGACCGTGATGTCCGCCTTCCAGGCCGCGCTCGCCTTCCACAGCGGCCAGGACGACATCGCGATCGGCACGGTGGTCGCCAACCGCGAACGGCCGGAGACCGAGCAGCTCGTCGGGTTCTTCGTGAACACCCTGGTCATCCGTACCGACCTGGCCGGCGACCCCACCCCGGCGGAACTCCTCGCCCGCACCCGGGACAGCGTGCTCGGCGCCCTGTCGCACCAGACGCTGCCCTTCGAGCGGGTCGTCGACGAGCTCAGCCCGGAGCGGGACCTGTCCCGCAACCCGCTGTTCCAGGTGCTGTTCCAGCACACCGCCACCGGGCAGCCCGCCGGCGGGTACGCGCTCGGCGCCGCCGCCGGCACCCCCCTCCGCGTGGACCTGACCACCGCCAAGTTCGACCTGACCCTGGACCTCTGCGAGGGCGGCGGCGGCGAGCTCGCGCTCCAGTTCGTCTACCGGACCGACCTGTTCACCGAGGAGTCGGTGGCCCGGCTGGCCGCGCACACCGTCAACGTGCTGCGGGCCTTCGTCCGCGTCCCGGCCGTCCCGCTCAGCGAGATGGCGCTGCTGACGGACACCGAGATCACCGAGCTGCTCGGCCCCGACGGCCCCGCCAACCGCCCCGCCGGGGAGGAACTGCCCGAGCCCGCGCCGGCGCCGGCGCCCCGCCCGGCCCTGGACCGGGTGGAGGAGTGGATCCGCCGGACCCCGGACGCGGTGGCCGTGTCGGGCGGCGGGCGCAGCCTGACGTACGGCGAACTCGACGCGGCCTCCCGGGCCCTGGCCGGCCGGCTGCGCGCGGCCGGGATCGGCCCGGAGTCGCTGGTCGGGGTGTGCCTGGGCCGGTCGGTGGACCTGGCGGTGGCCCTGCTGGGCGTGTGGCGCGCGGGGGCGGCGTACCTGCCGCTGGACCCGTCCCACCCGCGGGCCCGGCGGGAGTTCACCGTGGCGGACGCCGGGGTGGAGTGGGTGGTCGCCGATGCCGTGGGGCGGGCAGCCGTGGACGGCCTCCCGGTGGGGGTGATCGGCCTCGATGCCCCGGACGACGCCCTGGACGATGCCCCGGGCGCAGCCCTTGACGCCTCCCCCGGTGCCGAAGCCGCCCCCCTCGCCTCCGTGCGGCCCGGCCCCGACACCCTCGCCTACGTCATCTACACCTCCGGCTCCACCGGCCGCCCCAAGGGCGTGGAGATCACCCACGCCAACACCGCCTGGCTGTTCGACGCCGCCGACCGGCACTTCGGCTTCGGGCCCGGGGACGTGTGGACCCTGGTCCACTCCCCCGCCTTCGACTTCTCCGTCTGGGAGCTGTGGGGTCCGCTGACCTCCGGCGGCCGGGTGGTCGTGCTGACCGAGGACGAGGTCCGGGACCCCGCGGCCGTGCACGGCGTCCTGCGCGAGGAGCGGGTCACCGTCCTCAACCAGACCCCGGCCGCGTTCAAGGGCCTCCGCGCCCATCTCGCCGCACAGGGAGCGGATTTCGGCGAGCTGGCGCTCCGTACGGTGGTCTTCGGCGGGGACGCGTTCGACACCCGTGACTACCGCGACTGGTTCGCCGTTCCGGCCGGCCGCCGGCCCGCGCTGGTCAACATGTACGGCATCACCGAGACCACCGTGCACGTCACGTACCGGCTGATCACCGAGGAGGACCCCGGTTCGGCCGTGTACTCCCCGATCGGCCGCCCGCTGGCCGGGCAGCACGGCTACGTGCTGGACCGGGCGGGGCGGCTGGTGCCCAAGGGCACGGTCGGCGAGCTGTACGTGGCCGGCGGCGGTGTGGCCCGCGGCTACCGCAACCGGCCCGAGCTGACCGCCGAGCGGTTCCCGCTCGACCCGTTCGGGCCGCTGGGGTCCCGCATGTACCGCACCGGTGACCTCGTACGGGTGCTGCCGGACGGGCAGCTCGCGTACTGCGGGCGCGCCGACCACCAGGTGAAGATCCGCGGCTTCCGGATCGAGCCCGGCGAGATCGAGACCGCGCTGCGCGGCCTGCCCGGGGTCCGGGACGCGGCGGTGGTGGCCCGCCCGGACGGGCACGGCGGGGCCCGGCTGGTCGCCCACGTGGTGCTGACCGAGGGCCGGCCGCTGGACGCGGCGGACCTGCGGGACCGGCTGCGGCTGAACCTGCCGGAGTACATGGTCCCGGCGCTGTTCGTCCGGCACCCGGGGCTGCCGGTCACCGCCAACGGCAAGGTGGACCGGAAGGCCCTGGTCGCCGTGGCGGACGCGGGAGCCGCCGTGCCCGAGGGGTACACCGCCCCGGCCGGCCCTGCCGAGGAGGCGCTCGCCGCGATCTGGGCGGAGGTGCTCGGCGCGGAGAAGGTCAGCAGCACCGCGAACTTCTTCGACCTGGGCGGCGACTCCATCCTCTGCCTGCGGGTCATCGGCAAGGCCCGCGCGGCCGGACTCGCCCTCACCGTGCCCGACCTGTTCCGCGCCCGCACCCTGGCCGACCTGGCCCGGGCGGCGACGGCGACGGCGGACGGGGACGAAGGGCCCGCGCCGGTGGCGCCGTTCTCCCAGCTGGACCCGTCCGACCGGGCCCGGCTCCCGCAGGGCCTGGAGGACGCGTACCCGCTGACCATGCTCCAGGCGGGCATGCTGCACGAGATGCTCGCCGACGAGGAGCGCGGCGCCTACCACAACGTCACCGATCTGAAGATCAGCGTCCCGGAGGGCTTCGACCCCGCCGCCTTCCAGGCGGCCGTGGACACCGTGGTGGCCGGGCACGGCATCCTGCGGACCTCCGTCGACCTCGTCTCGTTCTCCGAGCCGCTGCAGCTGGTGCACCGCACCGCGCACGTCCCCGTTGGCCACACCGATCTGCGCGGGCTGCCGCAGGAGGAACAGCGGGCCCGGCTGCGGGAGTTCGTACAGGAGGAGTTCGGCCGGCGGTTCGACCTGGCCGCCGCCCCGCTGATCCGCATCCACCTGCACCGGATCACCGACACCGAGCTGCGGCTCACCCTCACCGACTGCCACATCGTGCTCGACGGGTGGAGCCTGACCTCGCTCATCGCGGACCTGCTCGACCTGCACCGGCAGGCCGTCGCGCACGGCCGCGTCCCGGAGCTGCCGGCCGCTCCCGCCTTCGCCGAGTACGTCGCCCTGGAACGGGCCGCGCTGGAGGACGGGGAGGCGCTCGCGCACTGGCGGTCGGCGCTGGCCGGACTGCGCCCGGTCCGCTTCCCCCGGCACGGCGAACCCGGCGGTGCCGCGGAGCAGCCGGTGTACGAGATCAAGCGGTCCTACGCCCGCCTCGCCGAGCCGATCGGCCGGCTGGCCCGGCAGGCGGGGGTGCCGCGGCGGACCGTGCTGCTGACCGCCTTCCACCACACCATGAGCCTCTTCGCGGAGCGCGACGACGAGGGCGGGGTGCTGGGGCACTCCATCGGCCTGGCCACCAACGGCCGGCCGGAGGTCGCGGGCGGCGACCGGATGCGCGGACTGTTCCTGAACACGGTGCCGTTCGGGGTGCGGCGGCCCACGGGCAGCTGGCTGGAGTACGTGCGGGACATGTTCGGCGCGGAGCAGGAGATGCTGCCGCACCGCCGGGTGCCGCTGGTCCGGCTGCAGCAGCTGCGGCCCGGCGAGCCGGGGCTGGTGGAGGCCATCTTCAACTTCGTCAACTTCCACCGTCTGTCCGGGGACAGCTGGGACGAGTCGCTGGAGATCGCCCGGACCATGTTCCCGCTGCTGGTGAACGCGAGCGTGGACGGCTTCCAGCTCGACGCCGACCCGGAGTACCTGGCACCGGCCACCGCCGACCAGCTGGCCGACCTGCTGTGCGGGGTGCTGGAGGCGATGACCGCCGATCCGGGGGCGGCGGTGGTTCCGCCCGCGCTGACCGGCCCGGCCCGGGACCGGGAGCTGCGGGAGTGGGGGCGCGGCCCGGAGCTGGAGAACACCCCGCTGGCGTTCCACGAGCTGGTCGCCGCCCATGCCGTACGGACCCCGGACGCGGTGGCCGTGGCGCACGCCGGCGGTGAGATCACGTACGCCGGGCTGGACGACGCGGCCGGGCGGCTGGCGCGCCGGCTGCGCGGGCTGGGGGTCGGCCCGGAGGTGGTCGTCGGCATCTGCGTGGACCGCGGGCCGGACTGGGTGCGGTCGGTGCTCGGCGTGCTGAAGGCGGGCGGTGCCTTCCTGCCGCTGGACCCGCAGCACCCGGCGGAGCGGCTGGAGTTCACGGCCCGGGACAGCGGGATGCGGGTGCTGCTGACGCAGTCGCCGCTGGCCGGCCGGGTGCCGTTCGACGGGGAGGTGGTGCTGCTCGACGACCCGGCGGTGTGGGCGGCGGAGGCGGACGCGGACGGCGCGGGGGGCACGGAGCCCGCGTCCGGCACGGAGCCCGCGTCCGGCACTGACCCGGACGGCACGGCGTACCTGATCTACACCTCGGGTTCCACGGGCACGCCCAAGGGCACCGCGATCGCGCACCGCGGCCTGACCAACATGCTGGAGGGGCAGCGCGACGTGTTCGCCCCGACGGCCGCCGACCGGGTGCTGCAGTTCGCCTCGCTCAGCTTCGACGCCTCCGTCCTGGAGCTCACCTGGTCGCTGGGGAACGGCGGCCGGCTGTGCACCCCGCCGAAGGACGCGCTGCGGCCCGGCCCCGATCTGGCGGAGACCCTGCTGGCGTACGGGATCACCGGGACGATGCTGCCGCCGAGCGCGCTGGCCGTCCTCGGTGAGGACCGCTTCCCGGACCTGGCGGTGCTCCAGGTCGCGGGCGAGGCGTGCCCTGCCGAACTGGCCCGGACCTGGTCGCGCGGCCGCCGCTTCATCAACATCTACGGGCTGACGGAGGCCACCGTCTGGTCGGTGTCCGCCGATCTGACCCCGGCGACCCGCCGGGTGCCGGTGGGCCGGCCCATCCGCAACACCACGATGTACGTCCTCGACGACGCGATGCGGCCGCTGCCGGTCGGGGTGCCGGGAGAGATCCACCTCGGCGGCGTCTGCGTCGGCCCCGGCTACCTCAACCGGCCCGAGCTGACCGCCGCCACCTTCCTGCCCGACCCCTACGGCGCCCCCGGCGACCGGCTGTGCCGTACCGGTGACATCGGCGCGCGGCGGCCCGACGGCACCGTGGAGTGGCTGGGCCGCCGGGACAGCCAGATCAAGCTGCGCGGCTACCGGATCGAGCTCGGCGAGATCGAGCACCGGCTCCGCGAACTGCCCGCCGTACGGCAGGCGGTGGTGCTGCTCCGACGCGACCTGCCCGGCGGCGAGGCCGCCCTGGTGGCGTACGTGGTCCTGCGGGACGGCGCCGCGGCCGGCGCGGAGGAGCTCCGGCGGGCGCTGCGGGCCGAGATGCCCGAGTACATGGTCCCGGCCCGGTACGTGTTCCTGGACGGGCTGCCGGTCAACAGCAGCGGCAAGACCGACAAGCGGGCGCTGCCGCTGCCGCCGGCCTCGGCGGACCGGGAGGACGGCGGGGTGCCGTACGTGGCGCCCCGGACGGCGGCCGAGAAGGAGCTCGCCGAGGTGTGGCGGAACGTGCTGGGCATCGACGAGGTCGGCGTGCACGACGACTTCTTCCGGCTGGGCGGGAGCTCGCTGTCCACGGTGCGGGTGGCCGCGCAGGCGAGCTCGCGGGGCCTGCCGGTGTCGGTGCGGGACCTGATCGAGCTGCCGACGGTCGCCGGGCTCGCGGAGCGGGCTGAGGCGGCGGCCGCCGCTGCGGCGGCGGACGGAGCGGCCCGGGCGGCGGACGGCCGGGTGGGCCGCCCGGCCGCGGAGGTGCGCTCGGAGGTACGGCTGAGGGAGGGTGACGGCGCTCCGCTGTGGTGCGTGCACCCGACGGGCGGCAGCGCCGCCTGGTACGTGCCGCTGGCCCGGATGCTCGAACCGGGGCGCCCGGTCCGCGCCTTCCAGGCCCGGGGCCTGCTCGGCGGGGTGGACCCGACCACGGTCGCGGGGATCGCCGCCAACTACGTGGCGGAGATCCTCGGGCACGGCGGGACCACGGAGCACGACCTGCTCGGCTGGTCCATGGGCGCCAACCTGGCCCTGGAGATGGCCGCCCAGCTGCACGGGGCCGGACACACCGTCGAGCCGCTGGTGCTGATCGAGCCGTACCTGCCGAACCCGGCCGCCCGGGACCGGCTGGCCGCCGTGGGCCGGGACATGGAGACCGGCCTGCGGATGCGCGACCGGGTGCGCGCCCTGCCCGCGTCGGCGGAGCGGGAGGCGGCCGTGGCCGAACTCACCGCCCTGCTGCTGGGCGCGGGCATGAGCCCGAGCGAGGCCGCCCTCGTGGAGAACGCACCGATCGAGGTGTGGCACTCGCTGCTGGTCGCCCTGGCCGGCTACGAGGTGCGGCCCTACCCCGGGCACGTCCACCTGGTCGTGGGCTCGGTCGCCGCCGGACTGCCGGACGGCGAGCCGATGCCCGGCCTGGACGTGGACTACCGGACCTATGTCGAACGCTGGCGCGAACTGGCCCTGGGCGGGCTGACGCTCCACGTGACCGAAGGAGACCACATGTCGATGATGTCGGAGCGTCTGATGCCGCAGACGGCCGCACTGCTGGACACGATCAAGGCGGGGGTGCGGCGATGACGCTGCTGAACACCGAGACGACCACCATGACCTGCCCGGTGACGGGCGCGAGCGCGACCGTGCCGGCGGCACCGGCCCCCTCAACCCCGGCCGGGGAGACGGAGGCCGCGCCCACCGCCAGGGGCCCGTTCACCGAGCGGTACCTGCTCGACCCGGCCGTGAACGCCGACCCGTACGGCTACCTCAACTCCCTCCGCGACCACGACCCCGTGTACTGGAGCGCCATGCACCGGGCCTGGCTGGTCACCGGGCACGCGCAGCTGATGCACTGCCTGCGCGACCCGGCGGTCTCCGCCGAGCGGGTGCGGCCCCTGATGGACGCCGTGCCGGAAGGGGCCCGGGAGGACGCCGAACGCGCCTTCTCGATCCTCTCCCGCTGGATGGTCTTCAACGACCCTCCCCAGCACCGCCGGCTGCGCCAGGTGTTCCAGGAACAGTTCGCCGCCCGCGCGATCGGCCGCTACAAGACCTTCGTGGAGCGCGCCACCCGCGCCATGCTGGCCCGGCGGGCCGTGCCGGGCCGGACCGGCGACCTGCTCGCGGACATCGCCCGGCCACTGCCCGCCCTGGTCTTCGCCCGCTGGCTGGGCGTCCCGCAGGCCCACGGCCCGTCCTTCTGGTACTGGAACGCCCGGGTCGGGGACCTGGTGCTGGGCGCGGCCCAGGAGGAACGCGAGTACCGCACCTCCCTGCAGTCCCTGGTGAACCTGGAGGACTACCTCGCCGACCTGGTCCGGCAGCGGCGTGCCGAGCCCAAGGACGACCTGATCAGCGAGGTGCTGGCGGGCGGCCGGATCGGGGACACGGTCAGCGAGGAGGAGTTCGTCGGCATGCTGACGCAGATGGCGTTCGCCGGCGGGGAGACCACCAGCAACCTCATCGTGAACGCCGTGCTGGCCCTGCTGCGGCACCCGGACCAGCTGGCCGCCGTACGGGAGGACCCGCGGCTGGTGCCGATGGTGGTGGAGGAGGCGATGCGCTTCGACGGGCCGTCGAAGATGTCGATCCGCACCGCCGCCCGGGACTTCGCCCTCGACGGGAGGTCCGTCCGCTCCGGCGACCGGATGTTCCTGGTGACGGCCGCCGCGAACCGGGACCCGGACCGGTTCCCCGACCCGGACGCGTTCGCCGTCCGCCGCGGCAGCGCCTCCCACCTGGGCTTCGGCTTCGGCGCGCACTTCTGCATCGGCGCGGCCCTGGCCCGGCTGGTGGCCGGCACGGTGATCGACGTACTGGTCCGCGAATACCCGGACCTCCGGCTCGTCGACCAGCCGCTGACCTGGCAGCTCTCCCTCCTGAACCGCGCCCTGACGGCCCTCCCGGTCCGCTACTGACACCGCGCCCGTCGCCGCACCCGACCGCAAAGGAAGAAAAGACCATGGCTAGCAGCACGCTCACGAGCGCGGGCGCCCGGCTCTGGACACCCGCCCGGCAGGGGTCGTTCCGCCTGCTGTGGCTGGGCCAGTCCCTGTCCCTGCTCGGCGACGGCTTCAGCTACATCGCGTTCTCGTGGATCACCCTGGGTCTGACCGGGTCCACCCTGACCCTGGGGTACGTCCTGGCCTTCCAGGCCGTACCCCGGGCCCTGCTGACCCTGGTCGGCGGCTCACTGAGCGACAAGTGGTCCAGCCGGACCCTGATGCAGTTCTCCAGCTGGGCCCGGGCCGCGCTGATGGCCGCGGTGGGCGTGGCCGGGATGACGGGCACCCTGACGGTGTGGCTGCTGTGCTGTGCGGCGGCGGCCTTCGGCGCGGTCGACGCGTTCTTCCAGCCGGCCCGCGCCTCGATCCTGCCCTCGGTGGTCGACAAGGAGCAACTGGCCCCGGCGAACGCCCTGCTGGGGGTCGGCACCAAGGTCTCGGCGGTGCTCGGCCCGGCCGTCGGAGGCATGGTGGTGGCCTTCTCCGACGCCCATGTCGCCTTCCTGGTGGACGCCGTCTGCTTCGCCCTGTGCGGCCTGTGCGTGTCCCGTATCCGCACCCTGCCGCGGACGCCGAAGCCGGCGACGGCGGAGCCGGGGGCGGACTCGGGGGCGGACTCGGGGGCGGTGGCCGTGGCGGCCGCTCCGGCAGCCGCCCCGGCGGCCAAGGGCCCCTCCCTCGGCGCCCGCATCAAGGAGGGCATCAGCTACGCCCTCAAGGACCCGCGCATCCGCACCATCCTGGCCATCGACATGGCGGTGACCTTCTGCCAGGCGGGTCCGTTCACGGTCGGTTTCGCCACCCTGGCCAAGGTCGACCTGCAGGGCGGCTCGACCACCCTGGGCCTGCTCAACGGCGCCCTGGCGGGCGGTGCCATGCTGGGCACCCTGGCCGGCGGCGCCGCGGGCGGCCGTCCCCGCGTCGGCCTCCTGATCAGCGCCCTGGCCGGCTGGCTGGCGCTCGGCACGGCCCTGCTGGGCACGGTCGGCAACACCCCCGCCGCCCTGGCCACCGTCTTCGCCATGGGCTTCGGCATGGGCTTCCAGGGCGTCTTCGGCCTCAGCTGGATCCAGCGCAACATCGACGGCTCGGTGCTGAGCCGGGTGATCTCGGTGGACATGGTCCTCGGCTACGCGGTCGCCCCGCTCTCCCTGGTCGTCTGCGGGGCCATGGCCCAGCAGGGCACGGCCCCGATGTTCATGCTGACGGCAGTCATCCTGGGAGTGACGGCGGCAGGTGTCCTCGCCTCCCGGCACGTCCGCGAGATGCGCTGATTCGCGCCACCGCTCCTGTCATCTGACTGTTAATCAACTATCTGTAGATCAGGGCCGGTTATAGGTTTCGACGCGACTCGAAGTCAGGTGGCGTGGCGGACGGCGGGACGGAGCCCGGTCATGGCTGTGCACAACCCGGATCTGGCAATGCCCGAGGACGACGGGCTGGTCAGGCTCGCCGACGACCTCGACGCCATGCAGCGCCACCTGGACGACCAGGTGCGGCGGATGGACGGGATCGTAGACCGGATCCAGGCGCGCTGGCGCGGGACGACGGGCGACGCCTTCCGCGCCCTGCACCTCAAGGCCGCGGAGGACGCCGTACGGATCCGGGAGCACCTGCGGCTGCTGGAGGAGGCGGTCCGGCTCGGCCGGGACGGGTTCGACAGCCAGGACCTGGAGGTCCTGGAACAGATGCGCCGGGTGCAGGCCGAGATCGACGTGGCACGGGAGGCCGCCGCCCTCCAGGCACCGCCGGCCGGCGCGGCCCCCGGCGCGGACGGCCCCGCCGCACCCGCCGCCGGCCCGCGCAGCCGCGTCGAAGACCTCTAGGGGACCCCCGGGAGACGGGGGGCGAGGGGGAGGGGGAGAGCACGGTGCCGAATGACGACGACCACATAGCCGTGGACATGGATGCCTTACAGGGCATGGCCGGCGAACTGGAGGAGATCCTCCGCAAGCTCAACGAGCAGCTGACCCTGCTCTACGCACGCACGGAGAAGGTGGTGCTCGGCTGGCAGGGCGAGGCGCGCGACGCGTTCGTCCTCACCCTGGACCGGTGGAGCGCCGAGATGGCCGACCTCAAGGCGCGCCAGGCGTGGCTCCACGAGTCGGTGACCACCGCCCACGCCAACTACACCGCCGCCCACCGGGCAGTGCTGCGCGGCTGGGGGGCGGCCTGATGAGCGCCACTCCCCCGCCCGGCAGCGGTGCCACCCCGCCCCCGCCCGGCAGCGGGACACCCACCCAGCCCCCGGGCGGCGGCGGCACCCAGCCCGCCGTGCCGTCACAGCCCTCGCCCGCCCCGGGCAAGCTGTTCGACCCCGACGGCAAGGACATCTCTCAGGGCCAGCCGAAACCGAAGCCGGACCCGAACAAAGAGGTCCAGGCGATGAAGCCGTCGATGGACCCCGGCGGCTGGCCCATGGGCTTCGACGTGAATCCCCCGCACGTCTGGTACACCTCATACCTGATCCGCAACCACCAGACGGCCTTCCACCAGGCCCCGCGACACCTGCTGGACGGCCTGGCCGACCATTCGGGCGTGTGCGGCATCGGCTCGGGACCGATGGCGTTCGCCAGGTCCTACGAGGCCGTGACCACCCTCTACCTGGAGGTCTGGGCGAAGGCGGTGGCCGCCGTGGGCGGCGTGTCCACCGGGCTGACGATCACCGCGAACAACTACGTCATGGCGGAGTACGCCTCCAACCCGGTCCTCGGGTTCCCGACCACCCTCAAACCGATCCCCGAGGTCATCCAGAGCCCTCCCTGGTACGGCAAGGTCCCGGACCTCGCCTGGCGGGGCGGCGGCGACCGCGGATGGTCCAACGGCATCATCAACAAGGTGCTGGGGGAGATCGGGGAACTCTTCCACTGGGTGTTCCAGCAGGCCCTCAGAAAGGCCCTCCGGCACGGCAAGGTCGCCGACATCACGCCCGGCGGCGACGACAAGGAACTCCCGCAGGTGGCGGCCGCCTGGCGGAAGGTCGCCGACGACGCCTTCAAGTCCGGCCAGGACCTGGACGCGGCCATCGGCTATCTGACCAACCCCGACCCCGCCGCGGCGAACGGGGAATGGCAGGCGGCCATGCTGCAGTTCACCAGCAGCCTGTGGGGAACCCGGCCCTGGGGGAAAGGTCCGGGGAACCAATACGCCCACAACTACAACTGGAAGCACCCCACCGCGAACTCCGGCGCTCGCCAGCCCGTGCTCCAGATCCTCATCGACAAGGCACGGGAGATCGCCGACATCCTCGACCTCTTCAAGAAGGAGGTCGAAGGCGTACGCCGGCTGATCGAGAACGAATACGCCGAGGCGGCCAGGGAATGCATGGAGCTGGACAGCGTCAAGAACGCGGCGGAGGACATCTTCCGGATCCTGGTCAGCGGCGTCGTCGGTCTCGCCGAGCAGTTCATCGAGAACCTCGACACCCAGGACCTCAACGCGGGAGTGGACCGGTACAACGACAACACCCGCCAGCTCGCCGGCAGACTGGACGCGCTCAAGCCCGTCCTGCAACAGGCCTCCGACAGCGTCCCGACCTTCAAGGCCGAGGAGGCCCGCGCCCAGGCCGTCGGCGCCCGCAGCATCACGGGATTCGACCCGAAGCACAAGTGGACGGTGCCGTGGGACCGGCCGACGAACCACATGTACCCGATCGACCTGGCCAATCAGGAGGACAGGAACGTCGGCGGGGTCACCCACCCGATCGACCGCCACGTGGGGCTGACCGAGGTGCAGCTGCAGCACCGCATGCGGGACCAGAACCCTTCGGCCGCCTCGACCTTCCCGGACCTCGTCACCGCACAGCGGCTCGTCCAGGCGGCGATCGACCAGAAGCAGAACGACATCACGGCCAAACTGCTCAACGACGACACCGGTCAGTTCACGCTCAAGGCGTCCTTCGCCGAAGTCACCGGCAAGTCGGTCACGTCGGTCACCGGCCATGCCCAGGACGTGAAGAGCGTGACCTTCACCTTCAAGGGAGTCCCCAACGGGCACCCTCCGTTCGTCCTCATCACCGCATACCCTGATACCCCCTAGTCCTCAGGAACCGCTCGTGCTCCAGCGTCACTTCCGCTACGCCGCGGCCCGCACCCTGCTCACCTCGTTCCTCGCCCCCGCCTCCCCGGGGATCCCGGCCGATCCGGACGCCCGGAACGCCGCACTCCAGGCGCCCCTGCGGGTGCTGTGGGACAGGGCCGAGCGGGGCGGGCTGACGGTGTACGAGGTGGCTGCCGAGGTCCGGGACATCGGCGAGTCGCTCGCGGCGGGCCCGGCCGGCGCCGAGCGCCTGCCCGACGACCTGCGGGAGCTGGCCGAGAAGTCCGGCCCGGGCGGCGAACCGGCCGTCTTCCTCGACATCGCCGAGCGCGTCGAGGACTGGCCGATCGGCCTGACCGCCCGGCTCCCCGGCATGGTCCCCACCGCGTGGGAGCTGAGCCGCCGCTTCCCGCAACTCCACGAGATGCTGGTGGTGTGGTTCGGACAGGACGGCCTGGCCCTGGAGGACGAGGACCTGACGGACACCGAGCGCATCGAGCTGTACGTCGCCGACTGCCACGACCGCATCAGCGTCTGCCCGTGGCAACTGCCACGGATCGTCGCCGAGTGCGCCGAGGCCCTCGCCCTCTTCACCGACGACGACTCCCTCCGCCGTTTCTTCGCCGGCGAGCTCGGCCTCGGATCCGCCTCCCAGGACTCCTGGACCGTCTGGCTGACCCTGATCTCCGACACCCTCACCGACCACCTGCGCCGCGAGCACGGGCCCATGCCCTGGACCGGCGGCCGAGAGGAGCAGTCCGCGTGCTGACCCGTTCCGCGACCTATCCCGACCGGGAGACCGCCCAGTGGGCCACCCAGGCGGTGGTCACGCAGAACGAACAGCTGGTGCACCGCTGGCTCGCCCAGGCCACCCGGCAGCGGCTGACCATCGAGGCGTCCTGGCCGTCCCGGCCCGAGCCCGTCGGCACCGTGCTCCTCCAGGCGATGATGCTGGCCGGGCTGGGCCCGGTGGAGGTCCGGGCCGCGCGGGTGGTGCTGAAGCGGGCGCCGGAGAGCCCGCTCGGCTTCGCCGTGCACGCCACCTTCCCCATCCACGTGTAGAACAGGACACACCCCGATGCCTCTGACGCCGCTGCAGCACGACCACCGGTACGGCGAGATGGACCAGGTGCTCCGGGCGTACGCCGGGCTGCCCGCCGACGACACCGAGGAGAAGCCGAGCGAGGCCCTCACCGCCTACCTGCGGCACACCTGGCACACCCGGCCCTGGGCGATCGGCATCGCCGAGACCCAGCTGCGCGAATACGCCCGCACTCCCCCGGGGCCGCTCCGGCTGCGCCTCGGCGAGGTCTACCCGCTGCCCGACCCGGGCCTCGACGATTCCGCCGTCCAGGGCTGGCTGCTGACCGTCGCCGACCACCTGCGCCGGAGCCTGACGGACGGCGGCATCCAGCCGCCCGGGGCGCCGCTCACCCGCTGGGAGTGGCAGGCCCGGTTCCCCGAGCTCGGGCAGCTGCTCGGCGGCTGGTTCTCGCAGGACTCCGGCACGGAGTTCACGGACCACGACGAGGCGCTGCGGGACTACCTGGACACCACGGACCGTTCGCTGGTCGCCCGCCTGTGCGGGGAGGCGCGCGAGCTGCTGGCCCTCGGCCTCGACGAATCGGACTGCGCCCTCGGCCTGGCCGCACTCGGCCTGGAGGTCGACCCGCCGGCCCCGTACACCCACCGCGCGTGGCTGGAGGCGATCGCGGAGGACGCGCTCCGGGGCTGACCGGCGCCGACCGGGTGTGGCCGGGCTGTCAGGGGTGTCAGGGGTGACCCGGGAGGGCCGGGGGCGACCGGGGGACCGGTCCGGGCGGGGCTGACAGTAGGGTGGCCGTGTGGACATTCATTCGCTCTCGCGTCCCTTCCGGCTGCTCGTGACGGGAGGAGGCACCGGCGGGCACACGTATCCCGCGCTGACGGCGATCCGTACGCTGCAGCAGCGGCTCGCGTCCGCGGGCGCGTCCCTCGACGTGCTGTGGATCGGCACCGCCGACGGGCTGGAGGCGCGCATCGCCCCCGCCGAGGGCATCCCCTTCAAGACGGTGGCCACCGGCAAGATCCGCCGGTCGGCGAACCCGCTGAAGATGCTGTCCGCCGCGAACATGAAGGACATGGCCCGCGTCCCGCTCGGTGTGGCGCAGGCCCGGACGATCGTGTCCGAGTTCCACCCGGACGTCGTCCTCGCCACCGGCGGCTACGTCGCCGTCCCGGCCGGTCTGGCCGCCCGCCTGTGCCGCCGTCCGCTCGTCCTGCACGAGCAGACGGTCCGGCTGGGCCTGGCCAACCGCAAGCTGGCCGGCTCCGCGACCCGGATCGCGGTCTCCTCGGACTCCTCGCTCCCGCTGCTCCCCGCCGAGGTCCGCGACCGCGCGGTCGTCACCGGCAACCCGGTCCGCCCCGAGGTCCTCTCCGGCCACCCCGACAAGGCGGTCCAGGCACTGAACCTCGCCTGGTTCGACCGCAGCCTGCCCACCGTCTACGTGACGGGCGGCGCGCAGGGCGCCCAGCAGATCAACGGTGTCGTCCGGGACGTCCTGCCCTGGCTGCTGAGCCACGCCAACGTGATCCACCAGTGCGGCCCGGCCAACGTGGACGAGCTCCGCGCCGCCGCCTCCGGCCTCGACCCGGTCCTGGCGGGCCGCTACCACCTGACCGGCTTCGTCGGGCCCGAGCTGCCCGACGTACTGGCCCTGGCCGACATCGTGATCTCCCGCAGCGGCGCCGGCACCCTCGCGGAGTTGACCGCCCTGGGCAAGCCGGCCGTGTTCGTCCCCCTGGCCACCTCGGCCGGCAACGAGCAGGCCCACAACGCCCGGCACCTGGCCGACGCCGGCGCCGCCCTGGCCCTGCTCGGCGAGGTCACCCCGCAGGCCCTCCAGCAGGCCGTCGGCCCGCTGCTGACCGACCCGGCCCGCCGTGCGGCCATGGCCGACCGCGCGCGGGCGTACGGCCGGCCCGACGCCGCCGAACGCCTCGTGGACGTCCTCCTGTCCGCCGCCTCGGCCTGACCCCGCGGCGGAGCGGCGGCCGTCCCGGCGACGGCCGGCCGCCGCTCAGCCCTCCGGGGCCGGGACGGTCTCAGCCCAGGACCGAGGCCGCGAATTCGCAGAGGGCGGCGCGCGACGGATGGCCCGTCTTCGTGCCCAGGGCGGCGACGTGCTTCTCCACCGTGCGCGGGGAGATGTAGAGGCGGTCCGCTATCTCCTTGTTGCCGAGGCGTTCCGGGAGCAGCTGGAACACCTCGTACTCGCGGACCGTGACGCCCAGCGCGCGGAGCTCGTCCGGGATGGCGCTCGAACCGCTGCGCCGCTGGTGGACGGGGGCTCCCAGCCGCCGCAGGGCCGCCCGGCAGGCGTTGGCCACCTGGGACACGCCGCTCTGGTGGAAGTGGTGTTCGGCGCGGCGGAGCCAGGTCACCGGGTCGCCCCAGCCGTCCGCGTGCGCCGGTTCCGCGATCAGGCGGAGGCCCAGGTACAGGGCGGTCGGGTACGACTCCGCCAGCCGCAGCGCCTCCGCGGCCATCGCCGCGGCCTCCTCCCGGCGGCCCTCCCGGCCCAGCAGCACCGCGCCCGCGAACAGCACGAACTGCCGGTTCCAGCGCATCCGGCCCGGCGCGGTCGCGGCCACCTCCTCGTACGGGCCGCGCCCGACCTCCCCCGACAGGACGTCGAGCAGCAGCCCCACCCCGTAACGGCCGCTCAGGTAGTACGTGCTGGGGTTGGCGTCCTCCAGTTCCCGGACGGCGCGGAGCTGGGCCACCGCCCCCGGCCGGTCCTCCTCCATGAGTGCGCAGAACGCCCGGGCGAGCCCGAGCGTCAGTGGTTCCTCCTGCGAGCCGGCGCCGTCCCAGTCCGCGAACGCGGACAGCGCCCGGTCCATCGCCGGGCGGTCGCCGTGGTGCGCGGCGAGGGTCGCCCCCGCCATCAGGACGTAGCGGGTGGCCGGGGCCAGCCGGAGGCGCTGCACCACGGTGAGGCATTCCGCGGCGCTGCGTTCGGCCTCCGCGAACCGGCCGCGCAGGACGCTGTCCAGGATCAGGATGCCGTCGATGGTGTAGACGATGGTGGCGGAGCCGAGCCTGAGCGCCTCGCCGCGGGCGGCGAGCAGCGGGCCGGTGTCGCCCTCGGTGAGCCAGTTGTTGCCGCCGATCCGGGTGAGCGCGTACATCCGCTGGACCGGCAGCCGGTGCTTCTCGGCGGTGGAGAGCGCCGATTCGAGCAGGGCGGTGGCCTCGTCGAAGTCGCGTTCGCGGGCGAGGGTGGCGAGGAGTTCCCAGGCCTGGCAGACGACGGTCGGCAGGCCGTGCCGTTCGGCGGCCTGCAGGGCGTTGCGGGCGAGTTTCTCGGCGAGCTGGGTCCGGTCCTGGCCGGGTGTGTCCAGGGCCAGGTAGGCGGCGGTGACGTCGATCGGGGCGCTGCTGCGCTCGTCGGGTTCGGCCCGCATCAGGGCTCTGGCCCGGTCGATCTGGCGGTTGCCGTCCTCCCACCGGCCGGCGGTGTGCGCCACCTTGGCGAGCCGGGTGTGCAGGGCGGCGAGCCGTACGGCGTTCAGGCTGCCGAGCGCGTGCAGGTTCTCCGCGAAGCCGAACGCCTCGTTGAAACGGCCGGCTTCGGCCAGCGCGGGCAGCAGCGCTTCGAGCACCTCGGCCCGCCGGGCCGGGTCGGTGCTGCCCGCGAGCATCCGCTCGGCCCGGCCGAGCAGGGTGATCGCGGAGCCGATCGCTCCGGCGGCGAGCGCCCGCAGCCCGGCTTCGGCGAACAGCCGTCCCGCTTCGTCCAGGTCGCCGCTCTGCGAGCGGAGTTCGGCGGTGAGCGGGCACCAGTCCCCGGCAAGGTCGGGGTACAGGGCCTGTACGGCGTCCGCGGCGTGCCCGGCCATGGCGGCCCGCCGGGCCGGGGTGAGCTGGGTGAGCAGGGCCTCCGCGGTGAGCGAGTGGCGGAACGCGTACCAGTCGGGCGCGGGTTCGTCGGGGACGACGAGCTGGGCGGCGACCCCCGCGTGCAGGTGGCTGAGCAGGGCGCGGTCGTCCACGCCGGTCATCCGCTGGAGCACGGTCAGCGGGAAGCGCCGTCCGATCACGGCGGCCGCGGAGAGCAGCGTCAGCCCTTGCGGGCCGAGCCGGTCGATGCGCCGGAGGATGCCCCGGGCCAGTGCGGTCGACACGTCGCTGCGCAGGTCGCCGACGACCCGCCAGCCGTCCTCGCCCTGCACCAGCGCCCCGCCGCTGATCATGCTCTGCAGGAGTTCCTCGACGAGGAACGGGCTGCCGGCGCTGTCGTCCCAGAGCCGTTCCAGCGCTGCCGCCGGCACCCCGTCGGGTTCGGTCCCGAGCTGTGCGGCGATCACGGCGCCCACCTCGGGGCGGGTGAGCGGGGCCAGTTCGAGGACGGCGCCGGTGCCGCGCCGCCGGGCCGAGTCGGCCATGTCGAGCGCGTCGCACGGTTCGGAGCGGATGGTGGCCAGCAGGACGACGGGTGTGTACTCCAGGTTGTCCACCAGGTATTCGACGACCGCGAGGGTCTCGGGGTCGGCGTCGTGCAGGTCCTCCAGGAGCAGGAGTTGCCCCTCGGGCGGGGCCGTGGCGATCAGTAGCCGCAGCACCGCCTCCCCCAGGATGATCATCGAGCTGCTGTCCTGGGCCTCGCTGCTCCAGTCCGGTATGAGCCGGCCGAGGGCCGGCCGGTAGGGTCCGAGCGGCAGGTCGTCCATCGGCCGCCCGCTGCGGAACAGCGACATCAGTGCCTCGGTCAGCGGCCGGAAGGGCACGGTCGGCCCGGTGGTGCTGCTCCGGCCGCGCAGGACGCTCATGCCGGAGTCGAAGGCGATTCCCACGGCCTCGGCGGCGAGCCGGGACTTGCCGATGCCCGCTTCCCCGACGAGGAAGACGACTCCGCCACGCCCCTCGCGCGCATCGGACAGAACCTGTCTGATCTCGGCGACTTGGGGGTCGCGACCCACGAGGTACCGCGCACGGGAACGCATGGCGCGATGCTAGTTCATACGAACTGTTCGATGTCCCGCCGAAGTTGGCCTTTTCCCCGAGGTCGGAATTGCGTCACGCGCTCGCCTTGATGAAGGAGACCGAGGTGTCGAGCTGACCGAGGCTGATGACGATTCCGCTGGCCAGGACCATTCCGGAGAGGGCGCGGGCGCGGGCGCACATCTTGTTCCGGCCGGAGAGCGTGATCCGGCCGGCGCCCATGCCGTCCTCGGCGGAGGGGGTGGAGGCGGTGGCGGAGGTGGCGGCGGACTCGGCGGAGACGGTGTGCTTCTGCATGGTGTGGGACCTTCCGTGGAGTGGAGCCGGGCGGAACGGGACGGATGGCGCGAGCGGTTCGGGTGGTGCCGGCGCTCGGGTGGTGCGGGCGGTTCGGATGGCGCGGGCGGTTCAGCGGGCCGTGTGGTTCAGCGGGGCGTGTGGTCGAGGAGCTGTACCGAGGGGACCGACTCCGGGAAGCCGAGCCGGAGCAGCCCGTATCCGATGCCGGACAGTCCGGTCAGCAGTCCCGGGGACGGCACCCGGTCGGGGGTGCCGCACCGGTGGCCGTGCTCCAGGAGCCGGCCGAGGACGTGCGCGGTGCGCCGGGTGAGGGCGCTGCGCGCTCCGGCACGGCCCCGTGCCGCGAGCACCGAGAGGGGCTCCAGGGCGCCGAGGACGCCGCTGTGCAGGCCGAGGTCGGAGGCGTACGGCGCCTCGCCCAGCAGCTGCGTACACCGCTCGAATTCGGCTCCGGCGGAGGGCAGGGCGTCCGCCGCGGCCAGTACGGTGCCGGAGAGGCCGGCGTACCAGCCGGGGTCGCTTTCGCCCGGGCGGATCAGGGCGGTGTCCAGCGCGGACCGCAGCAGGGCCGCGCCCTGTTCGGCGTACGGCCGGGCGTCCGTCCCGGGGAGGGTCCGGGCGTACCGGAGCAGCGCCCAGCCGATGCCGGCGTCACCGTGGGCGAAGCCGGGGGCCGGGGTGTGCCCGCCGAGCCGGGCGAGCAGCCGGTCGGCGATGCGGGCCGCGAGGGCCGAGGCGGCTTCCCCGGCCCGGCCGGGGGTGCCGCACACCGCGACGGCGGCGGCGAGCGCGCCGGCCAGGCCGTCGGCCAGGTCGCAGGGGACCGCGGCGTCGGCACCGTCGTCGTCGGCACCGTATGCACCGTCACCGTCGCCGGCTTCGCCGAGCGCCGCCCGGCCGAGCGCGGTCAGCGCGTCCGGCAGGCACCGGCCGATGGGGTCCCCGCCGGCGGATTCCGCGTCCTCTCCGTCCAGCAGGGCGGACAGCCGGGCCACCGCGTAGACGATGCCGCCGATGCCGTGCAGGGCGCCCGGCCCGACGGCCGCGCTCAGCTCCGGGTCGGAGGCGAGGGCGGAGAGCAGGGCGGGCAGCGGGCGGGCCGCCTCCCGGGCCAGCACGGTGTACCGTTCCGCGCCCGCCAGGACTCCGATCTGCGCCAGGAACAGGGCGACGCCGGAGTACCCCTGGGCCAGTCCGCCGCCCATCGGCAGTACGGCCCAGTGCTCGCCGGCCACCTGCTCCAGGCCGAGCCAGTTGGCACGGCCGGAGCCGCGTACGGCACGGGCGGCGATCTCGTCGGCGATCCCGCAGGCGGCGGTCAGCAGCCGGGACGGCTCGGGGACCGCGGCGGGCGCGTACGAGCCGGCGAGTTCCGAACGGGGCCCGGACGAACCGAGGTTGCTCCCGGTGACCGCCAGCGTCGCGGAGATCACCCACTCCTGGTCGTAGCGGTCCACCTCGCTCATCGCGGCGATCTTGTCGCGTGCGGCGCGGAGTCCGGCGACCGGCAGGACCCCGTCGAGGCGCCGGCCGCGGGCGGTGAGCACCGCGGTCCCGGCCGGCAGGTGGAAGAACAGCGGCACGTCCCCGCACCACAGGTCGGCGATCTCGTCCTCGATCAGCCGCTGCCGGGCCGGGTCGTACGCGGACTCCGACCACAGCAGGGCGAACACCGACTCGCGGGCCAGGGCGTCGCCCAGCACGTCCGGGTGCGCGGACTCCTCCAGCAGCGTTACGTACAGGCGGGTGGACCGCGCGATCAGCCGGCCGGCACCGGTCTCCGCCCAGCGGTCGAGCAGACCGCCGCGGGCGGCGCGGGCCGCACCCGTACGGTCGGTGCCGGCGGCCGGGGAGCCCAGGAGCTCGTCCCGGTGCCCGGCGATCGCCTCGTACCCGGCGCGGAAGCCTTCGAGCAGCGCCGCCCGGTGGTCGGCGTGGCCGGTGGCCGGGCCGGTTCCCTCCGGCCGGTTCCTGCCGGCCCCGCAGGTGACGGGCGCCCGGCGGACGCGCATCTCGTCGGTGCCGGCGCCCTCCCAGCAGACCTCGTCGCTGGGGTAGGCGCCGCCGTCCCCGCCGCCGAGGGAGGAGATGTCCAGGGCGCCGTTCTCCCCGATCAGCAGGCTGGGCAGCAGGCAGGTGCGGTGCACGGACGCGGCCAGGGCCTCCGCTGCCGGGTCGGGCCCGGCGGTCATGGCGGGCGGCAGCCCGGAGTGCAGCAGGGTCTCGGCGTCGACCAGGACCGGCTGGTCCCCGCAGGCGATGACGTTCTCGTAGTGCATGTCCACGCCGTCGACCGCGTAGAGCAGGGCGAGCAGCGCGCCCTGGCGCCGGTAGAAGCGGTCGAGTTCGGTGACCGTGCCGCAGCCGCTGTGTTCGATGAACTCCAGCCAGCCGTGGCCGGTCCCGTGCACCGAGCGCGGGGTCCGCAGGCCCAGGCCGGGCACCTTCGCGTTGAGCCAGGCCACCGCCCCGTCGAGCAGGGCGTGCTGGGCGAGCGGGCGGGGCTTGTACACCACGGCGGCGCCGTCGGCGAAGTGCAGGACCGCCACGGAGCGGTTGCCCTGGTGGGCGTCGCCGCGGCCGAGGTCCACCCGGACCAGCGGGCCGGGGTCGGTGCCGTGGAGCAGCTCCTTGACGATCTCGGGGCGGTCGGCGGTGTACCGGTCGACCAGCTCCGCGGTGGCCTCCGCGGCGTAGGCGCAGGCCTGGCCGAGCATCCGGGCGAGCACCGGGTAGCGGGTGAACAGGCCGGCCAGGCCGGTGCCGGTGCGGAGGCCGTCGAGGAAGGACGCGAACCGGTCCTGCGGGGTCCGTCCCGGCAACCGCCCTTCGGCGCGGGCCAGGTTGAGCTCGCGGACCAGGGTGCGGGCCGCCTGCCGGGTCAGCTGCTCGCCGAGGCGCTGCTCGAACCCGGCGCGCACGGCGGCCAGTTCGGCCGGGGTCGCGCCGGAGGCGCCGGGCGCCGCGGCCACCCCGGCCCAGGCGAGGCCGATGAGCGGGTACAGGACGGGGAGGAACAGCGCGGCCCCGTCGGCGTCTTCCGTACGGTCCCCGCCGGCCGCCCCCGCGACGCCCGGCCGAACGGCCTCGGTGGACTGAGCAGAACCGGCGGACGCGGTGGAACCGGCCGACCCGCCCGACCCGGTCGAGTCGGCGGACTGCCCCGGCCGGTGGAGCCCTTCGACCCCATTGACCCCATCGGCCCCTTCGGCCCCATCGGCCCCTTCGGCCCCTTGGGCCGCCGCGACCGCCCGCTCGATGTACGCCGCCCAGTGCGGCTCCGCCGCGCGGGCCCCGAGCCGGGCCGGCGACTCCTCCGCGAGGGCGTGCGCCACCTGCTCGTCGATCCCCAGACTCGCGAGCCTGGCGGCGAACCCTGCCGGGTCCCCGCAGTCCCACGGCGCGGGCCGGCCCCCGGCGGAGGCCGCTCCGGCGCCCGGCGCGGTGGGCGCGTCCGGGGCGTCGAGCCTCTCCCTCAGGGTCAGGCCCCGGGCCCACCACCAGCGGGGGAGGGCGCCGACCCGGGTCTCTCGGTCAGTGGCGGTATCAGTCACGTGAAGAAAGTTCGCAGAGCCCGCCGCCCCCCACATGGGGGGAACTCCCCCATATTCTGCGAGCCCTCCCCCACCCGCCCCCACGTACGTACGCACCCGGGGGCGCGGGCCCCCTCCACGGCCCCGCCGGCCCCGCCCTGGACCGTGTCCGCCCGTGGTGCCGCGCCGGCGCGCGGCCCCCGCCCCGTACCCGCACCGAGCCCGTACGACCACCCCGCACGCGATCTGCGGGGCCCTCTCACGCCTCCTTCACAAATGTGGGGGACGGGGCCCGATGCGACGGCCCGGCGTCCGCGGCCAGTCTGCTTCCCGTCACCCCTCACCCATGACCACACGGAGGACCCGGTGGGAAACCCCGTCCCTGTCGACGTCGTCGCCCTGGACCCGGTGCTGGAGGCAGGCACCAAGTCCACCCTGTTCAGCTGCCCCGAGGTGTCCCTGGCACCGCCCGGCGGTGAGCCGCGGGTCGTCGTCATGACGGTGGACCAGGTCGGCCACCCCGAGCTCGACGTCCTGCGCTCCATCCGCGAGGCCCCGCACCGCCCCGACGTGGTCCTGGTCGCCGCCGAACTGGCCCCGGGCGGCGCACTGCACGCCATAGCCGCCGGCGCCCGCGGGCTGCTGCGCCGCCGGGAGGCGGACCCCGCCCGGCTGTCCCGGGCGGTGCTGGCCGCGGCCAGGGGCGACTGCACCCTGCCCCCCGACCTGCTCGACCTGCTGCTCAGACACACCGGCGCGGGCGGGCGGGACGAGGACCCGGCCGGCGCCCCGTGGGCCGACGCCGGCCTCACCGACCGCGAGCGGTCCGTGCTGCGGATGGTCGCCGACGGGCACGAGACCAGCGAGATCGCCCAGCGGCTGTGCTATTCGCCGCGCACCGTGACCACCGTCGTCCACGACATCACCCAGCGGTTCCGGCTCCGCAACCGCGCCCATGCCGTGGCCTACGCGCTCCGGACGGGCCTGCTGTGAGCGCCCCGGTCATGACGCCCGCAGCCGCACCGGCGGCCGTCACCGGTCCGGACGGCCCCGCCGCCGACCGCGTACGGGTGCACGTCGTCGCCGGCGGTCCCGGCGGCACCGCCCCCGAGCCGCTCGCCCGGATCCTCGCCGCGCCGGGCATCGGCCTGGCCCCGACCGCCGAACCGGAGCCGGACACCGTGGTGGTGGCGGTGGCCGCGACCGTCGAGGAGGCCCTCGCGGCCTGCCCCGCCGGCCGCGGGCACCGGCTGCTGGCCATCTGCGACACGGTCACCCCGGCGGGACTGCGCCGGGCCATCGAGGCCGGCGTGCTGGCGATCCTGCGTACGGACGACCTCACCCCGGCGCAGCTGGTCGCGGCGGTGCACTGCGCGCACCAGGGCGACGGCCGGATGCCGTACGCGGCGCTGGTCCGCCTCCTGGGCTCCGGACCGGCCCCGGCGGTTCCCCGTGCCTCGGCCCTTCCGGAGGCTCCCCTGCTGACGGCACGCCAGACGGCCGTCCTCCAGCTGATGGCGGAGGGGCATCCCAACGCGGCGATCGCCCGCACCCTGTCCTGCTCGGAGCACACGGTCAAGAACGTCATCTACGAGCTGATGGGCCGCCTCCAGGCCCGCAACCGCGCCCACGCGGTGGCCCGCGCGGTGCGCCACAGCCTCATCTAGCGGCGGCTCCGGCCACCGCGCCCGTTCCGGCGCCCGGCGGCCCCGCGCCTGCGCTCGCCGCGGCGATGAGCAGGTCCAGCAGGGCGAGGAGGATCCCGCGGACGTCGCCGCGGTCGCGGGCGTCCAGCATCAGCACGGGGGTGTCCGGGTTCCGCAGGTGGAGGGCGGCGGCGATCTCCTCCGCGGTGTAGGGCTGTTCGCCGTGGAAGCAGTTGGCGCCGACCACGAACGGAAGGCCCCGGCTCTCGAAGAAGTCGACGGCCGCGAAGCTGCGGTCCAGGCGCCGGGTGTCGACCAGGACGACCGCGCCGAGCGCCCCGTTCAGCAGGTCGTCCCACATGAACCAGAAGCGCTCCTGGCCGGGCGTACCGAACAGGTAGAGCACCACCCCGGCCTCGGTGAGCGTGATCCGGCCGAAGTCCATGGCCACGGTGGTGACCGCCTTGGACTCGATGCCGTCGAGGTCGTCGACGCCGACCCCGGCGGCCGTCAGCCGCTCCTCCGTGCGCAGCGGCTCGATCTCGGAGACCGTCTCGACGAGGGTGGTCTTGCCGACTCCGAACCCCCCGGCGATGAGGATCTTGACGGGGGCCGCCTGGGTGGAGGCGGACTGGTCATATCCGGGCAAGGTTGTCCCTGATTCTCATGAGCAGGTGGACATTGGTGGTCTCGGCCCCGTCCAGGGGCGGCCGGTGGTGGACCAGGCCGCGCTCCGCGAGTTCGCCGAGGAGCAGCAGCATCGGGGTGAGGCGGATGTGCATCCGCGCGGCGATCTCGGCGACCGCCCGGCCGTCCGGTGCCGGGCACATCGCGAGGATGGCCCGCCACTCGGTGGGCAGCCCGCTCCACGCGTCCTCGCCGACCGCCGCCGTGATCGTGGTGTCCATGGTGAGGACGGTCTGCGGCGCGGCGGTACGGCCGTCGGTGAGGGCGTACAGGCGCGTCCGCCGCCGCGCCCGGGGCCGCTGCCCGTCGGGCAGCGGCTCGTCGGGCAGCGGCTCGTCGGACTGCCGATCGTCCGGCTGCGGCTCGTCCGGCTGGCGGAACTCCACGGTGTCCTCCGGGTCGGCGCCTCCGTCCGGTCCGGCGGTGTCACCCGGCCCGGCGGCACCCTCCGGGGCGGCGTCGGCGACGCCGCCCGTCGGGTCCTCGTCCGGCATTACGCGGTGGAGGCGGGAGGTGTCTGCCCCCGCTCCGGGGTGCCCAGCCACTCGCCGAGCGCCTGGGCCGTCCGTACGGCCTCCCCGCCCAGCTCGCCCAGGCGCGCCTTCCGGGAGGTCACCACGATGAGCGTGCTGCCCTCCCCGCACCCGACGATGCAGAGGTAGCGGTCGTCCATCTCGACCAGCTGGCGGATCACGCGGCCGCCGTCGATCTCCCGGGATATCGCCTTCATGGTGGAGGCGACGCCGGAGCAGGCCGCGGCGACGCGCTCCGCCTGGTCCCGTTCGAGGAGGTAGGCACTGAGCCCGATCCCGTCGTTGGACAGGAGCACGGCGCCCTGGATGCCGGCGATCCTGCTCAGGTTGTTGTCCAGGACGCTGTAGATCATGTCGTTGGGTGTCGTCGTCATCCCTGATCCTGTCGGAGCTCTTCTTCCACTGTCTGGGTCCCGTGTTCGTAGTCCGCCCAGGCGTCGGCCACCTCTTCGGGCGTGGCCGGGTCCGGGCCGGCGACCGCCTCCGGAGCCCTCGGTCCGCGCAGCCGTTCCGTCATGTGGGTCTGCGGGACACGTTCGGGGAGGGCGGGCCGGGCACCGCGCTCGGGGAGGGCGGGCCTGGCCGCCCGCACGGCGGGCGCGGGCCGCGGGTCGCCGCCGTCGGGGGCGGCGGCCGGGGGTTCGGACCGGCGGCGGCTCGGCAGCCCGGCGGCGGTGGGCGCCGGCTCCGGCTCGACCGCCCGCGGTCCGGTCGCGGGGGCGACCGCGGGCACGGGCAGGGGTGCGCTCGCGGCCGTGGTCGCAGCCGTCGTCTCGGCCGGCGCGGTCGCCCCGGTCGTCGCCGACGCCCCGGTCGTCGAGGCGGTCGCGGTCGTCGACGCGGTCGCGGGTACGAGCACGGCCACCGGGCCGGACTCCGTCTCCGGCTCCCGCGCCGGCTCCGGTACGGACGCCACGACGGGCTTCGGCCCGGACTCCGCCGACGGCTTCCGCGCCGGCTCCGCCACGGCCTCCCGCTCGGGCTCCGCCACAACGGAAGCCACGGCACGAGCCGCAGCACGAGCCGCAGCAGGAGCACCGGCCGGACCCGCCGCACGGGTCACCGCCGCGCGCGTCGGCGTCGCGGGAGCCCCTTCCGCCGCCAGCAGCGTGCCCGGCAGCACCACGACCGCCGAGGTCCCCCCGAACACCGAGCGCCGCAGCGTGACCGTGGCGCCGAGCTGTTCGGCGAGGTGCCCGACCACGAAGAGGCCGAGCCGGTGCGCGTTCTCGGCGAGGACGGCGTAGGGCGGGGCGGAGTGCAGGCGCCGGTTCATCTCCTCGTAGCTGGCGCCGCTCACCCGCGGACCCCGGTCCTCGATCTCCACGGACAGGCCGTCCGCGACCAGTTCGGCGCGGATCACCACCCTCGACCGGGGCGGGGAGAAGCGGGTGGCGTTGTCGAGCAGCTCCGCCAGCAGGTGGCTGATCTGGCTGATGAACTGCGGCTCCACACTGGCCTCGTCCAGCGCCTGCCGTTCGATCCGCCGGAAGTCCTCGACCTCGGCGGCGGCTTCGCGCAGCAGGTCCGCGATGCGCATGGGCTCGGTGTGCGGGTCGGGGATCTCGCCGTCCGCGAGGATGAGCAGGTTCTCGATCTGCCGCCGCATGCCCACCGTCAGCTGGTCGGCCTTCATCAGCTCGGCGAGCAGCGCCTCGTTGTGGCCGAACGCGTCCTGGAGGTCCTCGGTGAGGGCGAGCTGGCGGCTGACCAGGTTCCCGGTGCGCGAGGCGATGCCGGAGGCGAACGCGCCGAAGCCGTGGCGCTCGGCGGCGAGCTGCCGGTGCCCGTCCACGGACACGGCGACGACCCGGGCGAAGGCGTCGTTGATCCGTCCGACCTCGTCCTGGTGCCCCCGTACGGCGGGCAGCGCGGACTCGTCCACGGGGCGGCCGCTGTCGAGCCGGGCCACCACGTCCGGGAGGATCCGCTCGGCGACGGCCACCGTGCGCCGGTGCAGGCCGTCCAGGCGGCGCAGCACCGAGCGGGTGGAGAACACCACGACGCCCACGACCAGCAGCAGTCCGCCGGCGCTGAGGCCGATGAGCCAGGCGACCTCGGTCTGCAGCCGGTCCGCCTTGAGCTCGCCCCGGACCAGGACGTCCCGCGCCCGGTCGATGTTGAGCGTGGCCATCTGCACCGAGACGTTGTCGTGCGCGGAACGCCAGCCGGCGACCTCGGCGGGCAGTTTGATGCCGGTTTCGGTGTCCTTGTTCTCGTAGATGATCGCGTTCTCGATGCGCGCCTTCGTCTGCCAGTCGGAGGAGGCGGCGACCCGTTCGTAGAACGTCCGGTCCGCTTCGGGCAGGTACGGCACGATCCAGGTCTCGTACAGGTAGCGCTGGGCGCCGACGGCGCTGGCGAACTCGTCGAAGCCGGACGGGCTCAGCACCCTGGAGGGTCCGGCCAGCGCCAGTACCGCGTCCTCGCGCGCCACCATTTCGGAGGCCGAGAGCATGGAGACCACCGGCCGGCTGGCCTGGGTGAGCTCGGCGTCCTGCGCGTGGCTGAACTCCTGCTGGTACACGCGGATGATCTCGCTGATGGCCCCGGTGTAGTAGCCGAGCGCGCTCTCCGCCGTGCCGACCCGGGCGTCCGCGCGCTGACGGGGCCCCCCGATCGTCTGCATGCGCCGGGCGATGTCCCCGAGGGCCACGCCCGAACCGTCCACCACCCGCCCGAAGTCGGACACCGCACGGTCCGTGGCCTGCCGGCGCTGCCGCAGTTCGACGTCGGCGCCGGGGGTGCCCGCCCACCGGGCCGCGGTCACCGTGCGCTCGGCCTGGAGGTTGACCAGCAGCGTGTACAGCGGGACGCCGACCCGCTCGCTGGTCGCCACGTCGGCGCGCAGGTCCGCCGACTGCTCCAGCAGGCGGTCGGCGTTGAGGACGGTCTGGGCACCCATGGCCACGGTGGGGACGACGGCCATCCAGATCAGCAGGGTGCGCAGCCGCACGGTCCGCCGCCGGGGCTTCCGCTGCCGGGCCGTCAGGGGAACGGCCGGGTCGGTCGGTTCTGCCGGGTCTGCGGATCCTGCCGGGTCTGCGGGTCCTGCTGGGCCTTCGGGTTCTCTGGGGGACATCGTTCCTCGGGGGCGGCTGGGCAGCGGGCGGGGAGCGGGGGACGCCAGTCTGAAGGCGCTGATCATAACCAGCCGAACGGCTGAATCGGATACGTTGATTCCGATATCGGCAGATGCTATGAGTGGCGCGCCCGTCGCCGTCTGTCGGGTGAGCCGGTGCCGGCCGCGGGGTGCGGGTCCTGTCGGGCGAGCCGCCCGCGCGCCCGGCGCCCGCGCAGCGCACCAGACCCTACGGTCTCCCCATGAGCGAGATTGTTGTGCTGTACGAGCTCGACCCGACGGCCCCGGGACACGGCGCCGGGCACGCCCCGGGGCAGGCACCCCCGCAGCAGACCGAACCGCCCGTGGTCCTCGTGCACGCGGCGCCCACCGCTCCGGACCAGCCGGAGCTCTCGGGGCCGCGCACCTTCTGCGGCCGGGACACCTTCGCCATGCTCCGCTCCCGGTGGGTCCCCGCAGCCGAGCCCGGCACCGCCTGGTACCCGCCGGAGTACGCCGACCTGGCCTGCCCGGCGTGCGAGGACGCGGTCGGGGGCTGAGCGGGGCCGCACCGGCAGCACGGACCACGGCACACCCACCTCATCATGGACCGGCAGTGTGTACCACCAGTACACTCCACCCATGCGCACCCACCGTACCCAACGGCTCCCGCGTGACCTCCTCGTCAAAGCGGCCGGCACCGCGCTCGTCACCGCGCTGCTGACGTACCCCCTGTGGGGGCCGCAGGGCGGCGGCGACGGCATCCTGGGCGAGATCACCGCCCGGGGCCCCGCCGCCGCACTGCTCACCGCGGCCGTCTTCCTCGCGCTCGTGGCGCTGTACTGCCGCGCCCTGCAGCGCACCCTGACGCTGATACCCGCCGCCGCGCGGGCCGCGCCACCGGCCTCGGTGTGGTGGATGTTCGCGATCCCCCACAACTTCACCGAGGACTTCTTCATCGTCCGCAACGTGGCCGCGTCCCTTGCTGCGGACGGGCGCGTACCCGCCCGGTCCGTCCGGCACTGGGCCCTGACCGGCCACGGCTGGTGCGCGCTGCAGATCCTCTCCCTCTTCCCCGGCGCGGCGGGACGGGCGGGCGGCGGCCTCGCCCTCTTGCTGTGGGCGGCACACTGGGTCCTGACGGTCCGGGTCAACCGGTCCCTGGCCGTACGCCCGTCCACCGCCCGGATCGCCCACAGCACCTGAGGACCCCATGCCGCTGCCCCGCTACCACCGGCTGCCGGCCGACGCGCAGGCCGCCATCCTCGCCGTCGCCCGCACCCACTTCGCGCGCGACGGCAAGGACGCCGCCTCCTTCAACCGGATCATCGCGGAGGCCGGCATCTCAAAGACCTCCGCCTACCACTACTTCGACGGCAAGGACGACCTGTACGCCGCCGTGGCCGAGGACGTCGCCGCCCGCGCCCTCGCCGTACTCGGCCCGTGGAAGGCCGTCGACACCCCGGCCGAGCTCCTGGAGCAGCTCACCGCCGGCACCCGCCGGCTCCTCGGCCACCTCCGCGAACACCCGGCGGACCGCGCCCTGCTGGCCGGGGGCCGCGGCCGCGGGCAGGACCCCGGCCCCTGGGTCCGGGACCTGGTGGCCAACGGCCTGCGCATCGGCGCCATCGCCGCGGACCCCGACCCGGAACTGACCACGGCCGCCACCCAGGGCGTCTTCGACGCACTCGACGGCTGGGCCCTCGCCCACCCCGACCGCCCCGGGGACACCGTCGGCGACACCCTCGTGCTCCTCCTGTCCCGCCTCTGGAACACCCCGTCCTGACCGGCGCCGCAGGATCCCCGTATGCGCGGGGCCGGGACGGCCGGTAGCGTCGGTTACGTGCGTTCCGCCCACCCGGCCGCGGCGTCGCACGGCCGGGCCGGCCGTGCACGTCGGCAGAGGAACGGGATCCCATGGCAGAGCACGCCTTCCGTCCCGGGGCGGCGGCCGCCACGGCCGCTCTGGCCCTCCTGACGGCGCTGGGCCCCGCCCCGGCCGCCTCCGCATCACCGCACCCCGGCACCGCCGGCTCCGGCACGGCCTCCGACCCCACCCCAAGCCCTGCCTCCCGCTTCGTACCCGGACCCTGCCCCACGACGCCCGAGCCGATCGAGGCCCTGGGCACCGCGCGGTGCGGCTTCCTGGAGGTCCCGGAAAACCGCGCCCGCCCCGGCGGCCGTACGATCCGGCTGGCCGTGGCGGTCGTTCCGGCCGCCTCGGCGAAACTTGCCGGCGACCCCGTGGTGTTCATGTCGGGCGGCCCCGGCGGCGAGACGTTCGACGACATCCCCTTCCTGGTCGACTCCGGCCTCAACCGGGACCGCGACCTGATCGTCATGGCCCAGCGCGGCAACCTCCACGACCGGCCCAACCTCGCCTGCCCCGAGCTGGACCGCTTCAACGCCGCCTCCGTGGGGCTCCCCTCCTACGCCCCGCCCACGGAACGGCTCATGCTCGACGCGGTGAAGCAGTGCCGCGACCGCCTGGTCGCCGACGGAACCGACCTGAGCGCCTACAACAGCACCGAGAACGCCGCCGACTTCGCCGACCTGCGCACCGCCCTGGGCATCAAGCAGTGGAACGTCTACGGCCACTCCTACGGCAGCGACCTGGCCGCGACCTATCTGCGCCTGCACCCCCAGGGCATCCGCGCGGTCGCGTTCGACTCCATCGCTCCTCCGCAGTACGTCTCCCTGCCGTTCGGCTGGGCGAGCGCCCGGGAGGGCCTGGACCACCTCTACCGGGCCTGCGCGGCGGAGCCCCGCTGCAAGAGCCGCTACCCGGACCTCGAACGCACCCTCGACGAGCAGGTGCGCAAGCTGGAGGCCCACCCGCTGGCCCTGGACGTCCGCCCGCCGCAGGGTGGAGACCCGGTGAAGGTCGTCCTCGACGGCGGCGCACTGGTGAACCTGCTGGTCGCCAAGGCGATCCCGTTCGCCGACGTGCCGGCGGCCATCGACGAACTCGCCCGCGGAAACCCGGAGCGCTTCGCCCGGGCCCGCGCCGCCGGTTCGGTCCAGGACGTCGGCCAGATCGCCCACGGCCTGACCAACTCGGTGGTGTGCAGCGAATGGGTGCCGGGGCACCCGCCGTCCGAGGTGCTGACGGCGGGCCGCACCGCCTTCCCCGACTGGCCGCGCTCGGTCCAGGCCCAGGCACCCCAACTGGCCTTCCAGGACCAGGTGTGCCGCATCTGGAACGTCCCGGACCGCACCGCCGTCCAGCGCGTGGCCCCCGTGAGCTCCGTACCGACGCTCTTCCTCAACGGGACCTTCGACATGAAGACCGGGGCGAGCTGGGCGCAGAAGACGGCCCGTACGCTCCCCCGCTCGACCACCGTGCAGATCCCCGGCATCGGGCACTGGACGGTCCCGCAGTCGCCCTGCGCCCAGAAGGTGCTGGCATCCTTCCTCGCCCGTCCCACCGCGCCCGACACCGGTTGCGTGGCGGACCTGCGGTGGGAACCGTTCACGATCACCCCCAAGTGACCGGGAGGGCAGATGGCACGCCCACACGTACGGCGGTTGCGCACCAGGTCGGCCGCCGCGACGGCCGGAATCCTCGTCACCGGCCTGCTCGCGGCCCCCGCGGGCGCACAGGACGAGACCCCCGGAGGAGCGACCGGCACGGTCGCCCGCACCGTGGGCGACGCCCGCTACGAGCCCGGCCCCTGCCCGAAGACGCCGGAACCGGTCGCCGCCCTCGCAGGGGCCCGCTGCGGAACCCTCACCGTGCCCGAGAACCGCGCCGAGCCCGGCGGCCGGCAGATCACCCTCGGAGTGGCGATCGTGCCGGCGAAGGCCGCGAAGCCGAAAGCCGACCCGATCGCATGGCTCGCCGGCGGACCCGGCGACGACGCCGTCGGGGAGGCGAAACTGGCCGTCGACGGCGGCCTGAACCGCGACCGGGACGTCATCCTCATGTCCCAGCGCGGCACCTACTCGGCCGAGCCGGACCTCCTCTGCCCGAACATCGACCAGTTCAACGCCCGCGCGGTCGGCCTCGCCCAGGACGCCCCGTCCACCGAGCGCCTCCACGTCGCGGCCACGAAGGCATGCCGCGACAAGCTGGCGGCCCGCGGGATCGACCTCGGCGCCTACAACGACACCGAAAGCGCCGCCGACTACGCCGACCTGCGCCGCGCCCTGGACATCCCGCAGTGGAACGTGTTCGGCATCTCCTACGGCACCCACCTGGCGCTGACCTACATGCGCCTGCACCCCGAGGGGATCCGCTCGGTGGGCATCGACGGCATCCTGCCGCCCTCCACGTCCGGCTCGGCGGCCACCTGGAGCAGCGCCCGGCAGGGCTTCGACGGCCTGTTCAAGGCGTGCGCGCAACAGCCCGCCTGCAACGAGCGCTACCCGAACCTGTCCGCCACCTTCGACCGGCTCGTCCGCGACCTCGAAGCCAAACCGGTCACCACCACGGTCACGCTCCCCGGCAGCGACAAGCCGGTGAAGGTGGTGCTGGACGGTGCAGCCCTGGTGAACTGGCTGACCTCGGCCACCCACGTGGCACCCCAGGTGCCCCGGGCCCTCGACGAACTGGCCCACGGCAAGCCGCAGCGCATCGCGCAGCAGTGGGCGGGCGGCAAGCTCAGCCCCCAGGCCGTGGGCCGGGTCGCGCACGGTCTCGTCTACGGCGTCTTCTGCAGCGAGTGGACGCCGTACGAGAGCCAGGCGCAGGCGCTCCGGGGCGGCCGGGAGGCCTTCCCGTCCTTCCCCCGCTCGGTCCAGGCCCAGGCCCCGCAGCTCGCCTTCCTCCGGCAGGACTGCGACGCCTGGAACGTCCCCGCGGCACCGCGCTCGATCCGCGACGCCACCCGCAGCGACATCCCCACCCTTGCCCTGTCGGGCGGCTTCGACTCCCAGACCGGTGCGGACAACGGCCCGTACGTGGCCCGCACCCTGCCCCGGGCCACCGTCGTCACGGTCCCCTACGAACCCCACGTGGTCTTCGCGACCTCGAAGTGCGCCCAGGCCATCACGGCGTCCTTCTTCGACTCGCCCACGTCCCCGGACACCGGCTGCCTCAAGGACCTGAAGCCCCCGACGTTCGAGATCGCCCCGTGAGCACCGCCCCCGGGTGGCGACCGTGACGGGCCTTCCCCCGGGCCGGCGGGCGGTCAGCCCTGGTCGCCGTCCGGGGCCAGGCGGAGGGAGATGCTGTTGATGCAGTAGCGCTGGTCGGTGGGGGTGGGGTAGCCCTCGCCCTCGAAGACGTGGCCCAGGTGGGAGCCGCAGCGGGCGCAGCGGACCTCGGTGCGGACCATGCCGTGGGAGGTGTCGGCGATGAGTTCGACCGCGTCCGAGTCCTTGGGGTCGAAGAACGACGGCCAGCCGCAGTGGGACTCGAACTTGGTCTCCGAGCGGAAGAGTTCGGCCCCACAGGCGCGGCAGGCGTAGGTGCCGTCCGTCTTGGTGTCCGTGTATTCGCCGCGGAACGCGGGCTCGGTGCCGGCCAGGCGGAGGACCCGGTACTCGGTCGGGGTGAGCTCCGCCTGCCACTGCTCGTCGGACTTCTCGATCTCGTACGGCACGGTGCTCTCCTCAGTCGGCCAGGCGGGCGAGGATCTCGGGGCCGAGATCGGTGACGTCGCCCGCGCCCATGGTCAGAACGAGGTCGCCGGGCTTGGCCATTCCCGCGAGCACCGAGGGAGCCGCGTCCTTGTCATGTTCGGCGGTGACGTCGGCGCCGGCGGCGCGGGCCGCCGCGATGATGATCTCGCTGGTGACCCCGGGGACCGGGTCCTCGCGGGCCGGGTAGATGTCCAGGACCACGGAGGCGTCGGCGAGGGCGAGGGCCTGGCCCATCTCCTTGCCGAGTTCCTGGGTGCGGGAGAACAGGTGCGGCTGGAAGAGGACCAGGATGCGGGAGTCCCCGGCGGCTCCGCGGATCGCCTCCAGGTCGGCCGACATCTCGGTCGGGTGGTGCGCGTAGGAGTCGATCACCTGGACGCCGCGGGCCTCGCCCTTGAGCTGGAGGCGGCGCTTGACGCCGGTGTACTTGCCGAGGGCGGCGGCCAGGTCCGCGGCCGGGACGCCGAGGGCCACGCCGGCGGAGAGGGCGGCCACCGCGTTCAGCGCGTAGTGGCGGCCGGGGACGGAGACCGTGAAGGCGATCTCGCGGCCGTCGAGGAGGACGGTGACCTCGCTGGTCAGGCCCCGGGCGGTGATGCCGGTGACGCGGACGTCCGCCGTGGCGGACTCGCCGTAGGTGACCACCTTCAGGGCGGGCCGGGCGGCGCGGACGCGGCGGGTCAGCTCGACGGCGCCGTCCTGGTCGGCGGAGACGACCAGGGTGCCGTCGGGCGTGATGCGCTCCGCGAAGGTGACGAAGGAGTCGTGGATCTCCTCCATCGACGCGTAGTTGGCGTGGTGGTCCAGCTCGGCGTTGAGGACGATGGCGACCTGCGGCGCGTACTTGTGGAAGCTGCGGTCGCTCTCGTCGGCCTCGGCGACGAAGATGTCGCCGGCGCCGTGGTGGGCGTTGGAGCCCGGGGCGTCCAGGTCGCCGCCGATGGCGTAGGAGGGGTCCAGGCCGAGCGCGGAGAGGGACACCGCCAGCATGGAGGTGGTGGTGGTCTTGCCGTGGGTGCCGGCGACGGCGATCGGGCGGAGGCCGTCCATCAGCGCGGCCAGCGCGTCCGAGCGGTGCACCACGGGCACGCCGAGCTCGGCGGCGCGGGCCAGCTCGGGGTTGTCGGCGCGGATGGCGCTGGAGACGACCACGCAGGTGGCGTCGTCGGCGAGGTGGCCGGCGGAGTGCCCGATGTGGACGGTGGCACCGTGCGCGCGGAGCGCGTCGGCGGTGGCGGAGTCCTTGGCGTCGCTTCCGGCGACCCGGCCGCCGCGCTGGGCGAGGATCTTCGCGATGCCGGACATTCCCGCCCCGCCGATGCCGATGAAGTGGGGTCGGTCCATGGCGGTCGGCAGGCCGGGCGTCATAGCGGATGCTCCAGGTCGAGGTCGTGCTCGCACCCGGGGCCGGGTGCCGGTGAGCCCAGACTAGTGGCTCGCCCGGCCCGCGGCCGCCCCGCGTCCGGCGCGCCGGGCGCTTCGTGGCAGGGCTGTGACGTCACCGCCCCCGGCGCGGGCCGGTCACTCGTTGTGCGCGAACAGCTTCAGGACCGGCACCCCGACCTTGTGGCGGGCGCGGGACGCCCAGTCCCGGTGGAAGAACTCCTCCACGAAGTGGGGGGCGGTCAGCACGATGACCTCGTCGGCGCCCGATTCCTCGACCACCGACCTCAGGACGTCCAGCGGATGGTCGTCGATCAGCCGTCCGACCGCCTGGCTGCCCCTCTTGCGGAGCTGGTCCAGGGAGTACTCCAGGGCCTGCCGGGCCGGCCCGCGGGCAGCGTCGCCCTCCGGTTCGTCGCCCTCCCGGATCGCCTCGGGGAGCTCTCCCAGGGCCACGTCGTCGATGGCGCGCAGCAGCCGGTCCTGGTCCCCCCGGGGCTGCATGAGGACGAAGAAGGAGACCGGGTCGTCCCCGTGCAGGGTGGTGACGAAGTCCACGTCTACGGATGTCAGAGGCTTCTCGATCATCAATACGCTCGTGAACACGGACGCCCTCTCCTTCATGGGCCGTGGCGGCCCCTGCGGAAACCATCCTGCCCCGCTCCGGCACGGGGCTCGCGCTGGTAATAGTGCCCAGCGGGAGCAAAGCGGAACGACAAATTCCGCAACCTGTCAGATCCGACGGTAGCGGGTGTACAGGAACCCGGCCTCTTCCAGCAGCGATGCCAGTTCCAGCCGCTTCGGCACGTCCACTCCGGGCCCTCCGGTGATGCGCTGGGCGTCACCCGCGGTGAGCACCGGCGACACGGTCAGGCACAGCTCGTCCAGCACTCCGGCGGCCACGAACTGCCCCAGCAGCCGCGGCCCGCCCTCGGTGAGCTGCCGTACGAGACCCCGCGCGGCCAGCTCCCGTACGACCCGCGCCGGGTCCACCCCGGCGCCTTCCCCCGCCACCACGACCTCGGCGCCCGCCGCGGCCGCCTCCGCCACCCGGTCCGCGGGCGCGCCGGCCCCGGTGAGCACCAGGGTGGGCACCAGCGGGGCGGTGAACAGCGGCAGCGAGAAGTCCAGGTCCAGACTGGCCGTGACCACCGCGATGGCCGGTGCGGGGCCCTGTCCGGCGGCCGCCCGGCGGGCCGCGAAGGCCTCCCGGGCCCGGGCGGGCCGGTACCCCTCCTGACGAACCGTTTCCGCACCGACGACCACCACATCGGCCAGCGCCCGCAGGGTGCCGAAGATCCGCATGTCGGTGTCGCCGGAGATGGGCTGCGAACGCCCGTCGTGCTGGGCCGCGCCGTCCAGGGTGCCGACCATGTTGCCGCGCAGCCAGTGCGGCGACACTCGGTCACCACCGGTCAGCGGAGGGTACGCGTACGCCTCCGCGAGCTCGTCCAGCGACCACTCCCGGTCGGTCTCGGCCAGTGTCTGATCGGTCACAGGGAACAGGCGGCGCATGGGCCGCAGTCTGTCACGCCGTAGAGTGGAATGCTGTGTCAACGTCGATCACCACGTCCGGCGGCGCTGCCGGACGGAGCCACATAGCCGAGGCGGGACCGCACGCGCTGTGCGCCCGCGAGCCCCGCGTACCCGCCGAACGGCTCGTCGCCGAGATGGTGCCGCCGCCCCGCTTCGACGGGGTGCGCTTCGAGACGTACATCCCGGACCCGAACCAGCCCAGCCAGGCCCAGGCGGTCACCACGCTGAGCGGTTTCGCCGCCGGACTCGGCGGGGCACACGCCTCCGGCGCCGGCAGGCGCCGCTGGTTCTCCCGCGCCCCCAAGCCGCAGGCCGGCCCCCGCGGGGTCTACCTCGACGGCGGTTACGGCGTCGGCAAGACCCACCTGCTGGCCTCCCTCTGGCACGCCACCCCCGCCGAGCCCTCCCTCAAGGCCTTCGGCACCTTCGTGGAGCTCACCAACCTGGTGGGCGCGCTCGGCTTCCAGCAGACCGTGCAGACCCTGAGCGGGCACCGGCTGCTGTGCATCGACGAATTCGAACTCGACGACCCGGGCGACACCGTCCTGGTCTCCTCCCTGCTCGCCAAACTGGTCGAGCAGGGCGTGGCGCTGGCCGCGACCTCCAACACGCTGCCCGGCAAGCTGGGCGAGGGCCGGTTCGCCGCGGTCGACTTCCTCCGCGAGATACAGGGGCTCTCCGCCCATTTCCACCCGCTGCGGATCGACGGCGAGGACTTCCGCCACCGCGGACTGCCGCAGGCCCCCGCGCCGCACTCCGAAGAGCAGGTCACCAAGGCCGCGTACGCCACCCCGGACGCCAGTCTCGACGACTTCCCGCACCTGCTGGACCACCTCGCCCGGGTCCACCCCAGCCGCTACGGCGCGCTGACCGAGGGCATGGCGGCGGTCTGCCTGACCGACGTCGGCCCGGTGCCCGACCAGTCGACCGCGCTGCGCCTGGTGGTCCTCGCCGACCGCCTGTACGACCGGGAGATACCCGTGCTCGCCTCCGGGGTCCCCTTCGACCGGCTGTTCAGCGAAGAAATGCTGAACGGCGGCTATCGAAAGAAGTACTTCCGCGCCATCTCGCGGCTCACCGCGCTCGCCCGCGACGCGAAGGGGCTTGTGGAGCAGTAGGTTTGGGAGCGCCGGGCCACCGCTCGGCCGCGTGCCGTACGGGCCGTGCCCGCCGTGTGCGCGATCCGCACACGAGCGGCGGACCCCGTACGTGCCGTGCGCCGCGCACCGCCCGGCCGTATCCGCCTCTTGCGAAGGGATCCACGATGGCCACCACGCGTCACGCCCACACCGTCTGGGAAGGCAACCTGCTGGAGGGCAAGGGTGTCGTCACCCTCGATTCCTCGGGCATCGGCTCCTACGACGTCTCCTGGCCGGCCCGCTCCGAGGCGCCGAACGGGAAGACCAGCCCGGAGGAGCTGATCGCGGCCGCCCACTCCAGCTGCTTCTCGATGGCCCTGTCCCACGGCCTGGCCGGCAAGGGCACCCCGCCCACCCGCCTGGAGACCAAGGCCGACGTCACCTTCCAGCCCGGTGAGGGCATCACCGGCATCCACCTCACGGTGGAGGGCGAGGTGCCCGGCATTGACGACGACGCCTTCGTCGCCGCCGCCGAGGACGCCAAGAAGAACTGCCCTGTCAGCCAGGCCCTGACCGGCACGACGATCACGCTGAGCGCCAAGCTCGCCTGAGCCCGCGCGTTCACCCGCCTGCGCGGCGGTACGGGTCCCCCGTGCCGCCGCGTGGTACGACGGGCCCATGTCAGCGACACGACGTCAGATCCTGGGCGGGGTGGTCTTCAGCGGTGCGCTGGGCGCGCTGTTCGGCGGAACCACCGCCGCCGCGCCGGCACCGGAAGCCGCCGGGTACGGGCCGCTGCTGCCCGATCCGGCCGGACTGCTCGACCTGCCGGAGGGCTTCCGCTACCGCGTGCTGTCCCGGGCCGGCGACCCGATGGCCTCGGGCGAGGGGCCGGTTCCGGCCAACTGCGACGGCATGGGCGCCTTCGCCGCCGGTGCCGGGCGGATCCGGCTGGTGCGCAACCACGAGAACCGGGCGGCCGCGGCGCTGCGGGTCCCGGCCGTGCCCGGCCTGACCTACGACCCGGGCGCGCGCGGCGGCTGCACGGTGCTCTCCCTGGACGAGCGGGGCGAGGTCGCCGGGGAACGGGTGGGCATCGCCGGTACGGCGGTCAACTGCGCGGGCGGCAGCACCCCCTGGCACACCTGGCTGACCTGCGAGGAGACCGAGGACCGGGCGGGCAAGGACGGCTACGAGAAGGACCACGGCTACGTCTTCGAGGTGGACCCGGCCGACCCGCACCGCACCGGTGCGGTGCCGCTGACCGCGCTGGGCCGGTTCGCCCACGAGGCGGTGGCGGTGGATCCGTACCGGGGCGTGGTCTACGAGACCGAGGACGCCTTCGTCCGGCCGTTCGGCCTCTTCTACCGCTTCCTGCCCGACGTACCGCTGGGCGGCCGGGGCTCGCTGCGGGCCGGCGGCCGGCTGGAGGCCATGCGCGTGCCCGGGGTGCCGGACCTGGCACTGGTCACCGAGCCGGGGGCCTCCTTCCCGGTGCGGTGGGTCCCGGTGCCGGACCCCTCGGCGAACGGCACCCCGATCCGGCTCCAGGACTTCGGCCCGGGCGGCATCACCCACGCGCAGAAGCTGGAGGGCTGCTACTGGAGCGGCACCGGCGTGTACTTCGTCTCCAGCTACGCCCGCTCCCGCGAGGGCGCGTCCGCGGACCACTTCGGCCAGGTCTGGCACTACGACCCGCGGCAGGCGCGGGTCCGGCTGGAGGTCCTGTTCGGCCCGGCGACGGACACGGAGCTGCCCGGGGACTCCCCCGACAACATCTGCCTGGCGCCCGGCGGCGGCCTGATGGTGTGCGAGGACGGCGGCGGGGCGCAGTACGTGTTCGGGGTGACGCGGCAGGGCGAGGTCTACCCGGTGGCCCGCAACGCCGACGACATCGGCGCGCCGGGTTCCCCTGAGTGGGGCGAGTTCGCCGGTGTGACCTTCGCCCCGGACGGCCGCACCATGTTCGTCAACGCCTACGCCCCGGGCACGACCTTCGCGGTGACGGGCCCCTGGCGCTGACCGGCCCCGCGGTACCGCGTCCGGCCGGTCGGCAAACCGGGGCTGGGGCATCCGGAGGACACGGAACCGCGAGATCCGGTGGCCGGCTCCGGCACCGTGAGCGCCGTAAAGCCGCTTGGCAGATAGTCATATAGTTTGCGTGCGTGACAGTTTCCGCACGTTCCGTACGTTCCGAACGTTCCGCACGTCGCACGCGCTCCGGGCGCACCGGACGCTCCCTCCGCAGTGCGGCCGCCCTCGCGGTGCTCGGTGCCGTGCTCGCCGGATGCGCCGGCGGATCCGGCGGGTCGGCCTCCTCCGACATCCGGCGGGGGACCGGCGACCGCACCGGCCCCTCCGCCCCGGCCGCCGCGTCCGGCCCGGCACCGGCGCCCGGCTCCGCCTCTGCGTCCCCGGGGGCCCCGGCCGCTCCCGGTCCGGCCCGGCAGCCGGGCAAGCGGCCCCCGATGCTGGCGCCCGGGCCGGGCGGGCTGACGCCCGTCTTCGAACGGGCCCGGCAGCGGACCGACAAGACCGTCGCGCTGACCTTCGACGCCGACATGACCTCCGACCAGGGGCCGCGCGCCGCCGAGGGCGAGCACTTCGACAACCCCCCGCTGATCGAGACCCTGCGGCGGCTGAAGGTCCCCTCGACCGTCTTCATGACGGGCCGGTGGGCCGAGGAGTACCCGGACCAGGCGAAGTCCATCGGCACCGACCCGATGTTCGAGATCGCCAACCACTCCTACAGCCACCACGCCTTCACCTCGCCCTGCTACGGGCTGCCCGCCCTCGACGGCGCCGCCGTCCGTGCCGACGTGGACCGGGCCTTCGAGGCGTTCCGCAAGGCCGGCGCGGTCAACACCGTCCCGTACTTCCGCTTCCCCGGCGGCTGCTACGACGACCGGGCCCTGCGGGCGCTGTCCACCGCCGGGGTCACCGCCGTCCAGTGGGACGTGGTCAGCGGGGACGCCTTCGCCAAGGACCCGGTGGCGGTGGCCGAGCAGGTGCTGGCCGGGGTCAAGCCCGGCTCGGTGGTGGTCATGCACTGCACCCGCAGCGCCGCCCCGGTGACCGAGGAGGCCATCCGGACCATCGTCCCGGAGCTGCGCAAGCGGGGCTACCGGTTCGTCAAGGTGTCCGAGCTGATCGGCACCTGAGGCGGCACGCGGGCGGGCCGCCGGCCGGTCGGGCGGCGGCCGTCAGCCGGCGGCCGTCTCCCCGTGGCCGTCCCCCCGGCACCCGTCAGCCGGCGGCCGCCACCTCGGTGAGCTCGCTCGGGCGGACGATGACGAAGCCGTCACCGCGCAGGCTGAGCTGCACCGCCTCGCCGGAGCCGCCGCGGATCATCGAGCCCACCGACTGGGAGCGGTGCAGCCCGGTCTCCAGGTGCGCGCTCCAGCCCACCACCGCGTCCGTGTCCACGTACACCGGACTCTGCGCGGTGACCGGGATGACGATCGGGTGGCCGTCGCAGACCAGGGCGAGCTTGCCGTGGCCGGTGAAGACGCTGTTGAAGAGGCCGCCGCCGGTCATGCCGGCGCCCTTCACGGTCTTGATCTCGTAGCCGAGGGTGGAGTCGAAGCAGAGCACGTTGCGGCCGTTGACGGTGAACGCGTCGCCCTGCTCGACGTCGACGATGAAGCAGTTGCCGGCCCGGTGCGCGAACCACGCCTCGCCCTGCCCGCGCACCGACATCAGGGCCAGGCCCTCGCCGGTGACGGCCCGCTTGAGCATGCCGCCGATGCCCTGGCCCTTGCGCTCGAACTGCAGGTTGCCGCGGAACGCGACCATCGAGCCCTGGCGGGCCAGCATCTCGCCGTTGACGGCGTACTTCACGGACTTGGCGTTCTGCAGGGACATGCCGGGGGCCGCGGACGGCTGGGCAAGGTGCTCGGTGGCAAACAGGTCGCTCTTCATGGCCCCGATCGTCGCCCGGCCCTGCGCCCGGGGGCATCATCCTGGAAGCCGCTCCGCAAGCCCGGGGGTCATCCTGAAGTCGGACCCGCGCGCCGGTCCTGGCATGCTGTGGTCGATGAGCAGCCACCACACCGAAGACCGGCCCGCCGTCGGGGCGGACAGCCCGTTCCGTCAGGAGCGGATCGCCCGCGACGAGGCACCCCAGTTCGTCCTGCCCCTGGTGGTGCGGATCGAGAAGGCCGCGCCGCCGGCCCGTACGGACGCACTGGAGACGGCGGCGCGGGCCGTGCTGGTGCTGCTCTCCGACGAACGCGCCCTCGGCGAGGGCGAATGGGCGGAAGCGGTCCGCGACTGGCAGGACGCGCGGATCCGCAAGGTGGTGCGGCGGGCCCGCGGTGCGGAGTGGCGCAAGGCGTCCGCGCTGCCGGGGATCACGGTGGAGGGCGCGGGCGCGGAGGTGCGGGTGTTCCCGCCGGTACCGCTCGACGGCTGGCCCAAGGAGCTGGCCAAGCTCCAGGTTTCGGGCACCGACCTGGACGACCCGGAGCCGGCCGGCCCGGTGGAGCCCGGGATCCCGGTGCTCTGGCTCAACCCCGGTCTCGGCATGTCGGCCGGCAAGACCATGGCCCAGGCCGGGCACGCGGCGCAGCTGGCCTGGTGGGAGCTGACCGGCCCGGAGCGGGCCGCCTGGCGTGACTCCGGCTTCGCCCTGGCCGTACGGCCGGCCGCCGGGCCGGAACAGTGGGCCTCGCTGGCGGCGAGCGGACTGCCGGTGGTCCGGGACGCGGGCTTCACCGAGATCGCCCCGGGCTCGGCAACGGTGATCGCCGACCATCCCGCCCTGCGGACACGACTGGGCGGCTAGGCCCTCCTCACCCCATCATTGCGGCGGCGCGGTGGCCGGCGGGCGTTCCGCCTGACACCGGCCGGCCGGACACGGGCCTGCCCTGGACCCGGTCGGCCGATCGACCGGCCGATCGACCGGCCGACCGGTCGCGGACGCTCACCGAAGCTCAAATATTGCTCTGAACCCGCGCCTCCGGGATTGGCCGCACCGCGGCGGGGCCATCACACCGGCACGGAACGACTGAAGGGGGGCGAGGGGCATGAAGCCCATGGCACGCCTGGGGGTGGGCATAGGCTGGCGGCCGGAGATCGCGGACGCGGTGGAACGGCTGCCGGGACTCGACTGGGTCGAGGTGGTGGCCGAGAACATCTGTCCCGGACACCTGCCGGAATCGCTGGTACGGCTGCGCGAGCGCGGGGTGACGGTGGTTCCGCACGGCGTCTCGCTGGGCATCGGCGGCGCGGAGCGCCCTGACCCGGGCCGGCTCGCGAACCTCGCCGAACGGGCGGTGGCGCTGGGCGCTCCGCTGGTCACCGAGCACATCGCCTTCGTACGGAGCGAGTCCCCGGCGCTGGAGGCCGGACACCTGCTGCCGGTGCCGCGCACCCGCGACGCGCTGGACGTGCTCTGCGAGAACGTGCGGATCGCGCAGGACGCCCTGCCGGTACCGCTGGCACTGGAGAACATCGCCGCGCTGGTGCAGTGGCCCGGGGAGGAACTGACCGAGGGCGCCTTCCTGGCGGAACTGGTCGAGCGGACCGGCGTACGGCTGCTGATCGACGTGGCGAACCTGCACACGAACCGGGTGAACCGGGGCGAGGACCCCCTCGCCGTCCTGGACGCGCTGCCGGTCGAGGCGCTGGCGTACGTGCACGTGGCCGGGGGCCTGGAACGGGACGGGGTGTGGCACGACACGCACGCGCACCCGGTCACCCCGGAGATCCTCGGCCTGCTGGGCGCGCTGCGGGAACGGGTGGACCCGCCGGGGGTGCTGCTGGAGCGGGACGACGACTTCCCGCCGGAGGCGGAGCTGGCGGGTGAACTCACCGCGATACGCGCGGCCCTGACCGCCGCCGCGGGTGCCGCGGGTGCCGCCTGCGCCGCGGATGTCACCGGTGCCGCGGATGCCGCCGCGGTCGTCACGGCCACCGGCGGGCCGCGGACCGCGGACGGTCCCGCGCCGGCGCCCGGCCGGACCTCCCGGGACGCGGATGCGGCCCGCAACAGGGTCTCGGTGGCGCAGACGGCGCTGCTGTCGGCACTGGTGGCGGGGACGCCGGTGCCGGAGGGCTTCGACCGGCAGCGGATCGCCGTACAGGCGCGGGCGCTCCTGGCCAAGCGGGCCTCCGTGGTGCGGAAGGTCGCGCCCGAGCTGGTCGGGATCCTCGGCGGCCGGGAGGCGTACCGCACGGCCTACGTCGGCTACGCCCGGCACCGGCCGCTGACCGGCGGGTACCGGCGGGACGCCCTGGACTTCGCCGAGCACCTGCTCGTCCGCGGGCTCCCGGAGGACCCCGACGCACGCCGCCTGCTCACCCAGTGGTGGCAGGACCGGGCGGGCAGCCTCCCGAACGGCCGGGTGGGCCGGTGGGCCCGCCGCCTCGGCCTCGGCCTGCCCCGCCTGCCACGCCTCCCGAGGCGGGCCGCCGCATGATCGTCGTCAGCATCGCCGTCTGGCTCGGCGTACTCGCCTCGACCGCGTACACGGCACTCGCCTTCCGGCGCGCCCGGGGCACCGCCCCGGCCGTCCCGCCCGTCCTGGACGCCTCCGGCGCCGCCTTCCTCACCGGTGGCCCGCGCCGGGTCGTGGAGACGGCCCTGGTCTCGCTCTGTTACGACGGCCGGATGATGATCGGCGGTCCGGGCATCGTGCAGGTGCGCACCGGCGCACACGGCAACGACCCGGTCGAGCGGGCCGTACTGGAGGTGTTCGGCGGAGCGGTCAGCGGCGCCCTGGGCCCGCTGCGCGCCACCGTGCAGACGCATCCCGCGGTCCGGCAGACCGGCGAGGCGCTCGCCGCGCGCGGGCTGCTGGTCCCGCCGGGGGCGATGTCCCGTCCCGGCACCCGGGCTGCCGTACAGGGCGTGGCCTGCCTGGTCTCGCTGCCGGTGCTCGCCGTCCTGGCCGCGGTCGACACCGGTCCGGCCCTCGCCGCACTGCCCGCGCCGGTCCTCGGCATCGTCGCCGCGGTGCTGCTGGGCGTGGCCGCCGGACGGCGTACGACGGCGGCCGGGCGGGCCGCGCTGGAGGGCTACCGCCGGGCCCACGGGGCCTCCGGGGACCCCCGGGTGCGGGTCGCGCTGCACGGCCCGGCCGGGGTGCCCGATCCGCTGCTGCGGCGGCAGCTGACCCTGCCCGGGTCGGCGGCCTCCGCGCGGCCCGGGCACGGGCCGGGTCACCGCGGCGGTTCCGACGGCTCCGAGACCGCGGCCGCCTGGTGGTGCGCCGCCGGCTCCGACAGCGGCGGCGGCGGTGGCAGCGGTGACAGCGGCCACTCCGGTCACGGAGGCCACGGGGGTCACGGGGGTCACGGCAGTCACGGCGGCCACGGCGGTACGGGGTCCTGCGGCGGCTCGTCCGGCTGTGGCGGCAGCACCGGTTCGAGCTGTGGCAGCGCTTCGAGCTGCTCCTCCGGGTCGAGCTCCTGTTCCTCGGGATCGAGTTGCGGCAGTTCGTCCGGTTCCAGCTGCGGCAGCAGTTCCTGACGGCGCATCACGGACGCATCACAAGGTGTTCACACCTCGGCACCGGCCCCTGACCGGGCAGTTCTCCTCCTTGTAGAAACCTCCCATGTTCTGGGTCCTGTTCCTGCTGGTCGCCTGGGCGGGGGTGCTCGTCTCGTGCACCCTCCTCGTGCGATCAGCCGCCGAAGCCGCCGAGCCACCCGCCGGCCCGGTCACCGTCCGCCGGCCCGGGGAGCTGACCCGCTGCGAAGCCGCGTACCTCGCGGGCGGCCCGCAGCGGGTCGCCGAGCTGACGCTCGTCGCCATGGAGCGCGAAGGGCGTCTGCTGCTCGCCCACACCGGCTGGGCGACCGTGGTCGACCCGGTGGGCCGGGACGCCCTGGAGCGGTCCGTGCTCGCCGCGTTCGGCCCGGACGGCCAGTCCCCGATCGCGGACGTCCGCGGTGCCGTGGCGGCGGCCGCCCCCGTCGGGCAGCTCGCCGAACGCCTCTGCGCGGCCGGGCTGGCGATCCGCGAGGAGGTCCGCTCCGGCGTCTCCCAAGGGGTCCGCGCGGTGTGCGGCGCCGCCCTGCTGGTGCTCGCCCTGTGCGCGGCCGCCCTCTCGGTACCCGGCGGCGGCACCCCCGCCCGGCTGGTCCTGTGCTGGTTCGCGCTGCCGCTCGTCCTGGCCCTCGCCTGTCTGGCGATGGCGGTGTCCGACGGCCTGCAGCACTCCGCCTGGGCCTCCCCGGCCGGGCAGCGGCTGCTCTCCGGGGTGGACCTGGCGGACGGCGGCTACCTGACCGCCGTGGCCGTGCGCGGAATCTCCGCGGTCCCCGACCCGGGCGTACGGGCCGCCCTGTCCTGCGACGACCGGGCGCTCATTCCGCGGCAACGGGGTCATTGACCGCGACACCCGCCCGGTCTCCTTTACATCCGGGCCGCCCGGACATGTCATCGGACCGTCCGATGACATGAAAGGGGCCGCCCCCATGCGGACTCCGCCCGCCCGTTACGGAGCCGCCGCGGCGGTGCTCGCGCTCGCCCTGTGCACCCACGCCCCGGCCCGCGCCGCAGCCCCCACCCGGTCCGCCACGCCCGTCGCCCCCACCCCGTCCGCCTCCCCCGCCGTCCCCGCCGAATCCACCGACTCCACGGACTCCGCCGCCTCCGCCGGCCAGGACCCGGCCGCGGCGGCCGGCGCCGAGCTCGCCGCCCGACGGGCGGCGGCCCGCCCGCTCGCGTTCGGCCCCTGCCCCACGGACGAGCAGCTGCCCGACGGGGTCGGCTGCGCCCGGCTGCGGGTGCCGCTCGACTACACCCGCCCGGACGGCCCGCAGATCTCCCTCACCGTCAGCCGGCTGCCGGCCGGTGGTGGCACCACCGGCCACAAGACCGCCCACCGCCAGGGCGCGCTGGTCTTCAACCCCGGCGGCCCCGGCGCCTCCGGCACCTTCTTCCCGGCGGTCGCCGGCCTCCCGGAGTGGCGCCGCATCTCCGCCGCCTACGACCTGGTCGGCTACGCCCCGCGCGGCGTCGGCGGCTCCGCCCCGCTCAGCTGCCGCTCCCCCGCCGAACACGCGCGGGCACCGCGCCAGGACCCGGCCGCGCCCTCGGCGGCGTACAAGCGGGAGCGCGTCGCACTGGCCCGCGCCTACGCCCGGGGCTGCGCGGAACGCGCGGGCACGGCCCTCGCCCACTACACCACCCTGGACAACGTCCGCGACCTGCACGTGCTGCGGGCCGCGCTGGGCGAGCGGCGGCTGAACTTCCTCGGCGCCTCCTACGGCACCTACTTCGGCGCGGTGTACGCCACCCTCTACCCCGGCCACGTCCGCCGGCTGGTCTTCGACTCGGCCGTCAACCCCGACCCGCGGCACATCTGGTACCGGAACAACCTGGACCAGTCGGCGGCCTTCGAACGGCGCTGGTACGACTTCCGGGCCTGGACGGCGAGGCACCACGCCACCTACGGGCTGGGCGCCACCCCGGCGGCGGTGCGGGCCAGTTGGGAGCGGGTGCGGGAGGTCGTGGCGCGGCGGCCGGCCGGCGGGCTGGTGGGCACCGGGGAACTGCAGGCGGCCTATCTGAAGGCGGCGTACTACGACGAGGTGTGGCCGCAGCGGGCGGCCGCGCTGGCCGCCTTCCTGGCCGGCGACCCGGAGCCGCTGGTGGAGCTGGCCGCGCCCGATCCGGAGCGGGCCGCGGAGGAGGAGAACGCCACGGCGGTGTACACGGCCGTGCTGTGCAACGACGCTTCCTGGCCCGCCGATTTCGCCGTCTGGGACCGCGACCACACGGAACTGGCGCGCCGTGCGCCCTTCGAGACCTGGCCGAACGCCTGGCTCAACCTGCCCTGCGCGTACTGGCCGGTGACGGACCGGCAGCAGCCGGTGGACGTGGGCGCGTTCTCCGCGGCGGGAACGGGCGCAACGGGAGCCGGCGCGGAAACGGGTGCGGACCGGGCCGGGCTGCCCCCGGTGCTGATCGTGGCCGCGGAACGGGACGCGGCCACCCCCTATGCGGGGGCACTGGAGCTGCAGCGGCGGCTGGGACCGGCCGCGGCCCTGGTGACCGAGGTGGGCGCCGGCGCCCACGGGGTGGTCGGCGGCCGCAACGCCTGCGTGGACCGCCATGTGGAGCGGTACCTGCTGACCGGGGACACGGCGGGTCCGCGGTCGGAGTGTGCGCCGCATCCGGAGCCCGCACCGGTGTCGCTGGACGGCCGGGCGGCCGCGACCGTTCGGTCGCTGCCGCCTCCGGCGGTCTGAACTTCCGGGCGGGGGCTCCGGCTGCGTCGTTTCGGGGGTCGGTGCCGTGCCCCGGCCTCCCGATCCACCGGAGCGGGCACGTGACGGCGTGTCCCTCCGGTCCTTCCCCCCGTGGGGAGGTATCAGGCGAGTCCGGCGACCAGGTCGGCGACGGACTTGCGGCGCCCGGTGAAGAAGGGGACCTCTTCACGGACGTGCATACGGGCCTCCGAGGCGCGCAGGTGGCGCATCAGGTCGACGATCCGGTACAGCTCGTCGGCCTCGAAGGCGAGCAGCCACTCGTAGTCGCCCAGGGAGAAGGAGGCGACGGTGTTGGCGCGGACGTCGGGGTAACCACGGGCCATCTTGCCGTGGTCGGCGAGCATCCGGCGGCGGTCCTCGTCGGGCAGCAGGTACCAGTCGTACGAGCGCACGAACGGGTAGACGCTGACGTAGTCGCGGGCGACCTCGTCGGCCAGGAAGGCCGGGATGTGGGACTTGTTGAACTCGGCGGGGCGGTGCAGCGCCATGTTCGACCAGACCGGCTCCAGCGCGCGGCCGAGCTTGGTGCGGCGGAACAGGTTGTAGGCGGTCTGCAGCTCGTCCGAGGTCTCGGCGTGCCACCAGATCATGATGTCCGCGTCGGCGCGCAGGCCGGACACGTCATAGGTACCGCGGACGGTGATGTCCTTCGCGGCGAGCTGGTCGAAGAGCTCCTGCACCTCGTCGGCGAAGCCGGCGCGGTCTTCGGGGAGCACGTCCTTCAGCTTGAAGACGGACCACAGGGTGTAGCGAATGACCTCGTTGAGGTCCTTGGCCTTCTTCCCCGCGTTGGGGATCTTCTCTGGTGCAGTCATGTGCCTATTGTCCCTGCCCCGGTCGGTGCTCCGTGCCTGGGGTGCCCGGTCCGCCGGCTCCGGGCCGCCGTACGCCGTCCGGTCCGTCACCTGCGGCGCCGGTCACGCCCGCCAGCGCGTCCACCGCGGCCCGCGCGCTCGCGATGCAGGCGGGGATGCCGACGCCGTCGTAGAGGGCGCCGCAGACCGCCAGCCCCGGCACCTCGGCGACGGCGGCCCGGATCCGGGCGACCCGGTCCAGGTGGCCGACCGGGTACTGGGGCAGCCCGCCGTCCCAGCGGGTGACGGTGGCGGCGACCGGCCGGGCGGTCAGGCCGACGGCGTCACCGAGGTCGGCGAGGGCGGCCGCGACCAGCTCGGGGTCCTCGCGGTCGAGGTCCTTCTCGTCGCCGTGGCGGCCCACCGAGGCGCGCAGCAGGAAGAGTTCGGGGTCGGCGTTCCAGGCCCACTTGTTGCCGGAGAAGGTCGACGCCTTGACCGTACGGCCGTCCACGGGCGGCACCAGGAAACCGCTGGACCCGCCCTCGGCGATCGGCGCGGGCAGCTCGGACCGCCGCACGGCCAGGGTGACCAGGGCCATCGAGGCGTACTCGACGGCGTCGAGTCCGGCGGCGGCCGCCGGGGCGTGCGGGGCGAGCAGCCGGGCGGCGGGCCCGGCCGGGGCCGCGAGGACCACGGCGTCGGCCTCGGTGGCCCGGCCGTCGGCGGTGGTGACCCGCCAGCCGTGCGGCGTACGGGCCAGCTCGCGGACCGGGGTGCCGGTGTGGATGCGGGCGCCGGCCGCCCGGCAGGCGTCGGCGACGGCGAGCGGGAGGCGGCCGATGCCGCCCTCGATGCCGGCGAAGACCGGGCCGGCCGCGGCGGCGCCGACGGCGTGGGTCCGCTCGGCGGCGGCCCGCTGCACGGAGCGGACGCTCTCGGTGAGGGAGCGGTCGGCGCGCAGCGCCTCGTACAGGGCGGGGACGGCGGCGTGCATGGAGATCCGGTAGGCGTCGCCGGCGTACACGCCGCCGAGCAGCGGCTCGACCAGCCGGTCGACGACCTCGCGGCCGAGCCGTGCGGCGACGTACTCGCCGACGGCGACGTCGGCGGGGAGCTCCGCGTCCGTACCCGGCGGGGCGGTGCGTTCGGCCCGGGCGCGGGCCAGGCCCTCGTCGGACAGCACCCCCGAGGCGGCGAGCGGGCCGAGATCGCCGGGGACACCCATGAGGTGGCCGCCCGGCATCGGGCGGAGCACGCCCCGGGTCCACAGCCTGGCGGTGGCGGTGGCGGGGGGCTGCAGGGCGTCGCCGAGGCCGACGGCCCGGGCGAGGTCCAGGGCCTCGGGGCGGCGGGCGAGCAGGGACTCGGCGCCGAGGTCGACGGGGGCTCCGGCGAGTTCGGCGGTGTACAGCTTGCCGCCGAGGCGCGCGGACGCCTCGAAGAGGGTCACCCGGGCGCCGGCGGCGAGCAGCCGGTGGGCGGCCGCGAGACCGGCGATCCCGCCGCCGACCACGACGACGTGGGCGGGGGCCGCCGGGTGTTCCGTACGTGCATCGCCCGTACGTGCATGGCCTGTGGGCGCATGGTCCGTGCGCGCCTCGTCCGTACGCGTGTCCGCTTCGTGCATGGACACATCGTCGCAGACCGATCAAGGGGGGCGCTCCGAGGCCGGACCGTGACCGGTCCGGAACCGGCCCGGGACCCGGGGGCGAAACCGGCCGGGCTCCGGTCACGTCGGAAAGGCGAGATTCCGTCCGAGCCCGGGGGGCCATGAGCATGACCACGCCGATCCGTACGTCCGACCCGTCCGGCCCGTCCGACCCGTCCCGCCCGTCCGGGCTTTCGGACCCGTCCTGCAGAGTGCGTACGCACCGAAACCGCTCCGCGGCCGCGGCCCTGGTGGCCCTGGCCGCCGCCGGGGCCCTGACCCTCACCGGGTGCGGGGCCGGAGACTCCGGGGACAAGGCGGTCTCGGACTCCGCCGCCGACAAGGGCTTCGCCGCGCCGAGGGAGGCCGGCGGGGTCGCCGCCGCGGACGGGCGGGCGGACGCGAAGGCGAGCGGCGGGGCGGCCGCGCCGCAGAGCGCCCCGGGCACCGCGGGCTCCCCCGCCGCCCCCGCACAGGCGCGGCAGCACATCATCCGCACCGCGACCCTCGGCATCGAGTCGAAGGACCCGCAGAAGACCCTCGCGGCGGCCCGTTCGGCGGCCGAGGGCGCGGGCGGCTACGTGGGCAGCGAGACGACCCTGCGGAACGGGAACGGGAACGGGGATGGGGATGGGGATGGGGACGGCGGCGGGGACGAGACCCGGGACGGGCACGGAGGCGCGGGGATGACCTCGACGGTCACCCTGCGGGTGCCCGTGGACCGCTTCGACCGGGTGCTGGCCGCGCTGGAGGGCAGCGGGAAGCTGCTGCACCGCAAGGTGGACGCGCAGGACGTGACCGAGCGCGTGGTCGACGTCGACAGCCGGGTCACATCGCAGCGGGCGAGCGTGGCCCGGGTGCGGGAGATGATGGAGAAGGCCACCGCGATCGGCGATCTGGTCACCCTGGAAGGCGAACTGAACAAGCGCCAGACCGAACTGGAGGCGCTGCTCGCCCAGCAGAACGCGCTGAAGGACCAGACCTCGCTGGGCACGATCACGCTGGAGGTGTCCTCGGCGGCTGGCGACACCGCCGCCGACGCGGACGGGGACCCGGCGTTCACCGATGCGCTGGAGGGCGGCTGGGAGGTCTTCCTCGCCGTCCTGAAGTGGATCACGCTGGCGGTGGGCGCCCTGCTCCCGTTCGCCCTGGCGGGCGGCGTGCTGCTGGCCCTGTGGCGGGCGTTCCGCCGGTTCCGCCCGGCCCGGCCGGCGGCGGGGGCGGCGCGGGACCGCTCCCCGGCCCCGGCGGGGCGCTCCGCGGCGGGCCTCGTGCCGTACCCCGCGCCGTCCGCCGAGCGGTCCGCCGGGGTCGCCGGGTCCGCCGACCGGCCCACCGAGCGGTCCGCCGCTCCGGAGCCCACGACTCCGCCCGCCGGCACGGAATGACGTGATCCGAACGCCCTTTCCCGCATAGCGTGTTCCGCGGACGGCGCGGGCGACCGCGCGCAGGGGACACGGCGGAGGGCGGTAGGGGCATGGCGGCGGAGCGACTGGTCGTGGTCGGCGGGGACGCGGCGGGCATGTCCGCCGCGTCGCAGGCCCGCCGCCTCAAGGGCCCGGACGAGCTGGAGATCGTGGCCTTCGAGCGGTCCCCCTTCACCTCGTACTCCGCGTGCGGGATCCCGTACTGGATCGGCGGGCTGGTCCCGGACCGGGACGCGCTGGTCGCCCGTACGCCCGAGGAGCACCGGTCCCGCGGGATCGACCTGCGGACCCGCACCGAGGTGCTGGAGCTGGACCTCGCCGGACAGCGGGTCCGGGCCCGGGACCTGGACTCCGGCGCCGAGTCCTGGACCGGCTGGGACCGGCTCGTCCTGGCCACCGGCGCCCGGCCGGTAAGGCCCCGGCTGCCCGGCATCGGCGCGGCCGGGGTGTACGGCGTCCAGACCCTGGAGGACGGCCAGCGGATCGTCGAGGCGCTGGAGCGGACGCCGGGCCGCCGGGCCGTGGTGGTCGGCGCCGGGTACATCGGGGTGGAGATGGCCGAGGCTTTGGTGAACCGGGACCACGAGGTCACCGTCCTGCACCGGGGCGAGCAGCCGATGGCCACGCTGGACCCGGACATGGGGGCGCTGGTGCACGGCGCGATGAACGCGATGGGCATCCGCACGGTCGCCCGGGCCGAGGTCACCGGGATCCGGACGGACGAGGAGGGCCGGGCCCGCGCGGTGGTCACCGCCGACGGCACGGAGTACGGGGCGGACATCGTGGTGCTCGGCATCGGCGTGGAACCGCGCACCGGCCTGGCCCGGGCGGCCGGCCTGCCGCTCGGAGACTCGGGCGGCATCCTGACCGACCTGTCGATGCGGGTCCGCGGTCATCGGAACGTATGGGCGGGCGGCGACTGCGTGGAGGTCCTGGACCTGGTGTCGGGCCGGAACCGGCACATCCCGCTGGGCACCCACGCCAACAAGCACGGCCAGGTGATCGGGTCGGGCGTGGGCGGCGGCTACGCGACCTTCCCGGGCGTGGTCGGCACGGCGGTCAGCAAGGTCTGCTCGCTGGAGATCGCCCGCACCGGGCTGCGCGAGAAGGACGCCTCGGCGGCCGGCCTGCGCTTCGTCACGGCCACCGTCCGGTCGACCAACACGGCGGGGTACTACCCGGGCGCGGAGGAGATGACGGTGAAGATGCTGGCGGAACACCGCACCGGCCGGCTGCTGGGGGTGCAGATCGTGGGCGGCGCCGGCTCGGCCAAGCGCGTGGACGTCGCGGCCGTCGCCCTGACCGCGGGCATGACCGTGGAACAGGTCGTCTCGCTGGACCTGGGCTACGCCCCGCCGTTCTCCCCGGTCTGGGACCCGGTCCTGGTGGCGGCCCGCAAGGCGCTCGCCGCGGTCCGCGCCGCGGGCATGTGACGGCCGGCGGGTGAGGGCCGGCGGGTGATGGTCCCGGGCCGTAGCACCCGGGTCATGTCACGGGTTCACGTGGCATGACCCGGCACGCCGCCGGCGGGCCCAATGGGGTGCGGACCGGACGGACCGCCCGTCCGGCAGCACCGAAGGAGGCGGCCATGGCTGCCCTGGCCCACCTGCGCAAGACGGCCCTCACGGCCGTGACCACCATCGCCGCCGCCCTCGGCTCCGAACCGGCCATCGGTGCCGGACCGGCCCTCGGCTCCGGACGGGCCATCGGTGCCGGACCGGCCCGCCGGATCTCGGTCTCGGGCCCGGGGTCGTCGCCCGCCCGCCGGCCCGGGGACGACCCCGGGCCGGGGCGGGACGGCGTGCGCCGCGCCGGCGGCCGTGACCGGGCTCAGCGCGCGGTCTTGGTGTGGACGTAGTCCACCAGGCGGGTCAGCGCCTCCGGGTCCGTCGTCGGGAGGACGCCGTGGCCCAGGTTGAACACGTGGCCCTCCAGACCCGAGGCCGCGGCGAGCACCTCGTCGGTCTTCGCCTCGACCGCCTCGGGCGTGGAGAACAGGACCGCCGGGTCCAGGTTGCCCTGGAGGGCCTTGCCGGGGCCGACCCGGCGGGCCGCCTCGTCCAGCGGGATCCGCCAGTCGACGCCGACCACGTCGGCGCCGGCCTCGCCCATCAGGCCGAGCAGCTCACCGGTGCCCACGCCGAAGTGGATGCGCGGGACGCCGTAGGAGGCGACCGAGTCGAAGACCTTCGACGAGGCGGGCATCACCGAGCGGCGGTAGTCGGCCGGGGCCAGCGCGCCGACCCAGGAGTCGAAGAGCTGCACCGCGGAGACGCCGGCCTCGATCTGGACTTTGAGGAAGGCCGAGGTGATCTCCGCCAGCCGGTCCAGCAGGTCCGCCCACAGCTTCGGGTCGCCGTACATCAGCGCCTTGGTGTGCTCGTGGTTGCGCGAGGGCCCGCCCTCGACCAGGTAGCTGGCGAGGGTGAAGGGAGCGCCGGCGAAGCCGATCAGCGGAGTGCTGCCGAGTTCACCCGTGAGCATGCCGATCGCCTCGGTGACGTACCGGACGTCGTCCGGCGTCAGGTCGCGCAGCTGCGCGAGGTCCTCGCGGCGGCGGATCGGCTGGGCCACGACCGGGCCGATGCCGGGCTTGATGTCCAGGTCGATGCCGATGGCCTTCAGCGGCACCACGATGTCGCTGAAGAAGATCGCGGCGTCGACCTTGTGCCGCCGCACCGGCTGCAGCGTGATCTCGGTGACCAGGTCCGGCCGCATGCAGGACTCCAGCATCGCGGTGCCCTCCCGGACCTTCCGGTACTCGGGGAGGGAGCGCCCGGCCTGCCGCATGAACCACACCGGGGTGTGCGGCACCGGCTCCCGCCGGCACGCCTTGAGGAAGGCGGAATCGTAGGTCTGACGCGGCTGGCCCGTGGGGCGGTCGTTGGCACTCACGACCCAAATCTTCGCACGTATGACGAACTGGCCCCTCCGGGCCGGGTGTCCCTGCGCTGAACGGGGCCTCCTTCCGCCTAGTCTTCCCCGCATGGCTGCGGCTCAGGGACGATTTTCAGATGGCGCTGACGGTGTGGACAGCGCGAAGGAGACCTCCGTCCCACTCCCGTTCAGACGGGCGGTCGGCGGCTTGCAGAAGGCGCGGCTGCGGCCGGGGATCGAGATCGAGGCCACCAAGCCGCCGCGGAAACTCGCCCCCTACGCGTACGCCCTGGAGGCCGCGGTCGTCGAAGGGGAGGAGGACCTCGCCGACGGACGGCTGATCCTGCTGCACGACCCGGCCGGGCACGAGGCGTGGCACGGCACGTTCCGCCTGGTCACGCTCGTACGGGCGGAACTGGAGCCGGAAATGGCGGCGGACCCGCTGCTCCCGGAGGTGTGCTGGTCCTGGCTGACCGGCGCGCTGGAGGCGCGCGCGCCGGGGTACGGGGAGGCGAGCGGCACGGTGACGATGGCGAGCTCGCACTCCTTCGGCGGGCTGTCCGCGCGGCGGCCGGCGACGCAGATCGAGATCCGGGCGTCGTGGACGCCGCGGGAGGGGGTGGGCGGGGTGCCGGACACGGGGGCGCACCTTTCCGCGTGGTGCGAGCTGCTGTGTCAGGTGGCGGGCCTGGAACCCCTCCCTCCGGCCGACCCCGCCGTCGTCTCCCTCCCCCAACGCCGAGGCCCCCACCACCCCTGAGCGCGGGTGCGACCCCGCCCCTGTGCGGGTGCCGGCCGTCACCCCCGGCCGGGCGGGACCCGGCAGCGCTACGCCGCGCCGCCGCGTGCATCCCGCCCTTTGCCTGGGCCGGGGCGGGCTTGGCGGCCGTACGCCGCCGCCGTGTGCTTGCCGGCTGTTGGCTTGGTGGCGCTACGCCGCGCCGTGTGGGCAGGCGTGCCGCAGGGCGATGGGGGTCCCCCCTGCTCGAGCGAAGCCGAGAGCTTGGGGGAGGGTGGGCACACGGCACCCCGGTCTCGCGAGGGCTCGCGCAGCTCCCCCGCACCCCCGACCCCGCCAACGGGGTCGGACCCCGCTCCGGGGCGGTGCCAGGTCCGGCGGAGCCGGTGCTCTGCCCGAGAGGGGGCGGCTTCGGCGGAGCCGCGCGCCGGCCGGGGCGGGGCGAAGCCCGGGCGGCGGGCCCGCCCACACATCGGCGGGGCCGAAGCACGCGGAACGCCTGCCCGCACCCTCGGGGGAGCCGGGGCCGTTACCGGGGGGCGGGGCGGAGGACAGCGGGTGCCTGCGCAGGGCTTCGGGGGAGCCGGGGGCGAGGGCCGGCCGAGGCCGCAGCGCAGCGCCACCGCCGGGCCGGATGCGGAGCCATCGACACCGCTTCTGATCGCCCCCGATCGATCGCTCGTCCGAATTGCCCGAATTGTTACTCACCAAATCGTGATCATTTCCTAAAGCCGGCCGGGTGACGTGCCGAAGGAGTCAGTGACCATCCGCACGGAGCGCACCGGCTTCTTCCCCGAGCCGGCGCCGTCCCGCCACTCCCCCAGGAGGCCTGGTGTCCGTTCTTCTCGAGCAGCCCGCAAGCCTGGTCGCCTACCGCCCGAACAAGCCGACGGCCATGGTCGTCGTGGCCGACCCGCGCGTCCGTTCCACCGTGACCCGCCATCTGTGGGCCCTCGGAGTCCGTGACGTGATCGAGGCGTCGTCCATCGCGGAGGCCCGTCCCCGCATCGGCAGCCCGCGCGACATCTGCGTGGCCGACGTCCACCTGCCCGACGGTTCCGGTCTCACCCTGCTCTCCGAGACCCGCGCCGCGGGCTGGCCCAACGGCCTGGCCCTGTCCGCCGCCGACGACATCGGCGCGGTCCGCAACGCCCTCGCCGGCGGTGTGAAGGGTTACGTCGTCACCGGAACGCGGACCAACATCGGGCTGCCCAGCCGGCCCGGCGCCGCCCCCATCGGGTCGGCCGCCGCCCGGATGCACCGCCGCCCCCCGGGTGCCCCGAGCCACCCGGGCGGCTACCGCGAGCTCTCCGGCCGCGAGGTCGAGGTCCTGCGCCTCGTCGCCGAGGGCCAGTCCAACAAGGCCATCGGCGTCTCGATGGGCCTGTCCGCCCTGACCGTCAAGTCCCACCTCGCCCGGATCGCCCGCAAGCTGGGCACCGGTGACCGCGCCGGCATGGTCGCGGTCGCCCTCCGGACCGGGATCATCCACTGAGCCCGGCCCCCGGCGCCCGGACCGCACGCCCCCGGATAGCCGGGCCCGGACGAACGGCCGGGGAACTCCGGGAAGCCGTGACTCAACCGCCGCGCAACCGTCGCACGTCCACGGAACACGCCACGGAACACCCCACCGCACACCCCACCGCACACCCGCCGAACACCCATCGCGCACCCACCGCTCCACCACCGCGCATACCGCCCGCGCCCGTCGACGGAACGTTCCGGCGACGGGCGCGCCGTATCCACGGATACCCTTGACCGGTGACCGACGCCCATGAGACCGCAGCAGACCTGCGCACCAACACCGGGGGCGGCCCCCCGGACGACGTCGTTGTTCCGTCCGATGGGCTGCCGATCCCGCTGCTCGAACCCCGTGACGGGATCCCTCCGGTGGTCGCCGACGAGGACGCCCTCGCCCGGGTGGTGGCGGCCTTCGCCGCCGGCACCGGGCCCGTCGCCGTGGACGCCGAGCGCGCCTCCGGATACCGCTACGGCCAGCGCGCCTACCTCGTCCAGCTCCGCCGCGAAGGGGTCGGCTCCGCGCTGATCGACCCCGTCGGCTGCCCGGACCTGTCCGCGCTCGGCGAAGTCCTCTCGGGCACCGAGTGGATCCTGCACGCCGCCACCCAGGACCTGCCCTGCCTGCGCGAAATAGGCATGGTGCCGACCTCCCTCTTCGACACGGAGCTGGCGGGCCGCCTGGCCGGCTTCCCCCGGGTGGGCCTGGGGGCGATGGTCGAGGGCGTGCTCGGCTACGCCCTGGAGAAGGGCCACTCGGCCGTCGACTGGTCGACCCGCCCGCTGCCCGAGCCGTGGCTGCGCTACGCCGCCCTGGACGTGGAGCTCCTGGTCGACCTGCGGGACGCGCTGGAGAAGGAGCTGGACCGGCAGGGCAAGCTGGAGTGGGCCCGGCAGGAGTTCGACGCCATCGCCTCGGCCCCGCCCGCCCCGCCCCGCAAGGACCCGTGGCGGCGTACGTCGGGCATGCACAAGGTGCGGCGCCGCCGCCAGATGGCCGTCGTACGGGAGCTGTGGGAGACCCGGGACCGGATCGCCCAGCGGCGCGACGTGTCCCCCGGCAAGGTGCTGGGCGACGCGGCGATCGTGGAGGCCGCCCTGGCGCTCCCCTCGAACCTGCACGCGCTGTCCGCCCTGCCCGGCTTCGGCCAGCGGGTCAACCGGCGGTCGCTGGAGCAGTGGATGGCCGCGGTGGACCGGGCCCGGGCGCTGCCCGAGGCCGAGCTGCCGCAGCCGGGGGCGACCCCCTCGGGCCCGCCCCCGCCGCGCTCCTGGGCGGACAAGGACCCGGCCGCCGCGGCCCGCCTGTCGGCGGCCAGGACGGCGGTCACGGCCCTGGCCGAGCGGCTGAACCTGCCGCAGGAGAACCTGATCGCCCCCGACACGGTCCGCCGGCTGTGCTGGGAGCCGCCGATGCAGGTCTCGGCCGCCTCGGTGGCACAGGCCCTGGCCGACCACGGCGCACGGCCGTGGCAGGTCGAGCAGGTCACCGGCGCGCTGGTGACCGCCCTGGCCGCCACCGCCTGAGCCGGGGCGGCCGTACCCGGCCGAACGGCACCCTCGTGACGGGGTCCCCGTCCTCCACGGAGGACGGGGACCCCTTTCCCTTTTCCGCTCCGGCTTTCCGCTCCGGCCTCCCCCTGCGGCTTCCCCTCCGACGGGCCCGATCCGCCGGGCGCGGAGTGTGACCTTCGCCGCTTGGCGGGCGGGGGGTGTGCACAACAGTTACCCGCAAGTAGCATGGCGGGTGAGCAAGCGCTCAGGAGACTGACGCGCGACGCCACGCAGCAGTGCCATCCCGCACCTGGAGGAGAGCCAACGTGCCTCGTACCGTCAGGGACGTCGTCTTCGTCGACGGCGTCCGCACCCCGTTCGGCAAGGCGGGCCCGAAGGGCATCTACCACGAGACCCGCGCCGACGACCTCGTCGTGAAGGCGATCCGGGAGCTGCTGCGCCGCAACCCGGACCTCGACCCGAAGAAGATCGACGAGGTCGCGATCGCCGCCACCACGCAGATCGGCGACCAGGGTCTGACGCTGGGCCGCACCGCCGGCATCCTCGCGGGCCTGCCGCAGTCCGTTCCGGGCTACTCCATCGACCGCATGTGCGCCGGCGCCCTGACCGCCGTCACCGCGGTCGCGGGCAGCGTCGCCTTCGGTGCGTACGACGTCGCCGTCGCCGGCGGTGTCGAGCACATGGGCCGCCACCCGATGGGCGAGGGCGTCGACCCGAACCCGCGGTTCGTCTCCGAGAAGCTGGTCGACGAGTCCGCCCTGTTCATGGGCATGACCGCGGAGAACCTGCACGACCGCTACCCGACCATCACCAAGCAGCGCGCCGACGAGTACGCCGTGCGCTCGCAGGAGAAGGCCGCCAAGGCGTACGCGGACAACAAGATCCAGCCCGACCTGGTGCCGATCTCCGTCCGCAACACCAACGAGGCCGCGGGCGAGACGGGCTGGGGCCTGGTCACCTCCGACGAGCCGATGCGTCCGGGCACCACCCTGGAGAACCTGGCCGGTCTGAAGACGCCGTTCCGCGTCCACGGCCGTGTCACCGCCGGCAACGCCGCGGGCCTCAACGACGGTGCCACCGCCGCGCTGATCGCCTCCGAGGACTTCGCCCGCGAGAACAACCTCCCGGTCAAGATGCGCCTCGTCTCGTACTCCTTCGCGGGTGTCGAGCCCGAGGTCATGGGCTACGGCCCGATCCCGGCCACCGAGAAGGCCCTCGCCCAGGCCGGCCTGTCCATCGAGGACATAGGCCTGTTCGAGATCAACGAGGCCTTCGCGGTCCAGGTCCTGGCGTTCCTGGAGCACTACGGCATCGCCGACGACGACGCCCGCGTCAACCAGTACGGCGGCGCGATCGCGTTCGGCCACCCGCTGGCCTCCTCCGGCGTCCGCCTGATGACGCAGCTGGCCCGCCAGTTCGAGGAGCAGCCGCACGTCCGCTACGGCCTGACCACCATGTGCGTCGGCTTCGGCATGGGCGCCACGGTCATCTGGGAGAACCCGCACTTCGACACCAAGGGAGACTCCAAGTGAGCACCACCGCTGAGCTCCTGAAGGGCGCGGCCGAGCTGTTCCCGGACGAGGTCGTCACGAGCGCGCACGTCCGTCACCTCGACCTGCCGTTCGGCGCCGGGCGCTTCGCGCTCATCACGCTGGACAACGGCTTCGACCACACCAAGCCGACCACCTTCGGCCCGCAGTCCCTCGCCAACCTGAACGCGGCGATCGACCAGGTCGAGCAGGAGGCCATCGCCGGCACCATCGTCGCCGCGGGCCTGACCGGCAAGCCGTTCATCTTCGCGGTCGGCGCCGACCTCAAGGGCGTCGAGCTGCTGAAGAAGCACGACGAGGCGCTCGCCATCGGCAAGGGCGGCCACGACGTCTTCAAGCGCCTCTCCGCGCTGGCCGTCCCCACCTTCGCGTACTACAACGGCGCGGCGATGGGCGGCGGTGTCGAGGTCGGTCTGCACTGCACCTACCGCACCGTCTCGAAGGCCATCCCGGCCTTCTCGCTGCCCGAGGTCTTCCTCGGCCTGGTTCCGGGCTGGGGCGGCTGCGCCATCCTCCCGAACCTGATCGGTGCGGAGCGCGCGGTCTCGGTGATCATCGAGAACTCGCTGAACCAGAACCGTCAGCTCAAGGGCAAGCAGGTCTTCGAGCTCGGCATCGCCGACGCGATCTTCGAGGGCGCCGACTTCCTGGAGCAGTCCCTGCTCTGGACCGCCCGCGTGCTGACGGGCGAGACCGAGGTCGTGCGCGCCGAGGTCGAGCGCGGCGAGGCCTGGGACGCGGCCGTCGCCAAGGGCCGTACGATCGCGGACTCCAAGGTGCACGGCGCCGCTCCGGCCGCCTACCGCGCGCTGGACATCATCGCCGCGGCCAAGGACGGCGACCTCCAGGCCGGCTTCGACGCCGAGGACGAGGCCCTGGCCGACCTCATCATGGGCGGCGAGCTGCGCTCCGGCATCTACGCCTTCAACCTGGTCCAGAAGCGCGGCAAGCGCCCGGCCGGTGCCCCGGACAAGAGCCTGGCGCGCCCGGTCACCAAGGTCGGCGTGGTCGGCGCGGGCCTGATGGCCTCGCAGCTGGCGCTGCTGTTCCTGCGCCGTCTGGAGGTGCCGGTAGTCCTCACCGACATCGACCAGGAGCGCGTGGACAAGGGCGTGGGCTACGTCCACGCCGAGATCGAGAAGCTGCTGGGCAAGGGCCGGATCAACCAGGACAAGGCCAACCGCCTCAAGGGCCTGGTCTCCGGTGTGCTGGACAAGGCCGAGGGCTTCGCGGACGCGGACTTCATCATCGAGGCCGTGTTCGAGGAGATGTCGGTCAAGCAGAAGGTGTTCGCGGAGGTCGAGGCGGTCGCCCCGGCGCACGCGATCCTCGCCACCAACACCTCCTCGCTGTCGGTGTCGGAGATGGCCTCCAAGCTGCAGCACCCGGAGCGCGTGGTCGGCTTCCACTTCTTCAACCCGGTCGCGGTCCTCCCGCTGCTGGAGATCGTCCGCGGTGAGCAGACCGATGACGCCTCGCTGGCCACGGCCTTCGGCGTCGCCAAGAAGCTGAAGAAGACCGCGGTGCTCACCAAGGACGCCCCGGCGTTCGTCGTGAACCGCATCCTGACCCGCTTCATGGGCGAGATCCAGAACATCATCGACGAGGGCACCCCGGTGGTCACGGCGGAGAAGGCGGTCGAGCCGCTGGGCCTGCCGATGTCCCCGCTGGTCCTGCTGGAGCTCGTCGGCCCGGCCATCGGCCTGCACGTCTCCGAGACCCTGAACCGCGCCTTCCCGGAGCGCTTCACGGTCTCCCCCAACCTGAAGGCCGTCGTCGAGGCCGGCAAGCGCGGCTTCTACGTCTACAAGCCCGAGAACGGCTTCAAGCCGGAGCTGGACCCCGAGGTCGCCGCGCTCCTGAAGCAGGGCGACACCGTGCTGACCGAGGAGCAGGCCCGTGCCCGCGTCCTGGACGCGGTGGCGCAGGAGATCGGTCTGATGCTGGAGGAGGGTGTCGTGGCCGAGGCCCAGGACATCGACCTCTGCCTCATCACCGGTGCGGGCTGGCCCTTCCACCTGGGCGGCATCACCCCGTACCTGGACCGTGAGGGCGTCTCGGAGCGGGTGAACGGCAAGAAGTTCCTCGCCCCCGGCGTCGCGAGCGTCCCGGCGTAACGCGCGCCCCGCGCACGCGGGCACGTACGGCGAAGCCCCTCCGCACCGGGTGCGGAGGGGCTTCGTACGTGCGGGCCGCGTACGCGCGGAACCCGTGAGCGGGCTCCCGCGTACGGTTCGCAGGTCAGCGCCGGCCGAAGCGCTTGCCCTTCAACAGCCGTTCGGCGGCCGGAGAGTTGGGGTTGATCCGCAACGCCTCCTTGCCCGCCAGCTGGCGCAGGTCGGCACCGCGCTTGCCCATCCGGGCCGCCGTCTCGCCGATCCGCAGCCACGTCAGGGCGCGGTCACTGCCGGCGGCCTGGCGGACGGCCTTGTTCAGGAGCTCCTCGGCGGTGTCCACCTCGTTGGTGCGGATCCGCAGCTGGGCCATGCCGATGAGGACGTCGAAGTGCTCGCGCTCGGCGAGCAGTTTGGTGCCGACCTCCAGGGCTCCCGCGTCGTCGCCGTCCTCCAGCAGGGACGCGAACGCCTCCAGCGAGACCTCGTTGACCGGGACGTCGAACTGCATGCCCTGCCGGGAGGGCACGGACCGCATCCGCCGGCCGGCCTTCATCTTCTTCGTCGGCGGACCCGGCAGTTCCAGCTTGTCCCGGGTCTTGTCGTTGAAGTGCATGCCCAGTTCGGGCCGGTCGTTCCACACCTGGACGCAGGACGCGATGTACTGCTCGGCGATCGGCCGGAGGAACGCGTACCGCTTGGGCTGCATACAGAAGCCGACGGTGGAGACGTACGACATGAGCTCGCCGGTGACGTACGCGGCGTCCCCGATCCGGTCCATGCCGGCGCCCGGCGCCTCCAGGTCGGGCAGCAGGGCGTGGGTGATGGTGACCGGGATGCGGTTGCTGTTCTCGTAGGGCCGCATCCGGCGGATGACCTCGAGCGCGCCGATCTGGCCGACGCCGATCCCGTACAGCGACCGGGCGGTGAACAGGCCGGTGGAGAAGCAGCCGATGACGTACCGCGGCTTGAGGTACTCGAACATCGTCTCGGCGAGCACCGGGGCGTCCACGACCAGGAAGTCCACGCCGGCCTGGTGGGCGGCGAGGGCGAGCGTGTCGGCGAGGTTGGACGGGGCGCTCGGGTGCGGCTTGAAGATGACGGAGCGGAAGCCCATGCCCACAGCGGCGTGGAACATGCGCAGGTGGAGCTGCTCCTCCTCTTCCTCGGTGAGGATGTTGAGGGCGGAGAGGTACTGACCCAGCAGGACGGCGGTGTCCTGACCGCGCTGCAGCATGTGCGGGGGGATGGCCGCGTCCAGGAGGGGGCGGCACTCCCGCGTCACCTCGGACATCAGGCCGAGTACGGCCCGGGTGTCCACGGGCTGCGAGGGGATCCGGTACTCCGTCAGGAGCATGGGCACCAGGCGGGGGATGAGGTCCAGGTAGAGGACCCTGGAGATCCGCGCGTGGATGTCCCGGTGCAGGTCGTTGCGGGTCGGGCCGTAGCTCATCACGCCGTCGGCGTAGACGGTGACGATGGCGTCCGAGAAGATCTGGACGAGCGTCTGGGCCGGCTTGACCTGGATGGACTCCACGATGAGCTCCAGCGGGCCGGCCGGGATGCCGATCTTCTGGGCCATGATGGACCGCCAGAGGACCAGGTCTTCGCCCCGCGGTCCCCACATCGAGGGGTGGTACGGGGCGATGAGCTCGTTCCAGTAGACGATCCGGTTGAATCGGGACACCACGGACTGCGCCCCGTGCATGCGGTGGAGCGGAGTGGCGACCTCCGGGATGTCCACGTTGTTGCAGACGAGCAGGATGCGCTCGCGTCCCGGCGGACCGAACTGGCCGGCGTCGATGGCGGCGGCCACCGTCATCGCGCCGTAGAGGGTGGATGCGGCGAAAATCTGGGTCATTACGCGGCCACACCCAGAACCGACGACATCAGCGATCGAATCATCTTCACCCGTCGGGCATCCATTCCGGCCAGTGTGCCCTCCAGGATCTCCTGCGGGAGTTCCACCAGGGCGCGGGCGCTGCGTTCCATCAGCAGGCTGCGCGTGTAGTCGTCATAGGTATCCGCCCGGTCGAGGTGGATACAGGTCATCGCGAGGAGGGTGCGCATCGCCTTGAACGAGAGTTCGTATCCCCGCGGATGGTTCGCGATCTCCTGGAACACCTTCTGATAGCAGACGATGAAATCGAGCTGCCGTTCGTCGGGGATCTTGGTGAGCGAACCCGCGACATCGCGGCGATAGAAGATGCCGTGCAGATCGACCACTCCGAAGGAGCGGGACCGCAGGTGCAGCCGCCACATCCAGTGGCGGTCCTCGGCGGTCCGCAGGGTCTCGTCGAAGTAGAGGCCGTCGAACGACAACAGCCGCTCGCGGTCATAGATACCGGCCCAGACCAGCGGATAGTCGACGATCGACGAGGCGTCGACCGGCAGGATGTAGTCGGCGGGGTCGAGCTGCATCGCCCGTGGAGACACCGGGCACTTGGCTATCTCGCGCTTCTTGCCGAACACCTTGACGTGTCCGGTGCGCAAGAAGTCGACCCCGGACTGGCTCATCCAGCCGACCAGCTGCGCGAGATACCCCGGGCCGTACCAGTCATCGCCGTCCAGGAACGTGACGTAACGCCCGCGAGCGGCCGAAAGTCCCCTGTTCCGGGTGGCCGAGATGCCTATGTTCTGGGGGTTCGCGATCAAGATCGCACCGGGAATGGAAGGCACCATCTGCTGGATGATTTCCAAAGTCCCATCGCTGGAGCAGTCATCCACGATGATGAACTCGAAATCCTCTCGCGCATTCAGTGCCAGAGACTTAAGTGTCGTCCGACAGTAGTCGCGGACATTGCACATGGGAACAATCACCGACAACGTAACCATCAGTAACACTCACCTACTTCCATTCACAGATACACCCCCGTGGGACCTCGCCGGCGCGGACGCCGCGCACAGGTCGGGCCCGCCTACGCGTAAGCCTGCCGGACATCATGTCAGAGGCCCCGGAAGCCACTCCGATTCCAGGGAGTGTGACGTACAACTCCCCACCATGATCGAAAGCTTTCCAAGGCTTGTAAACACCTCCCGACGATGTACAGTGATCCAGACTGCGGGGCAATCCGGTCCAGACTACGGCGCGGAAGCGCTTCGACCGGGGGGCAGTTGGGGGCGGATCGACCGGTTTCGCACACAATGCGCCATTCGAAGCCCTTCGTCCGCTTTCCCACAACGAGCCAGGAGTCCCAGTGCGCATCCACGTACTCGCCGACTCCGACACCCGCTGGAAGTGGGGAGCCGGCCTCGCCATCGGCATGGACCCGGGCGGCCAGGTGCACGCGCACATGCTGCGGGGGCGTTCGACGCCCACCGCGCGCCAGCTCGCCGAGGTGGGGATCACCCCCGCCTCCATTTCCGAGTCCACCCTCCCCGAGTTCGCGTCCGACCCCGCGCTGGACGACGCCGATGTGATCATCCTCGGCACCGTCGGCGGAGCGACCCATGCCGCTTTGCATGCGCTTGCGTACCGCTTCCAGGGACAGTGGCGCCGCCCGATCCTGATGACCGGTTACGTCGGCGTGGTCTACGAGAAGGTGACCGACGGTCTTCTGCTGCGCGGCGGCGCCGATATCGTCCTCGCCAACAGCCCGTACGACGCACGCCGGTTCCGCGAGATCTACGAGCCCCTGGGAATTCCCGGTCCGACGGTCGTGCAGACCGCTCTGCCGTTCCTCGACCACCGGCCGTACGACATGAACCGGACCAATGCCCAGCACGCCTACACGGTGTGTTTCGCGGTACAGCCCTCGGTACCCGGCGACCGAAAAGGCCGTACGTACATGCTGCGCCGCGCCATTGAACATGCGCGGCTGCGCCCGGGGCGCGATGTCCTCATCAAACTCCGCAGCAAACCCGGTGAGGCGACCACCCACGTGGAAACGCACCACTACCAGGTCCTGGCCGAACAGATGGAAGAGCCGCTGCCGCCGAACCTGCATTTCGTCTACGGCAACATGTCGGACACGCTGGACCGCACCGACTTGCTGGTGACGGTGAGTTCGACGGCGGCCCTGGAATCGATGCACCGCGGAATGCCCACGGCCATTCTCAGCGATCTCGGCGTCCGCGAGATCCACGGGAACCACTATTTCGTGGGCTCCGGCTGCGTCACCGACTGGACCGCCATCGACGAGGGCGCGGCCCCGATGGCGCACGAATCCTGGACGCACGACCAGGGAATCCGCGCCCACGATCCGTTCGGCGCGATCCGCGCCCGCATCGCCGAGCTGAAGAGCGGGGCGATGCCGCCGGTCACCCCGTATTACACGGCCGACAGCGCGCCGGATTACGTCGGTTCACTGCTGAGCCGGCGCGGGCTGAACCTCGACGGATCCCCGGGACATCTGCCCGGCCCCCGCTCCAGCAGCGCGATGAAGCGCACCTCGCGGCGGGTCATGAAGGGCGCGTACCAGTTCGGCGTCCAGCGGGTGGCCCCCAAGATCCAACAGTGGGGCGGCGTGTAACCCTTGCCCGAGCCCCTTCGCTCCGTCCTTCACCTTCCCTTTCCTTGGAGAGCTTTGTGAACACGGCCGTCCGGCAGGCCTCGTCCGCCGTCACCGCTGTCATCCCCGCCCGCGGCGGGTCCAAGGGCATCCCCGGCAAGAACATCACGCCGATCGGCGGTGTCCCGCTCGTCGCCCGTGCCGTCCGGGCCTGCCTGGCCGCCGAGCACGTCACCCGCACCGTGGTCTCCACCGACGACCCGGCCATCGCCGCGGTGGCCCGCGCCGCGGGCGCGGAGGTCGTCGACCGCCCGGCCGAGCTCTCCGCCGACCAGTCCTCCAGCGAATCGGCCCTGCTGCACGCCCTGGACACCCTGGAGGAGCGCCACGGCGAGCCCGTCGGGGTCCTCGTGTTCGTCCAGTGCACCAGCCCGTTCATCACCACCGAGGAAGTGGACGAGACGGTCCTGGCCATCACCCGTGACGGCGCCGACTCCGCCTTCACCGCGGTGCCGTTCCACGGCTTCGTCTGGCGCACCTCCCCCGACGGCGCGCCCGCCGGGCACGGCGCCGACGGCGTCAACCACGACAAGGCCTTCCGCCAGCGCCGCCAGGACCGGCACCCCGAATACCTGGAGACCGGCACCGTTTATGCGATGCGCGTAGACGGCTTCCGCGAGCACGGGCACCGCTTCTTCGGCCGTACCCAGCTCGTCCCCACCGCGCCCGAACGGGCCATCGAGCTCGACGAGCCCGGCGACCTGGACCGGGCCCGCGCCCTGGCCCCGCTGCTGGACGCCGCGGACCTCCCGCGCCGCGGCGACGTCGACGCCGTGGTGCTGGACTTCGACGGCACCCAGACCGACGACCGCGTCTGGATCGACGAGACCGGCCGCGAGATGGTCGCCGCCCACCGCGGCGACGGCATGGGCATCGCCCGGCTCCGCAAGGCCGGCATCCCCGTCTTCATCCTGTCCAGCGAGCGCAACCCGGTCGTCGCCGCCCGGGCGCGCAAGCTCGGCGTCGAGGTCGTCCACGGAGTGGAGACCAAGGACGTCGAACTCGCGAAGTGGTACGGCGATGCCGGGATCGACCCCCAGCGCATCGTCTACGTCGGCAACGACGTGAATGACCTCCCCTGCTTCGAGCTCGTCGGCTGGCCCGTCGCCGTGGGCGATGCCCACGGCGCGGTCCGCGAACGCGCTCGTTCTGTCACGTCGGCCCACGGAGGGCACGGCGCCGTGCGAGAAATCGCCGAATGGATCCTTGGAAAGGAACTCTGAACAGTGGTGAACAGCAACCGCATCCGCCAGGTCGGCAACAAGCAGGTGGGCCCGGGGCTGCCCACCTACGTGATCGGTGAGATCGGCATCAACCACAACGGCGACCTGGCCAACGCCATCGCCCTCATAGACGCGGCCGCCGAGGCGGGCTGCGACGCGGTCAAGTTCCAGAAGCGCACCCCGGAGATCTGCACCCCGCGCGACCAGTGGGACATCGAGCGCGACACCCCCTGGGGCCGGATGACCTACATCGACTACCGCCACCGCGTGGAGTTCGGCGAGGACGAGTACCGCGCCATCGACGAGCACTGCAAGAAGCGCGGCATCGACTGGTTCGCCTCCCCGTGGGACACCGAGGCCGTCATCTTCCTGGAGAAGTTCGACGTCCCCTGCCACAAGGTCGCCTCGGCCTCCCTGACGGACGACGAGCTGCTGATCGCCCTGCGCGCCACCGGCAAGCCGGTCATCCTGTCCACCGGCATGTCCACCCCGGAGCAGATCCGCCACGCGGTCGAGGTCCTGGGCAGCGAGAACACCATCCTGCTGCACGCCACCTCCACCTACCCGGCCGTGACCGGCGAGCTGAACCTGCGCGTCATCCACGCGCTGGAGGCCGCGTACCCGAACGTCCCGGTCGGCTACTCCGGCCACGAGATCGGCCTGCAGACCACCGTCGCCGCCGTCGCCATGGGCGCCTGCGTCGTCGAGCGCCACATCACCCTGGACCGTGCCATGTGGGGCTCGGACCAGGCCGCTTCCGTCGAGCCGGGCGGTCTGCAGCGCCTGGTCCGTGACATCCGTGTCATCGAGGAGGCCAAGGGCGACGGCGTCAAGAAGGTCTACGAGTCCGAGCTCGGCCCGATGAAGAAGCTCCGCCGCGTCCAGGGCACCGTCGCCGCGGCCGCGGGGGAATGACGACCCGTCGATGACCGAGACCCTCGCCCTGGTGGAGAGCCCTGCTCAACTGCTCAACGTTCTGGAGTGGGCACATGTCCACCCGGGCGAGGCGTCCTCGCTCAGCATCGCCATCCTGCAGCCGACGGACCGTCACTCCCGTGAACAGGTCCGCAGGCTGTGCAAGTTCGCGTCCCAGGCCAAGCTGGTCTGGCGGCGCTACGAGGTGCGGTCCGGCTCGGTGAGCCGGGCCCGCACCCTGCTCCGCCTGGGCCGGTCCGTGTCCAACGCCGGCCGCCTGGTGATCGGCGACCTGTTCTCACGGACCGTCCAGGCGCTGCTGCCGTTCTCCAAGGCGCACGAGGTGGTCGTCGTCGACGACGGCACCGCCACCACCGAACTGGTCACCCTGCTGACGCAGGGCCAGCAGCTGAGCCGCTGGCACCAGGGCGACACGTCGAAGAAGGCGGACGGCAAGGGCTCTTCGGTCGGCCGCTGGCTGGCCCGGGACACCCTGGAGCGGTTCACGCTGTTCACCTGCATGCCGGTGGCCCCGCCGCCGGGCGCCGTGGTGGTGCCCAACGAGTACCGGTGGATCCGGGACACCTTCGGCCCGGTGCAGGTCCGCGGCGGCGCCGACCTGGCCGGCACCTCGCTGGTCGAGACCGGCATCATCGACCAGCACCGCTACCTGGAGGCGATCACCTGGATCGCCCGGTCCCGCGGCGCCTGGCGCTACCTCGCGCACCGCCGCGAAAGCCCCGAGAAACTCCGGGAGATCGCCGACGCGACCGGGATGGAGATCGTCCACCCCGAGCTGCCCATGGAGGTCATGGCCCGGGTGGAGCCCATCGGGCACACCGTGCTGACCTTCGCCTCCACCATCGCCTACACGCTGCCGATCGTGCTGCAGGGATCCCCGGTGCGGGTGGAGCTCTGCGAGATCGACGACGCCTGGATCACCGAGGGCACGGCGGCCCGTTCGGTGGACTTCCTGCGCAAGATCTCCTCGCTGGCGGTGGACCGCCACGGGCTGTCGAAGGTCCCCCCGCAGTCGCGCGGCGCGCGTCCTCCCCTGCACCTGCCGGGGCCTCCGGCCCCGCCGGCCCATCCGGGAGCACCGCACATGCTGCCCGGGATCCCGGGCCAGCACAGCCCGTACGGCTCCCGCGAAGCGTACTGACCGAGCGGGTCCCGCTCCGTACGTGACTCAGAAACGCATCCAACGGCCCAGCGACAGGCCCATGTTGTCCTTCTGGCGGGTCACCAGCAGCTCACCCGCGGTGCTGATGCAGGCGATCACGATCCTGCCCTGGGCGTCGACGGTGAGGCCGGGCGTGCCCACCGACGCCTCGCCGGTCTCGGCCCACCACAGGCCCGCCGTCTCGTTCTCGGTCGGGTACGCGGCCAGGGCCGTGCGGCCGCCGGCGCCGCGGAAGGCGAGGATCGTGCAGTCGTAGCCGTCGACGTAGGCCCGGGTGCCGGCGACCGCGCCGTGGGCGGCGGGTCCGCCGCCGAGCGCCATCACGCCGACTCCGGCCCGGTAGGCGATGACACCGCTGCCGTCGACCGCGTGCCAGAACCAGGTGACCCGGTCCTGCGCGGTCTCCACGGCGCCGGCGGAACCGGGCTGCCCGAGGAAGGGCAGGTCCTCCGCCTTGGCCGCCGGGCCCTTGCCCGGTTCGGACTGGGACCACAGGCTGACCCGCTTCTCGGCGGGTGCCAGGAGCTGGACGCGGCCGCCGAAGGTCGAGAACGCGGTGGCTCCGTCAAGGGTGCCGCTGCCCTTGATGTCGGCCCACTTGGTCCACTTGCCCTTGCCGTCCTGGTTGCGGGAGTGGACGCCCTTGCCGAAGTTCCGTACGAACACGTGCAGTCCGCCGTTGACGTCGACGGCGGCGGTCGGGACGCCCGCGGTGCGGGCCATGTCCTCGTTCTGGTAGAGGGGGCCGAGGGAGGCCCAGGGGCCCAGCGGACGCCCCGTCTGGTACTGCAGGGCATGGTGGAAGGTGATCCGCTCCACGCCGTCCACGACCTGTCGGCGGCGGCCGACGAAGTGCACGTAGCCGTCCTGGCCCTGGGCCAGGGTGAGGTGCGTCAGATCGGGAGCCGGGAAGAACTCGGGGCCGGTCCACTCGGGGCCGCCGGGCACCGTCTCGGTCCAGCGGACCAGTCCGCCGTGGGCCACCGCGTAGGCGGTCAGCCGGCCGTCCTTGCCCGTGACCAGCCAGGAACCGGTGACCGGCCCCAGCGCTGCGGCGCCACCGTCGCCGACGGGGGTCTCTTCCGGTCTCGGGGCGCGGGCCGACTGCTTGGGGGACCTGCGCGCGGATCGCGTAGCCATGAACCGAAAGCAGCCTTCCCACTTCATCATTCGAACGAAGTGAGCATACCCCGGCGCCTTCTCCGCTCAAGAGTGCGTTTATGTTATAGGCCGCGTGACTTCTCTCATCAGTTCGGAAGTCTCATCAGTGCGGAAGGGCACGGTCCCCGGGAATGACTGCTGACACTCAAGACAGGACGACGACTCCGCCGCCGGGCGGTCGCGCCGCCCGGCGCCGGAGTGCCCCCCGCACCCGGACCCGGGGGCAGAAGATCCGCCGGGCCCTGCTGTGGACCCTGGCCGTCGTCCTGGTGGCCCTCGGTGGCGGTGGATGGTGGATGTACAGCCACCTCAACGGCAACATCGACAGCGTCGACCTCGACAAGGCGATCGGCGACAACCGCCCCCAGAAGGTGGTCGAGGGCGCCCAGAACGTCCTGGTGATCGGCTCCGACTCGCGCGCCGGGGAGAACTCCGACCTCGACGGCGGGAGCAAGGTGGCGGGCGCCCGCTCGGACACCACGCTGCTGATCCACATACCCGAGGGGCGCGCCAAGGCGACCGCGGTGAGCATCCCGCGCGACACCCTCATCAACCGTCCCGACTGCAAGGACGAGGACGGCAAGAGCATCCCGGGCCAGAAGCGGGCCATGATGAACAGCGTCTACACCACGGGCGGCCCGGCCTGTGTGGTGAACACGGTGGAGCAGATGTCCGGGGTCCGCGTGGACCACTTCGTCGAGGTGGACTTCGCCGGCTTCAAGGGCCTGGTGGACGCCCTCGGCGGGGTCACCGTCAAGCTGGACAAGCCCATCAACGGGTCCAAGGGCGGCATCAAGCTGGACGCCGGCGAGCACCGCCTCGACGGCACCCAGTCGCTGAAGTTCGTCCGCACCCGCAAGGGTTACGCCGACGGCAGCGACCTCGGCCGCATCGGTCTGCAGCAGAAGTTCATGACCGCGATGCTGTCCGAGATCAAGAAGCAGGACGCCCTGGGCAACCCGGCGCGGCTCTACAAGCTGGCCGACGCCGGCACCAAGTCGCTGACCACCGACTCCGATCTGGCCTCGCTCACCAAGCTCTCCGACTTCGCCAAGAGCATGAAGGGCGTCGACCCGGAGACGATGGAGACCATCATGCTCCCGGTGGCCTACGACAAGATCGACCCGAACCGGGTGGTTGCGGCCGAGCCGAACGCCACCCACCTCTGGGAGGCCGTGCGCAACGACCAGCCGATCCCGGCCGACGCCAAGAAGTCCCCCGCCAAGGCGGGCTGACCGCCGCTCCGGTGGACGGGCGCCGGGCGGCCGGACCCCCTGTGGGGTCCGGCCGCCCGGCGCTTTCCGCGTCCGGGGCCGTGTCGTGCCGTGCCGGTGGGCCCGCGTGCGTTGGCCCGTACGGGTGAGTCCGGGTCGGTGGGTCCGTGTCCCGTCAGTCCTCCGGTACGCCCGTCTCCGACCGCTCCAGGCCCTTGCCCAGCCGGCTGTGGCTGCGGCCGTAGAGGAAGTACACGGCGAGGCCGATCACCATCCAGATGGCGAACCGGAGCCAGGTGTCGGCCGGCAGATTGAGCATCAGCCACAGGGACGCCAGCATCGACACGATCGGGAGCACCGGCACCCACGGGGTGCGGAAGGACCGGTGCAGGTCGGGCCGGGTCCTGCGGAGGATGATCACGCCGAGGGCGACCACGATGAAGGCGAACAGGGTGCCGATGTTCACCAGTTCCGCCAGCTTCTCCAGGCTGGTGAACCCGGCGAGGAAGGCGATGATCACGCCGAGCAGCAGGGTCGCCCGGTAGGGCGTGCGGAACTTGGGGTGGGTGACGGAGAAGACGCGCGGCAGCAGGCCGTCGCGGCTCATCGCGAAGAACACCCGGGTCTGGCCGAGCAGCAGGATCATGGAGACCGTGATCAGACCCACGGCGGCGCCCAGGCTGATGGCGCCGGAGAAGAACGGCTGGTTCACGGATTTGAAGGCCTCGGCGAGCGGGGCCGTGGGTGACATCTCCGTGTAGCGCTGCATGCCGGTGACCACCAGGGTGACGGCCACGTAGAGCACGGTGCAGATGAGCAGCGAGCCGAGGATGCCGCGCGGCATGTCCCGCTGCGGGTTCTTGGTCTCCTCGGCGGCCGTGGCGACGACGTCGAAGCCGATGAAGGCGAAGAAGACCAGTGCGGCGGCGGTGAAGATGCCCATCACGCCGAAGTTGGTCGGCGCGTACCCGAACAGCAGCTGGACCAGCGGCGAGTGCCAGCCGCTGACCGATTCCGCCTGCGGCTGGGCGGGCGGAATGAACGGCTTGTAGTTGTCGGCCTTGATGAAGAACAGGCCGGCGATGATGACCAGCAGCACCACGGTGACCTTGATGGCGACCACGACCGCGGTGATCCGCGCCGACAGCTTGGTGCCGACGACCAGGATCGCGGTCAGTGCCAGGACCAGCAGGAAGGCCAGCAGGTCGAAGCTGCCTCCCGCATCGGGTCCGGACAGCGAGGACGGGAACTGCCAGCCCAGGTTGGTGTCCATGAGGTGGCGCACGTACCCGGACCAGCCGACCGCCACCACCGCCGTGCCGAGGGCGAATTCCAGGACCAGGTCCCAGCCGATGATCCAGGCGGGCAGCTCGCCGATCGAGGCGTACGAGAAGGTGTACGCCGAACCGGCCACCGGCACCGTCGAGGCGAACTCGGCGTAGCAGAGGGCCGCCAGGGCGCAGACGATGCCCGCGGCCACGAAGGACAGGGCGGTGGCGGGTCCGGCGTTGTTCCTGGCCGCGATGCCCGTCAGGACGAAGATGCCGGTGCCGATGATGACGCCGACACCGAAGACCGTGAGGTCCCAGGCGGAGAGGGACTTCCGCAACTGGTGTTCGGGCTCTTCCGTGTCACGGATGGACTGTTCCACCGATTTGGTACGGAAGGGACTGTTCAGATTCGTACCCACGCGCACACCTCCGAACGGGGCCCCCGCTGAGTGGAGGGCGCCCGGCACGCGAACGGGCCGGGCGAATCACCCATTCAAGGATGATCCTCCCGGCCCGGGGGCTGCAACAGGACGGCCTTCCGGCCGCACCCGTTCGGGTCCTCCGCGGATCCCGTACGGGTCCCGTGCCGGGCCCGTACGGATCCTGTGCGCGTCCTAGTCCACGGTGGCGGCCGGACGGCTGTCGAGGCGGCCGTCCAGCCTGGAGACCAGGCCCGTGACCTGCCGTGCGATGTCGGGGGCGGTCAGACCGATCTCGGCCAGGATCTCGGCGCGGGAGGCGTGGTCGAGGAAGCGCGGCGGGATGCCGAAGTCGCGCAGCGGGACGTCCACGTCGGCGTCGCGCAGGGCCTGGGCGATCGCGGAGCCGACACCGCCGACCCGGCTGTTGTCCTCGACGGTGACGACGACCCGGTGCCGTTCGGCGAGCGGGGCCATCGCCTCGTCGACCGGCTTGACCCAGCGGGGGTCGACCACGGTCGTGGAGATGCCCTGCCGGTCGAGCAGGTCGGCGATCTCCAGGCACATCGGCGCCAGGGCGCCCACGGAGACCAGCAGGACGTCCGGGTTCTCCGCGCCGGCCTCGCGCAGCACGTCCATGCCGCCGACGCGGCCCACGGCGGGCACGGCGGGGCCGACGGCTCCCTTGGAGAACCGGACCACGGTCGGGGCGTCCTTGACCTCGACGGCCTCGCGCAGCTGGGCGCGGACCTGGTCGGCGTCGCGCGGTGCGGCCAGCCGGAGGCCCGGGACGACCTGCAGGATCGACATGTCCCACATGCCGTTGTGGGAGGCACCGTCGGTACCGGTGACACCGGCCCGGTCCAGGACGAAGGTGACGCCGCACTTGTGCAGGGCCACGTCCATCAGGACCTGGTCGAAGGCGCGGTTGAGGAAGGTCGCGTACACGGCGAAGACCGGGTGCAGGCCGCCGGTGGCCAGGCCCGCCGCGGAGACCGCGCCGTGCTGCTCGGCGATGCCGACGTCGTACACGCGCTCCGGGAAGGCCTTGGCGAACTTGTCGAGGCCGACCGGCTGGAGCATGGCGGCGGTGATCGCGACGATGTCCTCGCGCTCCTTGCCGAGCGCGACCATCTCCTCGCCGAAGACCGAGGTCCAGTCGGCGCCGGAGGAGGCGATCGGCAGGCCCGTGTCCGGGTGGATCTTGCCGACGGCGTGGAAGCGGTCCGCCTCGTCCTGGAGGGCGGGCTGGTAGCCGCGGCCCTTCTCGGTGAGGCAGTGGACGATCACCGGGCCGCCGAACCGCTTGGCGCGGGTGAGGGCGGACTCCAGGGCGGTGATGTCGTGGCCGTCGATGGGGCCGACGTACTTCAGTCCCAGGTCCTCGAACATGCCCTGCGGGGCGATGAAGTCCTTCAGGCCCTTCTTGGCGCCGTGCAGGGTCTCGTAGAGCGGCTTCCCGACGACCGGGGTGCGCTCCAGGATGTCCTTGCCGCGGGCGAGGAAACGCTCGTACCCGTCGGTGGTGCGGAGGGTGGCGAGGTGGTTGGCCAGGCCGCCGATGGTCGGCGCGTAGGAGCGCTCGTTGTCGTTGACGACGATGACCAGCGGGCGGTCCTTGGCGTCGGCGATGTTGTTGAGCGCCTCCCAGGCCATGCCACCGGTGAGCGCGCCGTCGCCGATGACGGCGGCGACGTGGTGGTCGGTGCGGCCGAGCACCTCGTTGGCCTTGGCCAGGCCGTCGGCCCAGCCCAGCACGGTGGAGGCGTGCGAGTTCTCGATGACGTCGTGCTCGGACTCGGCCTGCGCCGGGTAGCCGGACAGGCCGCCCTTCATCTTCAGCTTGGAGAAGTCCTGCCGGCCGGTGAGCAGCTTGTGCACGTACGACTGGTGGCCGGTGTCCCAGAGGATCCGGTCCTTGGGGGACTCGAAGACCCGGTGCAGGGCGATCGTCAGTTCGACCACACCCAGGTTGGGGCCCAGGTGCCCGCCGGTCTTGGAGACCGCGTCGACCAGGAAGGACCTGATGTCCGCGGCCAGCTGGTCCAGCTGCTCCGGGCTGAGCCGGTCCAGATCGCGCGGTCCCTTGATGCGGGTCAGCAGCACCCGTGCCTCCTTGCAGTTGCTTGCTGGTTTGACGAGTCTAATGAACCGGCGCGGTGCGTCCGGCATCGGGCGGCCCCGTCCGGGTCACGGCTTTGTCATACATGTGCGGCCCAAGGTGAGCGCACACGCCCCGTACGGGTGGCCGGTCGCACGGGTGTGCCCGGCGCCACCGCGGGGTGGTGCCGGGCACAGGACCGTACCTGGTGCGGGTGCGCCGCTACGCGCGGCCCGCGGTCTTCTGCGTCTTGCGCGTGACCGAGTCGATGACCACGGTGGCCAGCAGGACCGCACCGGTGATCATGTACTGGATCGGGGTGGCGATGCCCTGCAGGGCGAGACCGTACTGGATCGAGGTGATGACCATGACACCGAGGAGGGCGTTCCAGGTGCGGCCGCGCCCGCCGAAGAGGCTGGTGCCGCCGATGACGGCCGCCGCGATCACGTTCATCAGCAGGTCGCCGGCACCGGCGCTCTGGTTGGCCGCCGCGATCTTGGAGGCCCAGAACAGGCCGCCGACCGCCGCGAAGAAGCCCGCGATGGAGAACACCGCGACACGGATCCCGGCCACGCTGATGCCGGCCCGGCGGGACGCCTCGACGCTGCCGCCGAGGGCGAACACCTTCCGGCCGAAGCCGGTGCGGCGCAGCGCGAAGTCGGTGCCGACCAGGACCACCAGGAACAGCAGCACCGCCAGCGGCAGGCCCTTGTACTGGTTGAAGACGGCGGCGGCCCCGAAGGAGACCAGCGCCAGCAGGCCGGTGCGGAGCAGGATCTCGCTCAGCGGCCGGTGCGGCACCTGGGCTGCGGCCCGGCGCCTGGCGTCCAGGAAGGAGCCCGCGAAGTACGCCGCCACGGCGATCGCGGCCAGCCCGTAGGCGGCGGCGACGTCGGAGAAGTAGTACGTGGTGAGCTTTCCGACCAGGCCGTCGGAGTCCAGGTTGATGGTGCCGCTGTCGCCGAGCAGCTGAAGCATGAAACCGGACCAGAACAACAGGCCCGAAAGGGTGACGGCGAAGGCCGGCGCGCCGATCCTGGCGAAGAAGAAGCCGTGGATCGCGCCGATGGCCGCACCGGAGGCGAGGGCGACGAGGACGGCGAGCCACTCGTTCATGCCGTGGGTGACGGAGAGGACGGCGACGATGGCGCCGGAGACGCCGCTGACCGAGCCGACGGACAGGTCGATCTCGCCGAGCAGCAGCACGAAGATGATGCCGACGGCCATCATGCCGGTGGCGACCATCGTGACCGCGATGTTGTTGATGTTCTCGGCGGAGAGGAAGTTCGCGTTCAGGCTCTGGAAGATGACGCAGATGACCGCCAGTCCGACGACCACCGGCAGGGAGCCCAGGTCTCCGGCCCGCATCTTGCGCCTGAACTCGTGCACGTAGCCGGCCAGGCCCTCCTCACGGACCAGCAGCCGCGGGTCCACGACGGGGACGGCCGCGACGGGGATCTCGTCCGCGACGGTCGCGGGGCCGGGGACCTCGGCGTCCACGGGTGTGTGTTCGGTGCTCACTTGCGAGCCTCCCCGGTGCGCGCCGCCCGGCGGGTCACGGCGTTGTCCGTGGCGCCCGTGATGGCGGAGATGATCTCTTCCTGCGAGGTGTCTGCGACCTTGAAGACACCGTTGTTGCGGCCCAGCCGGAGGACCGCGACCCGGTCCGCGACGGCCTTGACGTCGGCCATGTTGTGGCTGATGAGGATGACCGCGTGACCGCGTTCGCGCAGCCGCTCGACCAGGTCGAGCACCTGTGCGGTCTGCTCGACGCCGAGGGCGGCGGTGGGCTCGTCGAGGATGACGAGCTTGGGCTCGCCGAGCATGGAACGGGCGATCGCCACCGTCTGGCGCTGACCGCCGGAGAGCGAGGCGATCGGGATCCGGACGCTCGGGATGCGGATGGAGAGGGTGGTGAGCAGCTCTCGGGCGCGGCGCTCCATCTCCACCTCGTCCAGGACGCCGCGGCGCTTGAGCTCGCGGCCCAGGAAGAGGTTGCCGACGACGTCGAGGTTGTCGCAGAGGGCGAGGTCCTGGTAGACCGTCGCGATGCCCAGGTTCTGGGCGTCATGGGGCTTGCCGATCGCCACCGGCTTGCCCTCCCACTCGATGACCCCGTCATCGATGGGATGGACGCCGGCGATCGTCTTGACGAGCGTCGACTTTCCGGCGCCGTTGTCGCCGACCAGGGCGACGACCTCGCCGGAATGGATCTCGAGTTCTACGTCGGTGAGGGCCTGAACGGCACCGAATCGCTTCGAGACCCCGCGCAACGCCAGCACGGGCGCAGCGGACACGTGAATCATCTCCTTCGCCGCCTGACCGGCGGGGATGTCCTGCATTAACGATTCTGCACCGGCGCCCCGCGGTGGCGGGGGTATGAGGGGCGGGGCGCCGGCCGGAGGGGGAGCGGGCCCTCGTGGGACCCGCGGTGCGGTGGTGCGGTGGCACGGTGGTGCGGTGGCACGCTCGGTGCGCTGATGCGCTGGTGCGCTGATGCGCTGGTGCGCTGGTGCGCTGGTGCGCTGAAGCGCTGGTGCGGTGACGCGCTGCGGTGCGGTGCGGCGCGTCGGGTGCGGCGGGCCGCGCCGGTGCGCGGCTGCCGCGGGGCTACTTGAGGCCGGCCGACCCGCAGGCCGCGGCGTACTTGTCGGTGCAGATCTCGGCGACCGTGTAGACGCCGTCCTTGACCACGGTGTCCTTGATGTTGTCCTTGGTCAGCGAGACGACCGGGACCAGGACGGAGGGGACGCCCTTGGTGGTGGGGCTGTCCACCTTGGAGGTGGCGATGGAGTCGGTCTTCTCGCCCTTGGCGAGGGCCACGGCCATCTTCGCGGCGGCCTCGGCCTCCGGCGCGTAGGGCTTGTAGACGCTCATGTACTGCTCGCCCGCGACGATCCGCTGTACGCCCGCGAGCTCGGCGTCCTGGCCGGTGACGGGGGGCAGCGGGGAGACGCCGGCCGCCTTGAGGGCGGTGATGATGCCGCCGGCCATGCCGTCGTTGGCGGAGTAGACGCCGACGATCTTGTCCTTGCCGAGTGCCGAAATGGCGGCCGCCATGTTGGTGTTGGCGTTCTCCGGCTTCCACTCGACGGTGTCGTACTCCTTGCCGACGTTCACCTTGCCGTCGAGCTCGGCGTGCGCGCCCTTCTTGAACAGGGCGGCGTTCGGGTCGGTGACGGAGCCGTTCATCATCACGATGTCGCCGGCCTTGGCCTTGTCGCCCAGGGCCGTCAGCAGGGCCTTGCCCTGGACCTTGCCGACCTCTTCGTTGTCGAAGGAGGTGTAGCCCTCGATCGGGCCCTCGGCGAGGCGGTCGTAGGCGACGACCGGGATGCCGGCGTCCTTGGCCTTCTTCACCGCGCTCGCGATGGCCTTGGAGTCCACCGCGTCCAGGATCAGCACGTCCACCTTGTTGGTGATCATCGTGTCGACCTGGGAGTTCTGCGTGGTCGCGGACTGCTTGGCGTTGGCGTAGACGACCTCGCCCTTGCCGCCGGTGAGTTCCTTGACCTGCTTCTCGATGAGCGGCTTGTCGAACTTCTCGTAGCGCGCCGTCTGGTTCTCCGGAAGGAGGAGACCGACCTTGATCGCACCGTCGGCCGTTGCGGAGCCGGTGGTGGTGCCCGTGGACTTCTCGCCGGCTTCCTTCGCGCTCCCGCAGGCGGCGAGCGAGACGGCCATGGCGGTGGCGGCGACGGCAACAGCGGCTCTGCGCATCCGCGTGTTCATTTCCTGAACCTCCCTGACGAGGCCGCAACGCTGCGGCCGAGGTGGACGTGAGTCAACCCCGGCCGCAACTTGTCGTCAAGGAGTGAATCCTTAACGAGATGACAACGGTGCCATCCGTTATCTAACTGAAGACATGGGCCGCGGCTCGGCAGCCCCGCCGCCGGTGACGGGCAAAAGCGTTGAATCGCCCATCTCGTTCAGTACGAGCGCCAGCGCGCCCAGCACCTCGGCCCGGCCGCCCAGCGACCCGGTCAGCACCGACAACTGGCGTGCCGCGCTGGGGATCGCGTACCTCCCCACGGATTCACGTATGGGGGCCAGCACCAGTTCACCGGCGTCCGCCAGGGAGCCGCCGAGCACCACCCGGCTGGGGTTGAGCAGGTTGCACAGGCTGGCCACCCCGCTGCCCACGTGCCGGCCCACGTCGGTGATGACCCGGCGGCAGCCGGGATCACCCTCCCGGGCCAGCTCGACCACGCGTTCCATGGTGAGTTCGGGCCCGTGGCTGCCCTGCAGCAGCGGCAGCACGTAGCGGGCGGCGGCGAAGGTCTCCAGGCAGCCGCGGTTGCCGCAGCGGCAGACCGGCCCGGACTCGTCCAGGGTGATGTGCCCGATCTCCCCCGCCGTGCCGCCCGGCCCCCGGTAGATCCGGCCGTTTATCACCAGGCCGGCGCCGACACCGCTGGCCACCTTGATGTAGGCCAGGTCCTTGACGCCTCGGCCGCTCCCCCACACCAGCTCGCCCAGCGCGCCCAGGTTCGCGTCGTTGTCCACGTACACCGGCACCCCGAGCCGCCGCGCGAGCTCGTCGCGCGGGTTGATCCCGGCCCAGCCCGGCAGGATCGCGGTGGAGCCGAGCGTCCCGGACTCCACGTCGATCGGGCCGGGCACGCCCAGGCCGACGCCGATGACCTTCTCGCGGACCGTCCCGACGCTCTCGATCAGCCGTCCGACCAGGTGTTCCGCCCGGTCGAAGCCGGCCGTCCAGGAGGCGTCCACGTCCAGTGGCTCGACCTCCTCGGCCAGCACCTGATGGGCGAGGTTCCCGACCGCGACCCTCAGGTGCGTGTGCCCGAAGTCCACGCCGATCACGATCCCCGCGTCCCCGCTGAGCGAGACGCTGCGCGCCCGCCGGCCTCCCGCCGAGGTCGGCGTGACCTCCACGGTCCCGCCGTCCTTCAGCTCCCGGACGATGTTGGAGACCGTCGCCGCCGACAGTCCGGTGGTACGGGCGATCTCCGCCTGGGTCAGCGAACCCGCGAGCCGCACCGCCCGTACGACCCGTTCGAGATTCGCGCGGTGCAAGGACGACTGCGAACCCGGAGTCTCCACCACTGATCCACTCCTGCCATCTCTCCAACTTGTGAACCCCAAGTCGACCCCTGGGGCTTTCCGGACGTCAAGAGCCGCCGACAACCGGTCATGACCAAAAGTACGAGAGAAGCACAGTCCGACTTCGCGCTGCCGCCATCGAAGCGATGACCTTGTCAGTATTTCCCAGTTTCCTCCTGGATGCCCCTGATGTTTCCTGGTATCCGAGCACACACGGCCATTCAATTGAACGCGTTCAGTCCAGCGGCGGTCGCGCTGGCCGCGGTGTCGGCCCGCCGGATCGGCGGACCCGAGGTGTTGCGGGCGCCGCTGATGGTGGCCGGGCGTGCGCTCCGTGCCCGCCGCAGGCCGGCCGGCCTGCGGCGGGCCGTCAGCGGCTCCTGACGGCCCGGGAACGCCCTACTTCAGCGTCGCCGAGGTCAGGCCGGACTGGATCTGCCGCTGGAAGGACAGGTAGACCACCAGCATCGGGATCATCGCGATGGTCACGCCGGCGAACAGGACCGGCAGGTCGGTCGCGTACCCCTGCTGCTGCTTGAGCTGGATCAGTCCCTGGGTGAGCAGGTACCGCTCGGGATCCGATCCGTGCTGCGGCTGCATCAGCACCGTCGGCAGGATGTACTGGTTCCACTGGCCGAGGGTGTTGAAGATGCCGACGCTGATCAGGCCGGGCTTGGCCATCGGCAGCATCACCTGGAAGAAGATCCGGGTGTCCGACGCGCCGTCGATCACCGCGGCCTCGTGCACCGCGGTGGGCAGGGTGCGGAAGAAGGAGTGCATGAAGAAGACGGTGAAGGGCATCGAATACGCGACGTAGACCAGGACCAGGCCCTGGTAGGTGTTCAGCATGTCGAAGCGCTTGACCATGAAGAACAGCGGCACCAACGCCAGGAACACCGGGAACATCGCCCCGCTGACGAAGAAGTAGTACAGGAACCGGTTGCCCGGGAAGGGGTAGCGGGCCAGTACGTACGCCGCCATCGAGCCGAGCAGCATGGTCAGCGGGACGGAGAACACCATCACGATGAGGGTGTTGGCGAAGTAGTCCCCGATGCCCTTCTCCCAGGCCCGCCCGAAGGCGTCGAGGTTCCAGTTGGAGGGCCAGCCGAGGGCCGAGCCGCCGATCTGGGCGTCGGTCTTGAAGGACCCGAGCGCCAGCCAGATCAGCGGCAGGACGATCAGCAGCGCCCACACGGCGAGGAAGCCGTGCGAGAAGACGTTGAGGACCGCGCCCTCCGAGCCGCGCCCGCGCCGCCCCTCCGGGCCCGCGGAGCCGCCGGAGCGCCCGGCGGCCGCCTCACCCGGGGCCTTGATCACTGTGGTCATGGTGTCTCCCGCTCCCGAAAGGCTCGTGCCGCCCTAGAACTCGATGCGCTCGCGGCGGGTCGCGCGCAGCGTGATGATCGAAAGGATCATGGTCAGCAGGAGCATCACCACGCCCATGGCACAGGCGTAGCCGCTCCTGCCGTAGTACAGGAAGTTGCGCATGAGCACCGTCGCCATGACCTCGCTGTGGTGGTCCGGGCCGCCGCCGAACTCGCCGGAGGTCATGGTGGAGACGAGGACGAACATGTCCATCGCCGCGATGCCCAGGTAGACCGCGGAGGTCTGTACGGAGTCCCACAGCAGGGGCAGGGTGACCCTGAAGAAGGTCTGCCCGCGGCGCGCGCCGTCGAGCAGGGCGGCCTCGTAGATGTCCCTGGGGATGGACTGCATGGCGGCGGAGAAGAGGACCAGGTAGAAGCCGACCCCGTGCCAGATGACCACCAGCAGCAGGCACCACAGGACGAGGTCGGGTTCGTTGAGCCATTCGACGGGGTGCTGGGCGTCCACCAGGCCGGTGCGGACCAGGAAGCCGTTGAGCAGCCCGCCCTGGTCGCTGCGGTACACGGCACCGAAGAGCACGGCGAGGATGGCCAGGGACAGGACCTGCGGGAAGAAGTAGACGATCTTGTAGAAGCCGGATCCCCGTACGCCCTGCACCCCGCCGGCACCGCCCCGCCCGCCCGCGTTCACCATGAAGGCGAAGAACAGGGCGAGCAGGATGGTGATCACCGGGACGAACACCAGGAGCAGCAGGTTGTTCCAGAGGGCGCCGCGGAAGACCTCGTCCTTCATCAGGGCGGAGTAGTTGTCCAGTCCGACGAAGTCGAACACGGGCGACTGCCCGGACCAGTTGGTGAAGGAGTAGCCGAACGTCTGTACGTACGGCCAGATGACGAAGGTCAGGTACAGCGCGAGCGGCGCGAAGAGGAAGCCGGCGATGAATCCGGCCCGTCCCTTGCTGCGGGCTACCTGGCTCATGGTGTCCGTCCCCGGGTCAGCTGCGGCGGTTGTTCTTGGCGTTCGGGTCCTGGGCCGCCTTGTTCACCGCGGCCTGGCACCGCTTGATCCACTCCTTGGGCTGGATGCGCTTGGCCATCAGCTCATTGGACGCGTCCTGGATCGCCGTGTCCATTTCGCCGTACCACTCGGTGTACAGGAAGTTGAAGGTGTCCTGACCGGCCGCCTTGAGGGCCGCCACCGCCGACTGGGTGCCGGGGCGCAGCTTGACGCCGGGGTCCACGCCGTCCTTGACCACGCTGAGCGAGTTCGCCTGCTGGGCGAAGACGGTCGACCATTCGCGGGACAGCATCGAACGGATGAACTCCATGCCGCCGGCCTTGTTGGCCGCCTTCTCCGGGACGATGAAGGGCTCCCCGGCGCCCGCCCGGATGGCCTCGAAGGGCAGCTTGCTGTCCGCGAGCGGCGGCACCGGCAGGAACGTCATCTCGAAGTCGGCCGGGGTCTGCTTGAGCTGCTCGTTCTCCAGCCAGGAGCCGGAGGGGATGAAGGCGGCCTTGTACTGGTTCCAGGCCGTCTGTGACTCCGTGTGGGTGAGGCCGTTGGTGCCCGGCATCAGCAGGCCCTTCTCCACCACCTCGTAGACGGCCTCCACGGCGGCGAGGGCGGCCGCGTTGCCCTCGAAGGCGTTCGGCTCCAGGTTGTCGATGGCCTTCATGGCCTCCAGACCGCCCTTCTTGGCGATCAGGTCCATGATCACGACATTGATGTAGTACGGGTACTTGCCCTGGTGGGCCAGGCCCCCGATGCCGGCCTCCTTGGCCTTCGTACAGACCGCGAGGAACTCGTCCCAGGTCTTCGGCGGCGTCCAGCCCTTCTCCTTGAAGAGCTTGCCCGAGTACCAGAAGCCGAACACGGTGTAGACGTAGTTCAGCGCGACGAACTTGCCTCCCTGGGTGCCCTGTTCGATGGTGCCGGGGATCAGGGTGTCCCGCACCTTCCGGGTCGGGTCGTCCAGCGAGGGCGCGTCCAGCACCGGGGTCAGGTCGGCCAGCTGCCCGGCCTTGAAGAGCACGTCCAGTTTGATCTTCTGCGCGCCGGCGTTGTCGACGACGTCGGGCGGGTTGCCCCCGTTGAAGCGGGGCTGGAGCTTCCCGGTGATCTCCTGCGTGCCCGTGTGGGAGCTGCTGGTGCCCCACTTCCCGTCGAAGGCCTTCTCCCACGCCTTGGCGTAGTCGTCGCCGAAGCCGCCCTTGAAGACGACCACCTCCAGATTGCCCCCCTTCGCCACGCCGAAGGGGTTCTCCTTGGTCACCGGCGCCTTGTCCGGGCCCTTGGTGGTCTCCTCGCCACCGGAGGCACAGGCGGACAGGATGCCCATCGTCGGCACCGTGATCAGTCCGAGTGCTGCGGAGCGCTTGATCAGATCACGGCGTCCGAGGCCCTCACCAGTCGATCCCATGCTTGTCCTCGCCTTCGTCAGAAATGTGAAGGAGGGCCCGGGCCGCTCGTCCGCGGTGGCCCGGACGCGCACAGGTATAGTCCACTTCCGCTCGGGGCAGCAAGATCGGGCACAAGAATTGGCCGACGGTTTTTCCGAGTCGAGACCTGTCCGTCATCTGGCACCGTCCGCGCGAAAAGCGGAAGGGCCGTACCCCCTTAACGGGGATACGGCCCTTTGGTGTTGCCCTGCGAGCGTTACCGCCCGGCGGTCACTCAGCCGCGGATGAGGTTCCGGAGCACGTACTGCATGATGCCGCCGTTGCGGTAGTAGTCCGCCTCACCGGGGGTGTCGATGCGGACGACCGCGTCGAACTCCACGCCGGAGTCGGTGGTCACCTTGACGGTGCGCGGGGTGGTGCCGTTGTTGAGCTCCTCCACACCGGTGAAGGAGAAGGTCTCCTCGCCGGTGAGGCCCAGGGAGGCCGCGGTGGCGCCCTCGGGGAACTGCAGGGGCAGGACGCCCATGCCGATCAGGTTGGAGCGGTGGATGCGCTCGTAGGACTCGGCGATGACGGCCTTGACGCCGAGCAGCGCGGTGCCCTTGGCCGCCCAGTCGCGGGAGGAGCCGGAGCCGTACTCCTTGCCCGCCAGGATGACCAGCGGGATGCCGGCGGCCTGGTAGTTCTGGGAGGCGTCGTAGATGAAGGAGACCGGGGCGCCCTCGACGGTGAAGTCGCGGGTGAAGCCGCCCTCGGTGCCCGGCGCGATCTGGTTGCGCAGGCGGATGTTGGCGAACGTACCGCGGATCATGACCTCGTGGTTGCCGCGGCGCGAGCCGTAGCTGTTGAAGTCGCGGCGCTCGACGCCGTGCTCCGTGAGGTACTGGCCGGCCGGGGTGTCGGCCTTGATCGCACCGGCCGGGGAGATGTGGTCGGTGGTGACCGAGTCGCCCAGCTTCGCCAGCACGCGGGCGCCGGCGATGTCGGAGACCGGGGTGGTCTCCATGGTCATGCCCTCGAAGTACGGGGGCTTGCGCACGTAGGTGGACTGCGGGTCCCACTCGAAGGTGTTGCCGGTCGGGATCGGCAGCGCCTGCCACTGGGCGTCGCCCGCGAAGACGTCCTGGTAGGACTTGTTGAACATGTCCTCGCCGATGGCGTTGGCGACGACGTCGTTGACCTCGGACTCGGAGGGCCAGATGTCCTTCAGGAAGACCGGCTTGCCCTCGGTGTCGACGCCGATGGCGTCGGTGGTGATGTCCACCTTCATGGAGCCCGCGATGGCGTACGCGACGACCAGCGGCGGGGACGCCAGGTAGTTCATCTTGACGTCGGGGTTGATCCGGCCCTCGAAGTTGCGGTTGCCGGAGAGCACCGAGGTGACCGCGAGGTCGTGCTCGTTGATCGCCTTCGAGATCTCCTCGTCCAGCGGACCGGAGTTGCCGATGCAGGTGGTGCAGCCGTACCCGACGAGGTTGAAGCCCATCTTGTCGAGGTACGGGGTCAGACCGGCCTTGTCGAAGTAGTCGGTGACGACCTTCGAGCCCGGGGCCAGGGTGGTCTTGACCCACGGCTTGCGGGACAGGCCCTTCTCGACCGCCTTCTTGGCCACGAGCGCCGCGGCGACCATGACGTAGGGGTTCGAGGTGTTGGTGCAGGAGGTGATCGCGGCGACGGTGACGGCGCCGTGGTCGATCTCGAAGGAGGTGCCGTCGGCCAGGGTGACCTGGGTCGGGCGGCTGGGCACGCCGTTGGTGGCGGCCGGGGCGTCGGAGGCCGGGAAGGACTCCTTGCCCGCCTCGTCGGCGTCGTCCACGTAGTTGAGGACGTCCACCGCGAACTGCTGGGCGGCGTTGGCCAGGACGATGCGGTCCTGCGGGCGCTTCGGGCCGGCGATGGACGGGACGACCGTGGAGAGGTCGAGCTCCAGCTTCTCGGAGAAGTCCGGCTCGGCGGCCGGGTCCAGCCAGAGGCCCTGCTCCTTGGCGTACGCCTCGACCAGCGCGACCTGCTGCTCGGAACGGCCGGTGAGCTTGAGGTAGTTCAGGGTCTCGCCGTCGATCGGGAAGATCGCGGCGGTGGAGCCGAACTCGGGCGACATGTTGCCGATGGTGGCGCGGTTCGCGAGGGAGGTGGCGGCGACGCCCTCACCGTAGAACTCGACGAACTTGCCGACGACGCCGTGCTTGCGCAGCATCTCGGTGATGGTCAGCACCAGGTCGGTGGCGGTGGTGCCGGTGGGCAGCTCGCCGGTCAGCTTGAAGCCGACGACGCGCGGGATCAGCATGGAGACCGGCTGGCCGAGCATCGCGGCCTCGGCCTCGATGCCGCCGACGCCCCAGCCGAGCACACCGAGGCCGTTGACCATGGTGGTGTGGGAGTCGGTGCCGACGAGGGTGTCGGGGTAGGCGACGCCGTTGCGGACCATGACCGTGCGGGCCAGGTGCTCGATGTTCACCTGGTGGACGATGCCGGTGCCGGGCGGGACGACCTTGAACTCGTCGAAGGCGGTCTGGCCCCAGCGCAGGAACTGGTAGCGCTCCTTGTTGCGGCCGTACTCCAGCTCCACGTTCTGGGTGAAGGCGTCCTTGGTGCCGAACTTGTCGGCGATGACGGAGTGGTCGATGACCAGCTCGGCCGGGGCCAGCGGGTTGATCTTCGACGGGTCGCCGCCGAGCTCCTTGACGGCCTCGCGCATGGTGGCCAGGTCGACGACGCAGGGCACACCGGTGAAGTCCTGCATGATCACGCGGGCGGGCGTGAACTGGATCTCCTGGCTCGGCTGCGCCTGCGAGTCCCAGCCGCCCAGCGCGCGGATGTGGTCGGCGGTGATGTTCGCGCCGTCCTCCGTGCGGAGCAGGTTCTCCAGCAGCACCTTCAGGCTGTAGGGCAGACGGGCGGAGCCCTCCACCTTGTCCAGCCGGAAGATCTCGTACGACTCGTCGCCCACCTGCAGCGTGCTACGGGCGTCGAAGCTGTTCGCCGACACGACAGTCTCCTTCATGCATGAATTCGCGCGTTCTACCGCATCCTGCCGCGTGGCACTCTGGCCAATCCGCTAAGGTAGGGCTAAGTTAGGTAACCCTTACCAGCGGGGCGGCTGCGGTTCGCCTTCGGCAGATATCTCGATGTCGAGATAACTCTAGTACATGGCCGCGCCGAGGTCATGCCCGGCATGGCCCGGGAAGATCCGCGAGCACGCGCGACGATCCGTCGCGCCCGGCGCAGGGTGGCCGGTTGTCGCCGATATTTGTCCGGTCGCACGGATGCGGACCGCCCGGCGGACACCGAACCTGAACCCCTCGGGTTTCACCGGCCGTGGGGGGCGCGCTTTGGAAGCCGACATGACGGCACTGGTCGTGCGGATGATGACGGACATCGCGAGCGGCGCGACGGCCACCACGGGGGCGGAGCTCGCACGGACCGTTTCCGACCTGGTCCGCGAGCGGCTCGGGCGGGATCCCGGCGGGCGGGCGGCGCTGGCCGCCGTGGACGCCGGGCCCTCGGATCCGGAGGCCCCCGCCCTGCTGGCGGAAGCACTCTCCGCCGCGGTCGCGGAGGACCCCGATTTCGCCGCCCTGCTGGTCCGGGCCCTCACCGGACCGCCGCCGGCCCGACCCCCGCGGAGCAACGTCGGCGGCATCGTGATCGACGGCGGCGCCCGTGTGCGCAGGAGCACGATCGCGCTGGGACCCGTCACCTTCAACAACACCCCGGCCGGGCGCGCCCTGGCCGTCCTGGTCACGGTGGCGCTGGTCGTTCTGGTGGCCCTGGGCGTCTACGGAGGGACACGGCTGCTCGACGGCGACGACTCACCCGGCTCCGGCGCGGCCCGGCCCGGGGGGTCCGACGGTGTGTGGGGAGCACCGGACGGCGGGAGCGGGGACGGGGGCGGGGGCGGAAGTGGTGGCGGAAGTGGTGGCGGGAAGGCCAGGGAGCTGACCGACGCGGCGGCGGTCAAGGCGGTCCTGCCGGACGCAGCGAGCCTGCCGAGCGGCTGGACGGAGGTCACCGCGCCCACGGCGGACGTCTCGTCACAGGACGACGGATCCACGTTCGAGGGGCAGGCCGAGTACCGGGCGCGCTTCAGCATGGAGACGGAGCTGGTGGTGTACGCCTATCCCGGCACGGCGGAGGCACGGACCGCCTTCGAGAAGTACCGCCGGAAGGCGCAGGAGGCGGGGGCGGCGAAGCTGACCATGCCGCGGATCGGCGACGAGAGCACGGCGTTCACCCGGTCGAGCAGCCGGGGAGCCGGGTACGTCACCGAGACCGTCCACTACACGATGGTCCGCACCGGCACCCTGCTCACCGTGGTCTTCGGCAAGGACAACGAGAGCCGGTCCTACGACAGCGGCGACCTGGAATCCCTCACCCGGCTGCTCTCCGAACGCGCCCGGGCCGCCCAGAACGGCTGACCGGAAGCGGGTGCCGGGCGAGGGGTGGTCGGGCAGGGGGTGGTCGGGAAACGGGTTGCCGGGAAAAGAGCGGTCGGGAAACGAGTTGCCCGGCGGGGCAGGGCTTGCGAGCCTCGCGATCATGCCTACGTTCACCTCGTACGACGGGACCGAGCTCGCCTACCACGTCTGCGGCGACCCCGCAGCGGCAGCCGACCCCGCCACTCCTGCCACTGCCGCCACTCCCGACCTGATCTGCCTGCCCGGCGGCCCGATGCGGAACTCCGACTACTTCGGGGACCTCGGCGGCCTGGCCGCGTCCGCGGGCCGGCGGCTGATCCTGCTGGACCCGCGCGGCACCGGCGCGTCGGCGGTGCCCGCGGACCCGGCCACGTACCGCTGCGACCGGCAGGTCGGGGACGTGGAGGCGCTGCGCCTGCACCTGGGCCTGGAGCGGATCGACCTGCTCGCGCACAGTGCGGGCGCCAACCTCGCGGTGCAGTACGCGGCACGGTGGCCGGAACACGTGGGCCGGCTTGCCCTGATCACGCCGAGCGTCATGGCCGCCGGCATCGGGATCAGCGGCGAGCTGCGACTGCAGACCGCCCGTCTCCGCGCCGACGAGCCCTGGTTCCCGGAGGCGTACGCCGCGCTGGAGAGGGTCGTCGCGGGTGAGGCCACGCCGGAGAACTGGAAGGCCGTCACCCCCTTCTTCCACGGCCGCTGGGACGGGGCGGCACAGCGTCTCGCCGCGGAGAGCGACGGCGCGAAGAACCACGAGGCCGGCGCCGCCTTCGGCGCCGAGGGCGCCTTCGACCCGCCCGCGCTGCGCGAGGCGCTGGCCCGCTTCGGACAGCCGGTCCTGGTCCTGGCCGGCGACGCCGACCTGCAGGGCCCGGTGTCGGTGCTGGCCGATTTCGGCCGGCTCTTCCCGCGTGCGGAACTCGCCGTCCAGCCGGCCGCCGGCCACTTCCCGTGGCTGGACGACGCCAAGGCCTTCACCACGACGGTCAGCGCCTTCCTCGCGGACTGACCCCGTCCCCTGCCGGGACGGGGAGGGGAGGAGAGAGGAGGGGAAGGACGGGGAGGTCAGGACCGCGGCTGCCGCGACGAGGCCCGGACCAGCAGGCCGGCCGGGACCGTGCACCCGCCCGGGACCGCCTCGGCCGGTGCCTCCACCCGGGCGACCAGGGCCGCCACCGCCGCCTCCGCGATGCGTTCGGGGTGGAGGGTGACGGTGCTCACCGGCGGCTCGGTGGTCTCGTACGCGGGGTCCTCGCTGGCGCAGACGATCAGGAGGTCCTGCGGGACGCGCAGGCCGTGGCGGGCGGCGGCGGCCAGGGTCTGGCGGCCGCCCGGGTCGTACAGGGAGTAGACGGCGTCGGCCGCGCCCGCGGCGAACGCCTCGTCGAAGGCGTGGCCGGGGGCGTCGTGCGGGTCGAAGCGGACCGGGAGCGGCGGGCGGGCGTGGTCCGCGCACCAGCGTTCGTACGCCTCCGTCACCGCACGGGTGTAGTACTCGCCGCCGAAGCCGCCGTGCAGGGCGATGCGGCGCGCGCCGGACGCGGCGAGGTGGTCGAGGACCTCGCGGGTGGTCGCGGCGTGGTCGTTGTCCACCCAGGTGTCCTCGGGGCGGGGTGCGGTGGGGCGGCCGTCGAACACGACCGGGATGCCGCGGGCCCGCAGGGCGCGCAGGACCGGGTCGCCGTCCGGGCTGTCCAGCAGGAGCATCCCGTCCACGGCCAGGTTGTGCCACAGCGTCTGCGCGCCGCGGTCGGCGGGGAGGGTGGTGAGGGCGTAGCCGCGGGCGTGCGCGGCGGCGGTGGCGGCCGTCAGCCAGCGGGAGAAGTAGGAGACCGCCACGTAGTTCCAGGGGGAGCCGGCGAAGGTGGTGACGGCCAGTCCGAGCGTGCGGGTGCGGGGGCCGGCGCCCGGGGCGCCGTAGCCGAGGGCGGTCGCCACGGCGCGGACCCGGCGGCGGGTGGCCTCTCCGATCCGCCCGGTGCCGTTGAGGGCGTGCGAGACCGTCGCCGTGGACACCTCCGCGGCGCGCGCGATGTCGGCGATGGTCGGGGGCGCGGGCACGGGGGTCATCGTACGGACGCGCGGCCCGCCGTCCTACGCCGAACGGGATGTGTGTGCGGGGGGGGTGCGGGGCGTACGGGGCGTGCGGGATGCGGAATCCGTCGCCGGGGGCGGGTTCCGGTTAAGGGGTTAATCACCGAGTGTCCTGGCCACCCAACCTTTGGAGTGGTCATGACGTCTTCCTCCTCCCTGTCCCGGCGGGGTCTGATCGCCGCGGCCGGGGCCGTCGGTGCGGCCGGTCTGATCGGGACGGCGGCCGGTGCCGCAGCCGCCGCTCCCGCGACCGGCGCCGGTGTCGGTGCCGGCACCGGGGTCAGTGCCGCCACCGGTGCCGCTTCGAAGCGCGGTTCCGCCGCCCTGGTCATCCACAACGCCCGGGTGTTCACCGGCACGCACGGCGGTCCTCCGGTCGAGGCGGTCGCGATCGGCCGGGACGGCACCGTGCTGGAGACCGGCCGGGGCCGGGCCCTGCACCGGTACGTCGGCCGGGACACCGAGGTGGTCGACGCCCGCGGCAACACCGTGATGAGCGGCATCCACGACGGGCACGTCCACCCGCTGGGGGCGGGCGACCGTTCGCTGCGCCCCTCGCTGGAGGGTGCGGAGACCACCCTGCCCGAACTCCGGGAGATCCTGCGCGGGTTCCTCGCCGACACCGGAGGGGCAGGCGCCGAGCCCGACACCTGGCTGGTGGTGGAGGACTGGAACCCGGTCGGGCTGATGCCGGCCGGCACCGTCCCGCACCACTCCATGCTGGACGCGCTGCCCACCCGCCGCCCGGTGGTCCTCGTCGGTGGTGACGGCCACAACCTGTGGGCCAACCGGCGCGCCCTGGACGTCGCGGGCATCACCGCGGCCACCCCCGACCCGCCCGGCGGGAAGATCGTCAAGGGGCCCGACGGCCTGCCCACCGGCGTGCTCAAGGACGACGCGCAGGGCCTGGTCAAGCGGCACGTTCCGGAGCCGACCCGGGCGGAGCTGGTGGCGGCCTGCGCGAAGGTGCTGGAGCAGGCGGCCGCCTCCGGCGTCACCACGATGATGGACGCGCTGGTGGGACGGCACGAGCTGGAGCTGTACCGGGACCTCGCAGCGGCCGGGAAGCTGCCGCAGCGGATCGTTCCCGCGCTCCGGCTGGAGGTGGAGCAGACCCGGGACCCCGCGGGCTCCCTGGCGTACGCGCGGGGCCTGCGCCGGGAGTTCGGGGGCGTGCCGGGGCTCCGGTTCGGGATGATCAAGGTCTTCCTGGACGGGGTCATCGAGTACCCGGCGCAGACGGCCGCCCTGCTGGAGCCGTACCTGGACGGGACGACCGGGAAGCCGACCGGCAACCGGGGCGAGCTGTACACGACGGCCGCCGACTACGGCCGGCTCACCGCCGCCTTCAACCGGGCCGGCTGGCAGATGCACGCCCACGGGCTCGGCGACCGGGCCGTCCGTACCGCCCTGGACGGGTACGCGTACGCGCGCCGGGTCACCGGGCAGCACGACCCGCGCAACGCCGTCGCCCACCTGCAGATCGTCGACCCGGCGGACCTGCGGCGGTTCGCCGCCTTGGGCGTCGCGGCCTGCATGCAGTTGCAGTGGGCGGCGGAGGACACCTGGACGATGGAGGCGCTGCTGCCGTACATCGGGCCGCGCCGGCACCGGTGGATGTACCCGGCACGGAGCCTGGAGCAGGCCGGCGCCCGGCTGTCCGGCGGCTCGGACTGGCCGGTGGACGCGCTGCAGGTGTGGAACCAGCTGCGGACCGCGGTCGACCGCCAGGGGGCGTACGGCAGCGGTGAGCTCCACCGCGAACTGGAGGGGCTGAGCCGTACGTCGGCCCTGCGGATGCACACCTCGGGCACGGCGTGGCAGCTGCGCCAGGAGGCGCTGACGGGGACGGTGGAGCGGGGCAAGGCCGCGGACCTGGTGCTGCTGGACCGGGACGTGACCCGCTGTCCGGTGCCGGACATCAGCGGCACGGCGGTCGAACTCACCCTGGTCGGCGGTCGCGTGGTCCACGACGCACGGTCCGCCGCGGGCCGGGCCGCCGCGGGCCGCCTCACCCGCGCGGCGGCCGGCCCGCGACCGGCGTCGTACGCCTCGGTCCACGGCGGCCGGCACGACGCCTGCTGCGGGGCCTGAGGCCGGACGGGCCTCGACCGGCCTACGCCCGGAGTTGCTGTGTGTGGGGGACCACGCTGCCGGGAGGCGGACTGACGCTGCGGCGTCTCCGCCTCCTCGGCCGCCTCCACCGCGGTGGCCGTGGCCCCGCCTGCCCGCCTGGACCTGCTGGAGTCGCTCGTGGGTGGTGGCAAGCACGTCCCCGGCGTTGCCGGGGATCGGGCGAGCGTGGATCGGGCGGTCCGGTGGAGCCGGTACCCGAGCAGCCACCGCCGGAGCAGTCGGCGCGGGGCCGGACGGGGCGGGCCCGGACCGGGCGAGACCGGACCGGCGCGCCCGGTCCGGGCCCCGGAGCGACCGGCCCAAGCGGAGCCGGTACCGTCCCGGCCGCCGCCGGAGGAGCACACCTCCGGCCCGGCCGCGTACGTCACCCGACCGGGCGCCGCCGCGGCGTCATCCGCTTCCCGAGACCTCCAGCCGGCGGCCCGACGGGACCAGGTGCTCGCGCTCCGCGCCGACCTGCAGGCTCGCCTCCAGTTCGTCCAGCGCCCGGCGGGCGCCGGCGATCCGCTCGCGCACCTCGCGGGAGTCCACGTCCGCCGGAACCGCTGCCGCCACCCCGGCGGAGGACGCCGGCGGCGGCCCCGGCTGCTTCGGCCGCGCCTGCCTCTCCCGCTCCTCCTTCTCCATCTCCCGCGCCTCGTCCAGCGAGCCGAGGACCACCCCGATCAGCATGTTGACCAGCAAGAAGGAGGCCAGCAGGGCGTACGACGCGTAGTAGAGGATGCTGAACCGGGAGATCGCCAGCCCGGCCCGGACGGCGTCGGTCAGGCCGTCCATCGTGGTGAGGAGGAAGAGCGTCAGGCCCGCCCGCCCGATGGAGCCGTAGTGCGCGGGGTCGACCCGGGCGAAGCAGATCCACCCGATCATGGCGTAGACGTAGAGCACCAGCCCGCCCACGAACAGGAAGCTCAGCGTGCCCGGCAGGCTGCGCCCCATCGCGACCAGCAGGATCCGCAGCTGCGGCAGGAACCGGGCCGTGCGCAGCACCCGGGCCAGCCGCAGCAGCCGGAAGAGGGTGGTGTTGTCCCACAGCAGCGGCAGGAACGCCGAGACCACGACGGCCAGGTCGAAGAGCTGCCACGGGTCGCGGAAGAACTCGCGCGGCCGGTCCGCGCAGGCTCCGGCGCGGATCAGCAGCTCCAGCGTGAACAGCAGCAGGCAGACCTGTTCGACGGCGTGGATCTCCTGGCGGTAGACGAGGGCGGTCCCGCGGTACGTCTCCACCCCGAGGACCGCGGCGTTGACCAGGATCAGCGCGAAGACGCTCAGCCCGAAGACGGGGTCCTCGACCACCGCCCGGCAGCGGGCGGCCACTCCCGCCCGGCGACGGAACGACCGAACCTCGGGCACCATCAGGCATCACCTCTGCGCAGCTTCGACTCGGGGCATATCGGGCGCAATCGCCGGGACATACCGGGCATGAGAGCCCGCGGCACGAGGGACGGCGGGTTCGCACGGCTCAACGCAGGAACGGTCCCCCGGACGTCACCCGGCGGGGATCATGACCGGAACAGGTGACGGACCGAACGGCGGACCGAACGACGGGCCGGGCGCCGGGCCGGGCGCCGGGGCGCACGCCGGCACGGACGGCGCATCAGGGCCCCGCCCGGTCAGCGCCCCGCAGACCCGTCGGCGCCGCCCAGCAGCCGCTGCCGTACGACCCACGCATTGACCGCCGCGGCGATCTCCTCGCCACGGTCCTCGGGGGCGAGGTGCGCGGCGCGCCCGCAGTACTCGGTCTCCAGGGCGGCGATGTTCTCCTCGCACCAGGCGGTCAGCTCCGGCCCGATCATCAGTGCGGGCGACCCGTCGAAGGTGAGCAGCAGCTTCGGCACGTCCGGGGTGCCGGCCAGCCAGGCGTCGTACGCCTCGACGCGGGCGACCACGTCGGCGGGTTCGCCCTCCAGCGGCATGGACCGCGCCCACTGGAGCATGGGGAGCCGGCTCTCGGGGGTGGGGTACGGGGCGGCGTACACGGCGTGGTCCGCTTCGGTCAGCGGGTTCAGCACGGTCTTGTGGATGCTGTCCTCGATGAAGACGTTCTCCTGGAGGACGAGCCGCTCCCCCACTCCGGGGGTCTTGAGGGCCTGGAACCGGGCCCTGGACGATTCGGGGTATTCCGCCCAGGTCATCGGCCGCAGGATGGTCTCCATGAAGGCGATGCCGCGCACCCGTCCGGGATGCCGGGCGGCGTGGTCGAAGGCGAGCGCCCCGCCCCAGTCCTGGCCGACGAGGACGACGTCGTCGAGGCCGAGGGCGTCGAACCAGGCGTCCAGGTAGCGGGCGTGGTCGGCGAATCGGTACTCGCCGCCGGGCTTGCCGGAGCGCCCCATGCCGATGAGGTCGGGTGCGAGGACCCTGATCCCTTCGGCCATCCAGGGCAGGACGTTCCGCCACAGATGGGACGAAGTGGGGTTGCCGTGCAGGAAGACGAAGGGCACTCCTTCGCCCTGGTCCTCGAAGTACATCGTCGAGTCGAGCACGTCGATGGTGGGCATGCCGGCCCCTCCTTCTCGTTCGTTTTCGTTCGGGCGACTAACGTTCGTGACACCAACGAAGTTAGACCGTTGGTGTCACCAACGCAAGGGCTAGGATCGGGACATGGAGAAGGAAGACGAGACCCGGCCACCGGTGCCCGCCCGGCTGCGCGAACTGCCCACCCGGCTCCTGGGGCAGGCCGCAACCCTGGCCCAACGCCTGGTCGCGGAGGGGCTGAACGGGGCAGATGCCCGCAAATGGCACTACGCCGCTCTGGTCGCGCTGGACGAGTACGGGCCGGCCAGCCAGGCCGCACTGAGCACCCGTACCGGCATCCACCGGAGCGACCTGGTCGCCGTACTCAACGAGCTGGCCGAGCGCGGGGACGTGGAGCGGGCCCCCGATCCGGCGGACCGCCGACGGAATGTCATCACCCTCACACCGCACGGGCGGAAGCAGCTCCACCGGCTGGAGGAACTGCTCCGGGCCGCCCAGGAGGAGCTCCTGGCCCCCCTCTCCCCCCGCGAACAGCAGCAGCTCACGGCCCTGCTGACCAAACTCGTCACCCACCACGCGGGCGCGGCGGGCCGGATGGAGCCGAGCGGAAACCGGCCGAAGGAGGGATGAAAGGAGGGGCAAAAGCAGGGGTAAGCGGAACGGGAAGGGGAAAGCGGGGGAAAGCAGCCGGGACCCGGGACAGAACGGACACGATCTGACGGTGGGTAACACCCGTCCGCCACACCCCGCGCGAACCCCATCTCATATCTGAGATACGGTGCACCCATGGCAGACGACTACCTCGTACGCATCGGCAGGCTCATCCGTGACGCCCGGCAACACCGGGGATGGACGCAGAGCCAGCTCGCCGAGGCGCTCGGCACCAGCCAGAGCGCCGTGAACCGGATCGAGCGCGGCAACCAGAACATCAGTCTTGAGATGATCGCCCGGATCGGCGAAGCGCTCGACAGCGAGATCGTCGCTCTCGGCTACTCCGGCCCGATGCACCTGAGGGTCGTCGGCGGCCGCCGCCTCTCCGGCGCCATCGACGTCAAGACGAGCAAGAACGCGTGCGTGGCCCTGCTCTGCGCCAGCCTCCTCAACAAGGGCCGCACGGTCCTGCGCCGGGTCGCCCGGATCGAAGAGGTCTACCGTCTGCTGGAGGTGCTCGGCTCCATCGGCGTCCGCACCCGCTGGATCAACGACGGCGTGGACCTGGAACTCGTCCCGCCGGCCGCCCTGGACATGGACGCGATCGACGCCGAAGCGGCCGTCCGGACCCGGAGCATCATCATGTTCCTGGGCCCGCTGCTCCACCGGATGGACCAGTTCCGTCTGCCCTACGCCGGCGGCTGCGACCTCGGCACCCGCACCATCGAGCCGCACATGATCGCCCTGCGCCGCTTCGGCCTGGACATCACCGCGACCGAGGGCATCTACCACGCCAAGGTCGAGCCGGGCGTCAGCCCCACCCGCCCGATCGTGCTGACCGAGCGCGGGGACACGGTCACCGAGAACGCGCTGCTGGCCGCGGCCCGCCACGACGGCGTCACGGTCATCCGCAACGCCTCCTCCAACTACATGGTCCAGGACCTGTGCTTCTTCCTGGAGGCCCTGGGCGTCAAGGTCGAGGGCATCGGCACCACCACCCTCACCGTGCACGGCGTCCCGAACATCGACGTGGACGTCGACTACTCCCCCTCCGAGGACCCGGTCGAGGCGATGAGCCTCCTCGCCGCCGCGGTGGTCACGGAATCCGAACTGACCATCCGCCGCGTGCCGATCGAGTTCATGGAGATCGAGCTCGCGGTCCTGGAGGAGATGGGCCTGGACCACGACCGCTCGGCGGAGTACACGGCCGACAACGGCCGCACCCGCCTGGTCGACCTGACGGTCCGCCCGTCGAAGCTCGAAGCCCCGATCGACAAGATCCACCCCATGCCGTTCCCGGGCCTGAACATCGACAACGTCCCGTTCTTCGCGGCGATCGCGGCCACCGCCCAGGGCAAGACCCTCATCCACGACTGGGTCTACGACAACCGCGCCATCTACCTCACGGACCTCAACCGCCTCGGCGGCCGCCTCCAGCTCCTGGACCCGCACCGCGTCCTGGTCGAGGGCCCCACCCGCTGGCGCGCGGCCGAAATGATGTGCCCGCCGGCCCTCCGCCCCGCAGTGGTCGTCCTCCTGGCCATGATGGCCGCCGAAGGCACCTCTGTCCTCCGCAACGTCTACGTGATCAACCGTGGCTACGAGGAACTCGCCGAACGCCTCAACTCGGTGGGCGCCCAGATCGAGATCTTCCGCGACATCTAGGAAGCCGGACGGGCAGGGACCAACCGGAAGGCCGCTCGAAGCCGCAAGGACCGGCCCCTGACCCGCGGAACACCTTCCGAGGCCCCATCACCCCTTCACCGGGGGTGATGGGGCCTCAGTCTTGGCGTGCCGGAACGGACTTCGGCGACGGGGCTGCGCCATGCCCATCTCATCCTCTGGCGGCATATCGTGCCGTGGTTGCAATCCGTGTATCTTCACGCCGCCCAGCAGACCCATCAGGGGGAGGAACCTCATGAAGAAGACCGCCGTGGCCCTTGCGGTCACGACCGCCGCGATAGCCCTGGCTGCCGCCCCGGCGCAGGCCGCCGAGTACTCCTCGGCGCTGAAGATCAGCGGCATCCAGTACGACGCCCCCGGGCGCGACTCCAACAGCTGCACCACCGGCAACACCGCCGCCGAGTACGTCGTGGTCAAGAACTACTCGCGCGGCACGGTCAACCTCAAGGGCTACACCGTCAAGGACTCCGTCGGGAACTCCTACACCTTCAAGATCAACCACTACCTGGAGCCCGGCGACTTCGTGCGCCTGCGCGGAGGCCGCGGCACCGAGTCCGACGCCGGGAACGTCGCCTACCGCAACAACTGCAACTTCATCTGGAACAACGACAAGGACACCGTGAAGCTGTACAAGCCGGGCGGTGCCTCCGCGGACACCCACGCCTACACCAAGAGCGCCAACGACCGCGACGGCAACGGCTACATCACCTTCCACGGATAGGCCGCAGCACGAAGCCCCCGCCCCGGATGCGATCCGGACGGCGGGGGCTTCGTCCGTCCTGCGTCAGGCGACCATGCGCTGGCGGAGCTTGAGCAGGGTGGCGGCGTCCAGGCCGAGGCCGTCGGTGAGGAAGTCGCCGAAGCTGCCGTAGTCGCTCACGGCCTGGTCGCGGAACGCGGCGAGGTAGTCGGCGCGCACCTCCTGGAGCGGGATGAGCAGGTCGGGGTCCTGCATGTAGCCGGCGGCCTTCACCTGGTCCCGGAGGGCCTTGTCGGAGGCGGCCCGCAGCTGGTTGGACAGCAGGTAGTCCTGCTGCGAGGTGCTGGCCGGTACTCCGACCGCACGCAGGATCGTGTCCGCGAGGACGCCGGTGCGGTCCTTGCCCGCCGAGCAGTGGAACATCACCGGCTTCGAGGAGTTCGCCGTGCTGCGGATCGCGGCGCCGAGCGCGGCCCGGTTCGCCGGGTTGGTGACGAAGCCCCGGTAGAGCGCGGTCATCCGCGCCTCGGCCTTGCCGTTGGCCAGCTGCGCCTGCTGGTAGGCGGGGTCCTTGCTGCGTACGACCTGGCCGATGAACGCGAACAGGCTGGTGTCGTCGACCGGCTGGGCGACCGGGGTGACCCCGGAGGGCAGGCGGTCGGCGCCGTCGGCCTGGATCTCGGGCGCGGTGCGCAGGTCGATGACGCTGCCGAGCCCGAGGCGGCCGAGCGCGGTGACGCCCTCAGGGGGGAGCTTGGAGAGGGTCTCGGAGCGGTACAGCACGCCCCAGCGGGTGGTCTTGCCGTCGTAGGTGGTGTAGCCGCCGGTGTCGCGGGCGTTGACCGTGCCGGGGACGGCGAGGACGCGGGAGGGGGCGGTGACGCCGGCGCCGGAGGCGTATCCGGAGGCCGGGGGTGCGGCATGCGCGGCCGCGGGGGCCAGCGCGGCCACCAGGGTCAGAGCGGCGGCGGACACGCCGAGGGCGCGGGATATCGATCGCACGCGGGGGTTCCTTCCAGGAGCGGGAGCGGGAACGTAGCGCGTGGATCTTGGAAGCTGAAGATGTTGCAGAGGTGAGCATCCATCAAATTGTCAGCAACTGCCATATGGCAATCCATGCCAGTGTGCCGGTGAAGCGCGTCCGGCGAGCGGATGCACGCGCGGACGTCAAGGGCGGGAATCGGCCGTGTGACCGGTGGTGGGGCTCGCCCTCGCGGGCAACCGGACGGCAGAATCGGGGCGTTGAGATCGCGGAAGGGACACCGGGATGGCAGTGACAGAGGGCGTCGGCACGAAGGTCCCGGGGCTGGCGGGGGTGCCGCTGCTCGGGTCGGTTCTCGATCTGCGGGAGGACTCGCTGGGGACCTATCTGCGGGCCCGGCGCGAGCTGGGTGACGTGGTCCGGATCTCCGCCGGGCCGCCCGGCCTGCGGGTCGAGCTGTACTGCGTGTTCTCCGCCGAGGGGGCCCAGCAGGTCCTGGCCTCGGACGCGGCCAACTTCCGCAAGGAGAACACCTTCTACCAGGAGATCCGCGAATCCTTCGGGAACGGCCTGCTGACCAGCCAGGACCAGGACTACCTGCGCCAGCGTCGGCTGGTGCAGCCGCTGTTCACCCGGCGCCGGGTGGACTCGTACGCCGGTGCCATCGCCGCCGAGACGCAGACCGCCCTGGACGCCTGGCAGTCGGCCCCCGGCGGGGTGGTGGACGTGTCCGACTCCATGATGGAGCTGGCCCTGCGCGCGGTGGCGCGGATCCTGTTCGGGGCGGACGTCGAGGCCACCGTCCCCGTCGTGGACCGGTGCTTTCCGGTCATCACGGATTACGTGCTCAAGCGCGGCTACTCCCCCGTGCGCATCCCCCGTACCTGGCCCACCCCGGGCAACAAGCGCGCGGCCGCCGCGATCGCCGAACTGTACGGCGTGTGCGACGGGATCATAGAGCGCCGGCGCCGGACCGGGGCCGATGCCGGCGGGGGGACCGGCGACGAGGACGGTGGCGAGGACCTGCTGTCGCTGCTGGCCGCGGCCGGCGGCGGTGAGGACGGGGCGTTCGACGACACCGAACTCCGCGACCAGGTGCTCGTCTTCCTGCTCGCCGGGCACGAGACCACAGCGACCTCCCTGGCCTTCGCCCTGCACCTGCTCGCCCGCCACCCCGAGGTGCAGGACCGCGCCCGCGAGGAGATCTCGAAGGTGCTGGGCGACCGGACGCCGGAGGCCGCGGACCTCGACCGGCTGCCGTACCTGACGCAGGTGCTGAAGGAGGCGATGCGGCTGTACCCGGCGGCCCCGGTGGTCGGCCGCCGCTCCGTGGCCGCGTCCGAGGTCGACGGCTTCACCGTGCCCGCCGGCGCGGACGTGATCATCGCGCCCTGGGTCACCCACCGGCACCCGCGCTACTGGCCGGATCCCGAGCGGTTCGACCCGGACCGGTTCGCCCCGGAGGCGGAGGCCGGGCGGCCCCGGTACGCGTGGCTGCCGTTCGGCGGCGGCCCGCGCGCCTGCATCGGGCAGCACTTCTCCATGCTGGAGTCGGTGATCGCCCTGGCGATGATCCTCCGGGCGTACGAGTTCGAACCCGTGGACCGGGAGGTGCCGGTGGCGGCCGGGATCACCCTGCGGGTCACCGGCCCGGCCCGGTGCCGGATCCGGCCCGTCGCCCCGTCGTAGTACGCGCCGACGGGACCGTGTCCGTGAGACGGGCCTCGGGAGTCACCGCGCAGGGGACCTGGCGGCTGGCCACCGCCGCGCCCGCGCCCGCCCTGCGGCCCGGGGTGCGCGGGTACCGCGGCTACCGGGTGGAGATGGACCGCCCGCAGCGGCGGATCGAGATCCCGAACGGGACCGCGACCGTGGTCGTCAACTTCGCCGAGCCGGTACGGATATCACGGATGTCCGAGGTGGGCGGCCCCCGCTCCGGCGGCGGCACCGCCTACCGTTCGCTGCTCACCGGTCTGCGCACCGACGCGACGGTCGGCGAGCACGGCGGCAGACTGCACGGGGTGGAGATCCACTTCGCCCCGTGGATGGCGTTCACCGTCTTCCGGCTCCCGATGCACGAACTCCGGGACCGGGTCGTCCCGCTCCCGGACCTGCTGGGCGCCGAGGCCGCCCGGCTGGAGGAACGGCTCGACCGGGCGCCGGGCTGGGCCGAGCGCTTCGCCCTGCTCGACGCGGTGCTGCTGGAGCGGGCCGCCGCGGGGCCCGCCGCCGCCCCGCAGGTGATGTGGGCCTGGCACCGGTTGCTGCGTACGGGCGGCCTGGTGCCCGTCGACGAGCTCGCGGCCGGTGCCGGCTGGAGCGCCCGCCGCCTGGAGCACCGCTTCCGCGAGCAGATCGGGCTGTCCCCGAAGTCCGCCGCCCGGGTGCTGCGGATGCAGCGGGCCCTGCGGATGCTGACCACCGGGCACCGGGCCTCCGAGGCGGCGTCGGCGTGCGGCTTCTACGACCAGGCGCACCTGCACCGGGACTTCCGGGAGATGACCGGCTGCGCGCCCGGGCAGTTCCTGGCGTACCGGGGCGGCGGCGAACGGCCGGTGGACCGGGTCCCGGGCCGGGTGACCAGCGTGCTGCTCTGACCTGGCGTCCGGGCGTCCTGGCGGCCAGGCGTTCGCTGCCGGCGGCCGGCGGCCCACCGCCGGCCGCCTCCTCCCTGCTGCCTGCCGCCCTCCGCCCGCTGCTCCTGCCCCCGGCTCGACGGGTCAAGCGGAAGCCTTCCCACCTGCGGTTCGGCGGTTTTTTCCAATACCCGGGCCCTGCCGTCCTGCCAGGATGACGCCACTTCCACAGGTCCACCGGGCGCACGGGGGTGGGGCCGGGCAGTGCGGGCCCGCGCCCGCCACCCGGCCCCCGGACGCCCGGTCACCCCTCACCGGGAGTCGGCGCCCGGTGAGAGGTGGCCGGGGCTCACCCACTCGCCCCGGCCACCTGCGGAGGCGGTCGCCCTCCCGGTCGCCCGTGGGCGGCACCCGCCCCGTCATCCGTGCCGGCCGCCCTGCAGCCGCTCCAGGTCCGAAGGGCGGACCCGGATCACGAAGAGCGCGATCGCCGCCCCGACCAGCGTGAACAGGGCCGCCACCGTGAAGGCCGCGGACACGCCCGCCGTGAGCACCCGGTCCCCCCACGGGTCCGGCAGCGTCCGGGTGCGTTCGAACAGCGCCCGCTGCACCGGCGTGGCGCGCGCGAGGAAGGCGACCACCTGCCGCGCCGCCTCCGTCGTACTCGCCGCGCCGAACACGGTGACCAGGATGGACAGGCCCAGGGAGCCGCCCACCTGCTGGGTGGTGTTCAGCAGCCCGGAGGCCGCGCCCGACTCCCGGTCGGCGACGTTCGACAGGGCCGTCAGCGTCAGCGAGACGAACTGCATGCCCATGCCCGCGCTGAACAGCAGCATCGGCCCCAGGATGCTGCCCAGGTAGGTGGAGTGGACGTCGGTGAGGCTCAGCCAGGCCAGGCCGATGGTCGTGCTCAGCGCGCCGCCCACCATGAACGGTTTCGGCCCGTACTTCGGCAGCAGCTTCGAGGTGATGTTGGCGACCACCGCGACCATCACGCTGACCGGGAGGAAGGACAGGCCCGCCTCGATCGGGCTGAAGCCCAGCACGTTCTGCACGAACAGGGTCAGGAAGAAGAACATGCCGAAGAGGGCGCAGGCCAGGAAGAGCATGATGCCGTACGTCCCCGAGCGGTTGCGGTCGGCGAACATGTGCAGCGGGGTGATGGGCTGCCGCGAGCGGCGCTCGATCAGCACGAACCCGGTGAGGAGCAGCACGGCGGCGGCGAAGGAGACGGAGGTGCCCGGGTCCCGCCAGCCCTCCTGGGCGGCCCGGATGAACCCGTAGACCAGGGCCACCACTCCGAGGGTGCCGGTCAGCGCGCCCGCGAGGTCGAAGTGCCCGGGGTGGCGTTCGGATTCCTTCAGGACGTGCGGCGCGATCAGGGCGATCGTCAGCGCGATGGGGACGTTGACAAAGAACACCCAGCGCCAGTCGAGCCATTCGACGAGCATGCCGCCGGCCAGCAGGCCGATCGCGCCGCCGCCCGCCGAGACCGCCGCGAACACGCCGAAGGCCCGGGCACGCTCCGGGCCTTCCTTGAAGGTGGTGCTGATCAGGGCCAGTGAGGTGGGTGAGGCGATGGCGGCACCGACGCCCTGCACGGCCCGGGCGGCCATCAGCTGACCGGCCGTCTGCGAGAAACCGCCGAGCAGCGAGGCCAGGCCGAAGAGCAGCACGCCGAAGATCCACACGCGGCGCCGGCCGAGGATGTCGCCGGCCCGCCCGCCGAGCAGCAGGAGGCCGCCGAAGGTGAGGGTGTAGGCATTGACCACCCAGGACAGGCTCTCGGTGGAGAAGCCCAGCGCCGTCTGGATGTGCGGCAGGGCGATGTTCACGATGGTGATGTCGAGCACCACCATCAACTGGCATGAGGCGATGACGAAGAGGGCGAGTCCGTCCCCGCGCCCTTCGGCCTTGCCGCCGCCCGGTTCGGTGGACGGCACGGGGGCGTTCCGGTCCGCGCCGTTCCGGTCCTCGTCGCTCCGGTCCACCCTTCCGACGCTAAGCCCGGGCGCGGAGCGTCACCACTCGAACGGCCGAAGGCTAGGCGCATGCCATTTCACATGTCACACTCCACTTCATGGATCCGTTTCTCGACCTCTCCGCCCGCACCGGACGGTTCACCCACGGCGCCCCTCGCGCCTTCGCCTTCGGCGATGACGCCCGCCTGCTCTACTTCCTCCGCTCCGCCGGCCCCACCGATCCGTACGACTCCCTCCGGGTGCTCGACACCACGACCGGAGCCGAGAGCCTGCTCGCCGACCCCCGCGACCTCTCCCCCGAACCGGGCGAGCTGCCCGTCGCCGAGCGCCGGCTCCGCGAGCGCATCCGCCTCGTCGCCGCCGGCATCGGCTCGTACGCCCTCTCCGGTGACGGACGGCGGGCCGTCTTCGCGCTCTACGGCCGGCTGTACGAGGTCCCGGGCGACGGCACCGGGAAGCCGCGCGAGATCCCGGCCGCGGGCCCGGTCGTGGACCCGCGGCCGAACGCCGACGGCAGCCGCATCGCCTATGTGAGCGGGGACGCGCTGTACGTCGCCCCGGCCGGCGATGACCCCGCACCGGCGGCCGATGACACCACGGCCCCCTGGAGCGCCGGGCGCGTCAGCCCCGAGGACGGCGCCCGCTGGGGCCTGGCCGAGTTCGCCGCCGCGGAGGAGCTGGCCCGGGCCCGCGGCCACTGGTGGTCCCCCGACGGGCAGGCCCTGCTGGCCGCCCGGGTGGACGAGTCCGCGCTGCAGCGCCGCTGGTTCGCCGACCCGGCCCACCCCGAGCTCCCCGCCGAGGACTTCGCCTATCCGGAGGCGGGCGGCCCGAACGCCGAGGTCGGCCTGTGGGTCCTCGGCCCGGACGGTCGGCGGGTCCCCCTGGTCTGGGACACCGCGACGTACCCCTACGTCTCCGACGCCGGGTGGGAGAGCCCGGAGGAGATCCTGCTGACGGTCCAGGACCGGCTCCAGCAGAACGTCCTCCTGCTCTCCGCGGACCCGGCCACCGGTGCCACCCGCGAGCTGTCCCGCACCACCCACCCGCACTGGGTGGACCCCCTGCCCGGCACCCCGGCCCGGCTCTCCGACGGCCGCGTGCTCACCGCCGCCGACACCGCGGACGGCGCGGCCCGCGCGCTGGCGCTGGACGGCGTACTGCTCACCGGGGACGGGGTGCAGATACGCGGGGTGGCCGGGGAGCACGACGGCGAACTGCTGGTCGAGGCCGGCCTGCGCGACCCCGCCGAACAGCAGGTGCTGCTGCTCGACCCGGACACCGGCGCCCTCACCCCGCTCGCCGACGGCCCCGGCGTGCACTCCGTGACCGCCTCCGCCGGGGCGCTGCTGCTGACCTCGGCCGGCCCGGACGGCGTCCGCAGGACCGTACGCACCGCAGACGGGCGGGAGTTCACCCCCGCCGACCTCTCCGAGCCGCTGCCGTACCGGGTGGTGCCCCGGCTGGCCCGGGTCACCGAACTCGGCCTGCCCACCGCGCTGGTGCTGCCCCGCGGCCACGTGCCCGGGCAGCGCCTGCCGGTGCTGGTCCAGGGCTACGGCGGGCCCGGCTTCCAGGACGTCAGCCTGGAGCCGCGCCGCTGGCAGCACCGGCAGTGGTGGGCCGACCAGGGCTTCGCCGTGGTCACCACCGACAACCGCGGCACCCCGAACGTCTCCCCCGCCTTCACCCACGCCATGTACCGGGACTTCTCCCGGGTCACCCTGGACGACCAGGTGGCCGCCCTCCGGGCGCTCGGCGAACGCCACCCCGAACTCGACCTCGACCGCGTCGGGGTCATGGGCTGGTCCTACGGCGGCTACCTGGCCGCGGCGGCCGTACTGCGCCGCCCGGACGTCTTCCACGCCGCCGTGGCGGGCGCCCCGCCCACCGACTTCCGCCACTACGACACCGCCTACACGGAGCGGTACCTCGGCCTGCCCGCGGACAACCCGGAGGTCTACGACCGGGAGTCACTGATCACTGACGCACCCCGGCTGACCCGCCCCCTGCTGCTGGTCACGGGCCTGGCCGACGACAACGTGCACCCCTCGCACACCCTGCGGCTCTCCCGCGCCCTGACCGACGCCGGCCGCCCGCACCAGCTCCTCGCCCTCCCCGGCGTGACCCACATGACCCCGAACGGCACCCACGAGAAGATCGCCGCCCAGCAACTCGCCTTCCTGAAGGCCGCCCTGCGGTAGGCGCGGCGCCATGACGGCGCGCGGGGCCCGGACCGACAGGTCCGGGCCCCGCTCGATCTCCGGGCCCCGCTCGTTCTCCGGGCCCCGCTCCGGTCCGTGAGGGAGTCAGGTCGCCCAGAGGGAGCGGACGTGGCCGAGGTGACGGCGCATGCACGCCTCGGCGGCCGGGGCGTCGCCGGCCAGCATCAGGTCGAGGAGCTCCAGGTGCTCCTCCGCCGAGGACACCAGCAGGCCGGCCCTGTCCAGGCTGGTCAGCCCGTACAGCCGGGACCGCTTGCGGAGGTCGCCGACGGTCTCCACCAGGCGCTCGTTGCCGGCGAGGCCGAGCAGGGTGAGGTGGAAGCGCCGGTCGGCCTCCAGATAGCCGATCAGGTTGTGCTCGCGGGCCTGGGTGACGATCTCCTGGGCGATGGGCCGGAGTTCCTCCAGGGCTTCCTTGGCGGCGATCCGGGTGACCACGCCGATCGTGGGGACCTCGATCAGGGTGCGCAGCTCGGTGTACTGGTCCAGGTCGCGTTCGCTGACCTCGGTGACCCGGAAACCCTTGTTGCGGACCGGCTCGACCAGGCCCTCGCGGGCCAGGTCGAGCATCGCCTCGCGGACCGGGGTGGCCGACACACCGAGGTCGGCGGCGAGCGTGGGCGCCGAGTAGACCCGGCCGGGCTCCAGCTGTCCGGCTATCAGGGCTGCTCGAAGGGCATGGCCCACCTGATCACGCAGCCGCTCCTGGGCCTTGATGAGACTGTGCTGCTTCAGGTCACCCATCGCATTCCTCCGAGAAATCGCAGAGGAACAGCGTACAATGTCACGTTTCGCTGTCGCCCCCGGTGGCGCCGTGCGCGGCCCGGTACAGGGCCACCGCCACAGCGAGATCTTCCCAGGCCATGCCCACGCTCTTGAAGAGGTGAGGACAGCCCGGAGGCCCCCCGGGCCCCCCGGGCTGTCCTGGGGGCCCGGCGGGCCCGGTGGGCCCCGCGGCCGGCCCGCGCCCGGCGACCAGGTCGGCCAGGGTGCCGGTGATGTGGCCCGGCCCCGTCGCGCCCTCGGCCTCCGGGACGAGCAGGTCCCCCGCCTCCCGCAGGGCCGCGGCCCGCGATTCCACCCACACCGCGGCGCGTCGCACGAGCGCGGTGTCGGTCTCGCGGGCGTCCGGCTCGTGCGAGCCGACCGCGACGACGGTGGCGCCGTCGGCCACCAGCCGCCCGTCGAAGAGGGGTTCGCGGGCCGTGGTGCAGCAGACCACCAGATCGGCCCCGGCCACGTCGCCGGCGCTGCCGGTACGGGCGGCCACCCCGCGGGCACGGGCGTGCGCGGCGAGCCGCTCGGCCCCGTCGGCGTTGCGTCCGACCACCGTCACCGTGTCGAGTTCACGTTCCGCGAGCAGCGCGTCGAGGTGCCCGTACGCCTGCGGGCCGGTGCCGAACAGCACCGTCCGCAGCGGCCGTCCGGCCGGGGTGAGGGCGCGCACCGCGAGGGCGGACACCGCCGGGGTGCGCAGCGCGGTGAGCGCGGCGGCGTCCAGCAGGGCGACGGGGCGCAGGGTGCGGCCGTCGAGCAGCAGGTAGCTGCCGGTGATCCGGGGCAGGCCGAGGGCCGGGTTGCCGGGCGCGACCCCGGCCACCTTCACCCCGGCCCAGGCGCCGGAGGCGGCGGGCATCAGCAGCAGTTCGCCCGCCGGTACGGGCACGTTGGCGCGCTGCGGGCAGCTCTCGGGGTCGAGGCCGGCGTGCAGGGCGCCGGCCAGGGCGTCGGCGGCGGCCGCCGGGCCGAGCAGCCCGGCGATCTCCTCCGCACCCAGGAGGAGCATGTCCCTCGTGCCGGCGGCGCCCGGCGCGGCCGTCACAGCAGGAACCCCGTGCCGAGGGTGTCCCGGGAGTCCAGCAGGAAGCCGTGTTCGCCGGTCCGGTAGGCGGTGCCGGTGACCTCGGTGACTCCGCCGTCGAGCATCCGGCCGGTGAACACCGTCCCGGCCACGGACTCGTGCAGCAGGTCCTGTCCGGTCCCCAGCAGCCCGTCCTCGGCGAGCAGCGCCAGCCGGGCGGAGGTGCCCGACCCGCAGGGCGAGCGGTCGATCTGGCCGTCGGCGAAGACCGTGACGTTGCGCTGGTGCGGGCCGAACGGGGTGTCGGGCAGCTCTTCGTACAGGATGACCCCGTAGACGCCGGAGAGCAGCGGTCCGTCCGGGTGCCAGGTGGCGGGGTGGGTGGCCAGCGCGGTGCGGATCTCCTGTCCGGCCCGGACCAGTGCGGGCAGGTCGGCCGGGACGACCCGCAGGCCGAGGTCGCGGGCGCGCACGGAGGCGTAACAGGCCCCGGCGTGCGCGATGTCCACCTCGGCCAGCCCGAGGGTGGTGGCCACCGGCACCCCGCGGGCGGCGACCCGGGCGGGGACGTTCCGGAAGGTGACCCCGGTGGTGCGGCCGCCGTCCCGGTGGACGGTGGCGGTGACCCTCCCGGACGGTACGTCGATCCTGACCTGGGCGGTCCCGTCCTCGGGGGCGGCCACCAGTCCGCTGTCCACCGCCCAGACGCCCAGGGCCATGGTGCCGTGGCCGCAGGCGGTGGAGTAGCCGTCCTTGTGCCAGAACAGCACCCCGAGGTGGGCCCCGTCGTCGTCGGGCGGGACCACGAACCCGCCGTACATCCCGGCGTGCCCGCGCGGTTCCTGCACCAGCATGCGCCGTACGTCGTCCAGCGCGCTGCGCCGGGGCGCGGTGCCGGAGCCGCCGGGGCCGATGGCGGTGGCGCAGCGCTCGGCGACGGTGTCCCCGGGGACGGGCGGCAGGCCCTCGGTGACGATCCGGAAGGGTTCGCCGGCGGTGTGGTAGTCGGTGGTGCGGACGGAATGCACCGTGTAGGAGGAGTCCGCGGCGGGGGCGGGCGCGGGGGCCGGAGTGGGGGCCGGAGTGGGGGCCGGAGTGGGGGCGGGGCTCACAGGAGGAACCCTCCGGGGAAGGGGTCGGCCGGGTCGAGGAAGTACTGGGCGGTGCCGGTGATCCAGGCCCGTCCGGTGACGGTGGGCACGACGGCGGGCAGACCGCCGACGGTGGTCTCGCCGACCAGCCTGCCGGTGAACTCGGTACCGATGAAGGACTCGTTGACGAAGTCGGTGTCCAGTGCGAGCAGGCCCCGGGCGTGCAGCTGCGCCATCCGCGCGCTGGTGCCCGTACCGCAGGGGGAACGGTCGAACCAGCCCGGGTGGATGGCCATCGCGTGCCGCGAGCGGACCGCGTCGGAGCCGGGGGCGGCGAGGTAGACGTGCTTGAGTCCGGAGATGCCCGGGTCCTCGGGGTGCACCGGGCGGTCCGGTCCGGCGTTGACCGCGTCCATGACGGCGAGGCCGGCGGCGAGGAGGTCCTCCTTGCGGGTGCGGTCGAAGGGCAGCCCGAGGGCGTCGAGTTCCACGAAGGCGTAGAAGTTGCCGCCGTAGGCGAGGTCGTAGGTGACCGTGCCGTAGCCGGGTACGTCGGCCTTCAGGTCGAGGCCGACGCAGAAGGCGGGGACGTTGGTGAGCGTGACGGCCGTCGCCGCGCCGTCCTCGACGCGGACGTCCACGCTCACCAGGCCGGCGGGCGTGTCCAGGCGCACGGTGGTGACCGGTTCGACGGCCGGCACCATGCCCGTCTCGACCAGGACGGTGGCCACCCCGATGGTCCCGTGCCCGCACATCGGCAGCAGCCCGGACACCTCGACGTACAGCACGCCGAAGTCGGCGTCCGGGCGGGTGGGCGGCTGGAGGATGGCGCCGCTCATCGCCGCGTGGCCGCGGGGCTCGTACATGAGCAGGGTCCGGACGTGGTCCAGGTGCTCGATGAAGTGCAGGCGCTTCTCGGCCATGGTGGCGCCGGGGACCACCCCGACACCGCCCGTGATGACCCGGGTCGGCATGCCCTCGGTGTGCGAGTCCACCGCGTGGTAGATGTGACGCGTACGCATGGGGTCTCCCCTGACTGTCGGTGGTGGCCTTCGGCTCGGCGGTCGGCTCAGCAGTGGCCGTCGGCGAGGGCCTTCTCGGTGGCGGCGCGGACGGCGGCCTCGATCTCGCCGGTGAGCGGGAGGCGGGGCGGCCGGGTGGCACCGCCGGGACGGCCGGCGAGGTCCATGGAGAGCTTGATGGCCTGGACGAACTCGGTCTTGGAGTCCCAGCGCAGCAGGCTGTGCAGGGACTTGTACAGCGGCAGGGCGGTCTCCAGGTCCCCGGCGACGGCGGCCCGGTAGAGCGTGGCGCAGGAGGACGGCAGCGCGTTGGGGTAGCCGGCGATCCAGCCGACCGCGCCGGCCAGGGCGAGTTCGAGCAGGACGTCGTCGGCGCCGATGAGGAGGTCCAGGCCGGGGGCCAGCTCGGCGATCTCGTAGGCGCGGCGGACGTCACCGCTGAACTCCTTGACGGCGACGATGCTGCCGTCGGCGTGCAGCCGGGCGAGGAGGGCCGGGGTCAGGTCGACCTTGGTGTCGATGGGGTTGTTGTACGCGACCACGGGCAGGCCGGCCTTGGCGACCTCGGCGTAGTGGGCGCGTACGGCGGCCTCGTCGGCGCGGTAGGCGTTGGGCGGCAGCAGGAGGACGGAGCCGGCGCCCGCCTCGGCGGCCTGCTCGGCCCAGCGGCGGGACTCGGCGCTGCCGTAGGCGGCGACGCCGGGCATGACGCGGGCACCGTCGCCGGCCGCCTCGACGGCGGTACGGACCACCCGGGCGCGCTCCTCGTCGGTGAGGGTCTGGTACTCGCCGAGGGAGCCGTTGGGGACGACGCCGTCGCAGCCGTTGGCGATCAGCCAGGCGACGTGCTCGGCGTAGGCGTCGTGGTCGACGGAGAGGTCGGGGCGCAGCGGCAGGGTGGTGGCGACCATGATGCCGTGCCAGGGGGTGCGGGGTGCGGCGCTCATATGGGAACTCCCTAGTGTGGTGTGTGACATTTTATTGGGTGGTGTGCGTGCGCCACAAGAGGTGGCGCTGCGGGGGTGTCAGTCTTCGGGGTCGGCGGCGGCGCCGGTGTCGGCCTCGGCGCGGGCTCGGGGCGCCGCCACGGGCAGGTCGGCGAGTTGCCGGAGCGGCACCGGGCAGGACAGCGGGCGGCGGTCGGCGGTCGGCTCCGAGCCGGCCAGCGCGGCGACGGCCGGGCCGCACATGCGGCCCTGGCACCAGCCCATGCCGGCGCGGGTGAGCAGCTTGACGGTGCGGGCGTCGCGGGCGCCGAGCTCGTCGACGGCCTCGCGGATCCGGCCGGCGGTCACTTCCTCGCACCGGCAGACGTCGGTGGCATCGGTGACCCAGCCGGTCCAGGCTCCGCCCGGGCGGTGGGCCGCACCCATGGCCTCGGCGAAGGCGCGCAGGCGGGCGCGGCGGCGGCGCAGCCGGGCGGTGCCGCGGCCGTCGCTGCCGCTGCCGCTGCCGCTGCGCAGCGACGGTCGGAGCGCCGCCGCGACCGCATGCGCCGCCAGTTCGCCTTCGGTCAGGGCCAGTTGGGCGCCGCCGATGCCGCCCGTCTCGCCGGCCGACCAGATGCCGGGGACGGAGGTGCGCTGTTCGGCGTCCAGGACCAGGGCCGGAGTGCCGTCGGCGGCGAGCCGGGTGGCGCAGCCCAGGCCGGTGGCCAGTTCCAGCTGGGGGACCAGGCCGTGGCCGACGGCGAGGGCGTCGCACGGGATGCGGCGGCCGGTGCCCGGCACGGGCCGCCAGTCGGGGTCCAGCCGGGCCACGGTGACGGCCTCGACGCGGTCGGTGCCGTGCGCCTCGACCACCGCGTGCCGGGTGAGGAGTCTGACCTGATGGCGCACCAGGGCCCCGCCGAAGACTGCGCCTTCGGCGAGCTTGCCGGGGTTGCGGAGCAGGGCCGGCACCCGGCCGGCGTACGCGAGGTACGACGCGGCCTCGACGACCGCGGGCACCCGCGCCCCGGCCGCGGCCAGCGATCCGGCGACGGCCAGCAGCAGCGGGCCGCTGCCCGCCACCACGATCCGCCGTCCGGGGAGCACCAGCCCGGCCTTCAGCATGGCCTGTGCCCCGCCGGCTCCGACCACGCCGGGCAGCGTCCAGCCGGGGAAGGGCAGTTGGCGCTCGTACGCGCCGGTGGCCAGGAGCACGGACCGGGCGCGGACGGTCGCCGCCCCCTCCTCCGCGCCGACGACGGCGTGCAGCAGCCACTGGCGTTCCTCCGCCGGGACCACCGTCCACACGTGGTGGCCCGGCAGGTACGCCACCCGGCCCGCCGCCTCGTGCGCGCGCAGGCTCGCCTCGCGGGACGCGAAGGCGGACCAGCCGTGGTGCAGGGCCTCCGGGCGGGCCGCACCCAGGCCCGGGGCGGGGTGGCGGTAGTACTGGCCGCCGGGCCGGTCGCCCGCGTCCAGCAGGGCGACGCGCAGGCCGAGCCCGGCCGCGGTGACGGCCGCCGCGAGCCCGGCCGGCCCGGCGCCCACGACCGCGAGGTCGAACTCCCGGGCGGCATCCCCCGCGTCCCGCGCGTCCCGCGCCTGCGGAGCCCCTTCAGACGGCGAGTTCGGCACGACCGGTTCCCTCCTGGGTGGTGACGGCGTCCCCGGGGCGGGCCGGGACCAGACAGGCGCGCCGGTTGGGGCGGCCGTTGACGGTGGCCAGGCAGTCGAAGCACTGGCCGATCCCGCAGAACGCGCCGCGCGGGGCTCCGCCCTCGCGGGTGGTGCGCCAGGCCAGGACGCCCGCGCCCCACAGTGCGGCGGCGATGGTCTGGCCGGCCTGCGCCGGGATGTCGCGGCCGTCGAAGCTGATCGTGTACGTCGCTTCCGGCGCTCCGCCGACCAGGTCGCGCGGCGTACGGCCCCCGCTGCCGGTGCTGTCGCTCATCGGGCGGCCTCCGCGAAGCGGTCGGGACGGAACGGGGTCGGGTCCAGGGGCTGCGCGCCCCCCGTCAGCGCCGCGGCGATCAGCGCGCCCGTGGCCGGGGCGAGGCCGATGCCCGCACCCTCGTGGCCGCAGGCGTGCAGCAGGCCCGGGACGCGCGGGTCGGGGCCGATCGCCGGGAGGTGGTCGGGCAGGTACGGGCGGAAGCCGTGGTAGGTCCGCATCACCCGCACGTCCGCCAGGACCGGGAAGAGCGCGGCCGCCTGGGCGGCGAGCCGGCGCACCGCCTCGGTGGAGAGGGAGCGGTCGAAGCCGACGCGTTCCCGGGTGGCGCCGATCAGGACCGGGCCCGACGGCGTGCCCTCGACCACCGCCGAGGACTGCAGGGCGGCGGAGCCGCTGGCCACGTCCGCGATGTAGTCGGCGGCGTAGACCTTGTGCCGGACCACCCGCGGCAGCGGTTCGGTGACCAGGACGAAGCCTCGGCGGGGCAGCACCGGCAGGTCGGTGCCGGCCAGCGCGGCGACCGCGCCGCCCCAGGTGCCGGCCGCGTTCACCACGGCCGGGGCGAGGAGTTCGCGGCGGCCGGTGCGGACGCCCCGTACGGCTCCGGAGGGTTCGCGGAGGATCCCGGTGACCTCTTCGCCCAGGTACCGCGCGGCGCCGGACGCGGCGAGCAGGCGGGCCGCCGCCTGGGCGGGCTGGACCTGGGCGTCCTGCGGGTAGTGGAAGCCGCCCGCGAGGCCGGGCGCGAGGTGCGGCTCCAGCTCGCGGAGCTCGTCCGGGCCGACCTCCAGCGCGTCCACGCCCGCTGCCCGCTGCCCCTGCGCGAAGTCGCGCAGGGCCTTGAGGGTGGTCTCGTCGGGCGTCACGACGAGACCACCCTTGGGCTCGTACTCGGTCTCCGGCGGTAGGACGGAGGCCAGTTCGCGCCACAGGCTCGTGGACAGCAGCGCGAGATCGAGCTCGGGGCCCGCCTCCTTGTCGGAGACGAGCAGATTGCCTTCCCCGGCGCCGGTCGTGCCGCCCGCGACGGGACCGCGGTCGACGACGGCGACGGACAGGCCGGAGCGGCTCGCGTAGTACGCGCAGGCGGCTCCGACCACACCGGCGCCGATGATCACGACGTCCGGGGAGGCATCCTGTGGGTGTCTCTTGGGCACGACAGTAATATGTCACATACTTCTGTGCGTGCCTAGAGCTCTGACCTGCAAGTCCTGACCCGGAAGTCCGGACTCGGAGGTCCTGCCCCGGAACTCCTGGCCCCGAACTCCTGGCCCCACAGGTCCCGGCCTGCGCGTCAGCCGCGCAGCGGCCCCTCGCAGCTGTAGGACGAGGTGCCGGCCACCTTGTTGGACCAGATCTCCACCGGGCCGAAGTGGCAGTTCATGTCGGCCAGGTTGTTGGAGGCCGCGCCCGCCCGGTCGAGGATGAAGTAGTCCACCGTCTCGGACATGTCCTTGAAGTTCTGGTCGTCGCTGCGCCAGTTCTTCAGGTTGGCGGTGATCCGCCCGGTACAGGTGAAGCGGCGCTTCCCGGGCTCCCCGTTCTCCACGCAGTCGGGCGTGTTGTACGTGGCCGTGGCGAAGGAGGACTTCACCGAGGACAGCGCCGAGTCGCGCAGCCGGTCGACCGGGGTGAACGCGGTGTTCGGCACGTACAGCTGGTCGACCTTGGCGATCTGGGCGTCCAGGAAGCGGTCGTAGTCGCGCTGCAGGTAGGTGTCCGCGCCCGTCCGGTGGCGCCACTCGTCGTACTTGGCGACGTCGTTGTTGCGCAGGTGCGTGTACATCTCGCGGAGCAGCGAGGGCTTCTCGGTCCACAGGAACTCGAAGAAGGTGCCGGCGTAGGAATAGAAGCGGAAGCCGTCGCCGTCGTAGGTGGCGTTCAGGAGCTGCTCGACGGTCATCCGCGGGCCGCCGCCCGCGGTGTCGGCCATGACGCTCTTCACCAGGGACTTGCGGACGGCTATGCCGTTGTCGCGGGTCGCGCCGTCGAAGAACTCGGCGGTGCCCTCGTCCATGGCGGTGGTCCGGTCGCCCTCGTACCAGGGGCCCTCGCCGAAGAAGCCGGGGACCGCGTACCGCCCGTTGAGGTAGTGCGTGTACTCGTGGCGGAACAGCTCCTCCAGCGTCAGCGAGGAGTCCTGCGGGACCCGCCGCTCGTACGTGTAGAAGGTGGCGCCGCGCTCGATGTAGATGCCGCCGTTGTTGGTGCCCATCCCGGTGAGGATCGGGTGGTACCGCTCGTAGTCGGCGCGCGAGGCGTAGAGCACGATGTTCAGGGTGGTGTTGGGGTCCCCGGCGAGCGGCTGGTCGGTGCCGAGCACCCGGTGGTACTGCGCCTTGACCTGCTTGCTCGCGTAGTAGAGCTGGTCGACGGTGGTCTGCGGGAGCCCGGTGCGGACCTTGATGGCGCCGTTGTCGTAGGTGTAGGTGTACGGGAAGATCCGCTTCTCGATGTCCTCCTTGCAGACCCCGTACGGCTGGCACGCCCCGTAGTGGTTGAGCCAGGAGACGAGCGCGGCCCACTGCTCGCTGCCGGCGCCCCAGTCGCGCTCGACCTGTCCGAGCAGGCCGCCGAGGTCGGCGACGATGCCGTCCTTGAGTCCTTCGATCTGGCCGAAGCGGGCGTACTCGTTGAGGGTGTCGCGCACCACCCAGGCGTTGCCGGTGCCCTTGAGGTGGGTCCAGCCGGCGGCCGCCTTGAACGAGGCCCGGTAGGAGGGGTCGGCGGCCACGGCCGCGTGGAAGGCGGCGTCCTGGTTGCCGGGGTACACGCCCAGGTAGTCGGTGGAGAGCGCGGCTAGGGCGGCACCCGCCCAGCCGGCGTCGCGGTTGGTGGCGGGCCGGTCCGGGCCCATGGTGGCGAGCACGTTCCGGATCAGGCCGAGCTGGTGCTGGCGCAGGCCGGGGCCGCTGGCCGCGTACAGGGCTTCGCGCAGGGTCCGGGCGTTGGTGGGGGTGACGTCGAAGGTGCGGGCGGCGGCCCCGAAGCCGTCGATGGCCTGGCGCATCGCGGCCACGGTCGGGGCGTCGGTGACGTCGATCTCGCCGCGCGAGAAGTCGTGGTACACCACCGCGTGCAGGTAGGTGAACATCTCCTCCAGGTGGGAGGAGTTGCGGCCGTCGTGGGCGGCGGCCAGCCCGGATATCCGGCGGGACACCGCCTGGACGTGCGCGTCGGACATGACGGGGGCCAGGCGCGCGTCCCAGGTCCAGATGAGGTCGCGGAGGCATCCGTCGGCCTGCACGGCCGGGTCGGCGAGGAAGTCGGCGAACTGCTCCGGGCCGAGGCCGGTGATCCCGTCGAGGGTGCAGGGCACCCCGGCGGCGGTGGTGGCGGCCACGCCCCGGGCGAGCGTGCGCTTCGCGGCGGCGGGGGCCTTCTCGGCGGGGCCGGGGACCTTGGCCGCGTCCTTGGCCTTGGCGCCGGGCTTCACCGTACGGCCGCCGGGAACGCGGTCGGCGGCGGGGACGGTCTCGGGGGCGGAGGCCAGCCGCTCGACCTCGTCGAACGGGTTCTGGCCGTGCGCCGTCGCGGCGCCGGCACCGGTGCCGGAGGCGAAGGCGCCGGGGAGGGCGGCGGCCGACGGGGCGGCCGGGGCGGTGCGTTCGGCGGCGAGGCTCACGGCCTGCCCGGCGGAGGCGACCAGGGCCACCGCCACGGACGTGGCCAGAAGGGAGGAACGCACGGCTCTGTGCATGGACACCAAGAACTCCTGTGGGGAGGGGAGGTGGGGGAAATGGTGCTGGAGAAGGTCAACTGCCTTACGTCACGCGGCATTTGAGCGCAGTTCACGGGCCGCGGTGTGAGCTGTAACATAGTAATGTGAAATTGCACTGACAAGACCTGTGCGCCCACCAGTTCGCATCAAACCTGGGGAGCCCCCGTGACCGACCGCCCCGCCCCGCCCGCCGCCGCTCTCAACACCGGCAGCCACGACCTGCCGGTATCAGCCGAGTTGTCCCGCTTCATGACGGGTGACTGGGCGCCCTCCCCGCTGGCGGCCTCCGACCGGGTCACCGCCTTCGACGTCACCCCGGCCCGCCGGGCCCGGCTCTCGGCCCGCTTCCCGGGCGAACGGCTGATCATCCCGGCCGGCGAGCTCAAGGTCCGCACCAACGACTGCGACCACCGGTTCCGCCCGCACAGCGCCTACGCCTGGCTCACGGGCCTGACCGGAGAGGACCAGGCCGGCCACGTCCTGGTGCTGGAGCCGTCCGGCCCGCACGGCCACGAGGCCGTGCTCCACCTGCGCCCCCGTTCACCGCGGACCGGCGGCAGCGAGGAGTTCTTCCGGGACCGCCGCTACGGCGAGTTCTGGGTCGGTCGCCGCCCCGACCTGGCCGAGGCCGAGCGGCTCACCGGCATCCGCTGCGCCCACCTGGACGACCTCGGAGAAGTCGCCGGACGGAACGCCGCCACCGACTCCGCCCTGGCCGGCGTCCTCTCGGAACTGCGCCTGGTCAAGGACGCCTGGGAGGTGGCCCAGCTGCAGCTCGCCGTGGACCACACCACCGCCGGCTTCGAGGACGTCGTACGCGCCCTGCCGCGCGCCCTGGCCCACCCGCGCGGCGAACGCTGGATCGAGGGGGTCTTCGGACTGCGCGCCCGCGCCGAGGGCAACGGCACCGGGTACGAGACCATCGCCGCCTCCGGCGCCCACGCCTGCGTCCTGCACTGGATCCGCAACGACGGCGCACTGAACCGGGACGAACTGCTGCTGCTGGACGCCGGAGTGGAGACGGACACCCTCTACACCGCGGACGTCACCCGGACCCTCCCCCTCTCCGGGCGCTTCTCCCCCGTGCAGCGCCAGGTCTACGAACTCGTCCTGGCCGCCCAGGAGGCGGGCATCGCCGCGCTCCGGCCGGGCGCCAGCTTCCGGGACTTCCACCGGGCCGGCATGCGGGTCATCGCCGAGGGCCTGGCCGAATGGGGCGTGCTCAAGGACGCCGAGGGCGACCTGCACCGCCGCTACACGCTCTGCAGCAGCGGCCACATGCTGGGGCTCGACGTCCACGACTGCGCCAAGGCGCGCGACGAGACGTATCTGGACGGGGTGCTGGAGGAGGGCCAGGTGCTCACCGTCGAGCCCGGTCTGTACCTCCAGCCCGACGACCTCACCCTCCCCGCCGAACTGCGCGGGATCGGCGTCCGTATCGAGGACGACCTGGTCATCACGGCGGAGGGCGCCCGACTGATGTCGGGCGCCCTGCCGCGCACGGTGGCGGGTGTCGAGGAGTGGATGGGGACCCTGCTGGAGGGCTAGGGGTGGCGGTGGGTGGTGCCGGTGCCGGCCGGCGGCACCGGCCGATCACCGGATCAGCGGATCCGCTGATGAGTCGATCGGTCGATGGGTCGATGGGTCGATGGGTCGATCAGCGGATCAGCCGTCCCGGCCGGGGTCACCAGTCGCCGTGGCCGCCCCAGCCGTCGCCACCGCCGTAACCGCCGTGGCCGTCCCAGCCGTCGCCACCGCCGTAACCGCCGTGACCCCAGTCGTCGTCGTTCCAGTGGTGGCCGTCGCCGCCGCGGTCCCAGCCGTCGTGGTTCCAGCCATCGCCGCCGCCATAGCCGCCATAGCCCGTCCAGTAGGGGCTGTAGCCGCCGTAGCCGCCATAACCTCCGTAGCCGCTCCAGTCGTTGTCGCACCAGTCGCGGTTGTTGCGCCAGTCGTCGTCGCACCAGCGACCGTGGTCGCCGGTCTGGACCTGGGGAGCCGTCTGCGGGGTTGAGGCGGCGAATGCAGCACTGACGGGCATGAGGCCGAGGGTGACCCCGGCGGCCCCTGCCAGAACTGCCGCTCCGATCCTACGGCGCATCTTCATGCACCTCCGAACATCGTTGACGGAGAACATTCCGGGGCATTTCCACCGTCGCGCGGACCCGGGCCGCTGTCAAAATCACTCGAACACTCAATCGATCACGGCGATCCCGTCGAGCTCCACCAGCGCTTCCTCGTCCCACAGCCGGGTGATCCCGACCACCGCCATTGCCGGGTAGTCCCGCCCGGCCAACTTCCGCCAGATCCTCCCCAGTTCGGGAGCGTGCTCGCGGTACGCCGCGACATCGGCCGCGTACACGGTGACCCGGGCGAGCCGGTCCGGGGTGCCGCCCGCGGCCGCGAGCGCGGCGAGCAGGTTGGCCAGCGCGCGCTCGAACTGCTCGGGCAGGGTCTTCCCCACCACCGCGCCCGTGCCGTCCAGGGCGGTCTGCCCGGCCAGCAGCACCAGCCGGGAGCCGGAGGCGACCACGGCGTGCGAGAAGCCGGCGGGCGGGGACAGTTCCGCCGGGTTGACCCGTTCCAGGCTCATCGGACCCCCTCCACCGCACCCGCGACACCCACGGCACCAGCCGTGCCCGCCGTATCCGCCACGCCCGCCTCCCGGTACAGCTCCCTGGCGATGATGGTGCGCTGCACCTCGCTGGCGCCCTCGTAGATGCGCGGCGCCCGCACCTCCCGGTAGAGGTGTTCGAGCAGGTGCCCGCGCTGCAGCGCCCGTGCGCCATGCAGCTGCACCGCGTGGTCGACCACGTACTGCGCCGTCTCGGTGGCCAGCAGCTTCGCCATCGCCACCCGACGGGCCACGTCCGGCGCCCCCGCGTCGTACGCCGCGGCGGCCGCGTGGACCAGGAGCCGGGCCGCCTCGGTCCGGGTGGCCATCTCGGCGATCCGGTGGGCCACCGCCTGGAGGTCGCCCAGCACCCCGCCGAACGCCTCCCGCCGCGCGGTGTGCGCGACCGCCGCGTCCAGGGCCGCCCGGGCCATGCCCACCGCGAAGGCCCCGACGCTGGGCCGGAAGCGGTTCAGGGTGTCCATGGCCAGCCGGAACCCCCGGCCGGGCTCCCCCAGCAGGTCCGCGGGCCCGACCGGCACCCCGTCGAAGGCCAGGGCCCCGATCGGGTGCGGCGAGAGCATCTCCAGCCCTTCGCCGGTCAGCCCCGGACGGTCCGCCGGGACCAGGAAGGCGGTGACCCCGCGTGCACCCGCGGCCTCCCCCGTCCGGGCGAACACGGTGTAGAAGTCGGCCTCCGGGGCGTTGGAGATCCACCGCTTCTCCCCGGTGAGCCGCCACCCCTCCCCGTCCGGTTCCGCGCGGAGCGCCAGCGCCGCCGCGTCCGACCCGGCCCCCGGCTCGCTGAGCGCGAAGGCCGCCACCGCCGCGCCCCGCCGTACGGCCGGCAGCCAGCGCTCCCGCTGCGCCGCGCTGCCGCCGCGCACCACCGGGAAGCCTCCGAGCCCCTGCAGGGCCAGGGCGGTCTCCGCCTCCGTACAGCCGTAGGCCAGGGATTCCCGCAGCAGGCAGAGCTCCAGCGCACCGGAGTCGAACAGCCGTTCAAGCAGGCCGAGTTCCCCCAGGGCGGCGAGCAGGGGCCGGTTGACGCGGCCGGGCTCCCCGCGCGCCGCCAGCGGGTGGAGCCGTTCGGCGGCCAGGGCGCGCAGCCGCCCGGCCCGTTCCTCTTGTTCCTTCTCCAGCGCGAATTCGGGCATCGATTGTCCCCAGTTTTATCGCGTTCAGTTGACTGTCGTCACCGTCACGATACGCTCGATGCCGCGACCGCACGGCCGGCTCCATCCACTCGGTCCCGCACAACGGGGCCCGGACCGTTGTGCAAGGGGGCGATCCCGCCTTGGAACTCCTGCCTTCCGCCCACGCAGACACCTTCGCCCGCGACCACCTGCCACCCCCGCACGCCTGGCCGGAACTGGTCTTCCAGTTGCCCGAACTGGCCTATCCGGACCGGCTGAACTGCGCGGCGGAGCTGCTGGACGCCACCGTCACGCGCTTCGGCCCGGACCGGCCGGCCTTCCGCACCGCCGCCGGCGAGGTGTGGACGTACGGCGAGCTCCGCCGGCGGGTGGACCGGATCGCCCGGGTGCTCACCGAGGACCTGGGCGTGGTCCCGGGCAACCGGGTGCTGCTGCGCGGCCCGACCGGCCCCTGGCTGGCCGCCTGCTGGCTGGCGGTGGTGAAGGCGGGCGCGGTGGCCGTCACCGTGCTGGCGCAGCAGCGCGCCCAGGAACTGGCCACCGTGTGCGCGATGGCCCGGGTGCAGTTCGCGCTGTGCCACGCCTCGGCGCTGGCGGACCTGCGCCGGGCCGGGGTGCCCGGCCTGCGCATCACCCCGTACGGCGGAACGGACCCCGGCGATCTGCTGCACCTGGCCGCGGAGCACCGGGAGGGGCGGGACGATCCCTTCCCGGCCGTGCCCACCTCCGCCGACGACGTGGCACTGATCGCCTTCACCTCCGGGACCACCGGCCGCCCCAAGGGCTGCATGCACTTCCACCGGGACGTGCTGGCCGTCGCCGACACCTTCTCCCGGCAGGTGCTGCGCCCCCGCCCGGACGACCTGTTCGCCGGCAGCCCGCCGCTGGGCTTCACCTTCGGCCTCGGCGGGCTGGTGGTCTTCCCGCTGCGGGCCGGGGCCTGCGCGCTGCTGCTGGAGCAGGCGGGCCCCCGGCAGCTGCTGCCGGCCCTGGCCGAGCACCGGGTGACCGTGCTGTTCACCGCACCGACCGCGTACAAGGCGATGCTCGGGGAGCTGGACGGCCACGACCTCTCGGCGCTGCGCAGGTGCGTGTCGGCCGGGGAGAACCTGCCGGCCGACACCTGGCGGGCCTGGCACGAGCGCACCGGCCTGCGGATCATCAACGGCATCGGTGCCACCGAGCTGCTGCACATCTTCATCTCGGCCGCCGACGAGGACATCCGCCCGGGCACCACCGGCCGGGTGGTACCCGGCTGGCAGGCCCGGGTGGTGGACCCCGACGGCCGGCCGGTGGCGGACAACGAACCCGGCCTGCTGGCCGTCCGCGGCCCGGTGGGCTGCCGGTACCTGGCCGATCCGCGGCAGGGCGAGTACGTGCGCGACGGCTGGAACCTCACCGGGGACACCTACGTCCGCGATCCGGAGGGGTACTTCCGCTACGTCGCCCGCGCCGACGACATGATCATCTCCGCGGGCTACAACATCGCCGGCCCGGAGGTGGAGGAGGCCCTGCTGCGCCACCCGGACGTGCTGGAGGCGGCGGTGGTGGGCCGGCCCGACGAGCGGCGCGGCCAGGTCGTGGTGGCGTACGCCGTCACCCGCGAGGGTTCGGCCGTGTCCGAGGACGCGCTGCGCGCCTTCATGAAGGACGAGCTGGCCCCGCACAAATGCCCGCGCACCTTCGTCTTCCTGCCCGCCCTCCCCCGGACCGCGACCGGCAAGGTCCAACGCTTCCGGCTGCGGGATCTAGAGTGACCACGTGGCCGAGCAGCACACCCCGCGATCCCTGATCGTCACCTTCTACGGCGCCTACGGACGCTCCGCCGAGGGACCCGTCCCCGTGTCCGCGCTGGTCCGCCTGCTGGGCGCGGCCGGCGTGGACGCCCCGTCGGTGCGGTCCTCGGTGTCCCGGCTCAAGCGGCGCGGGTTCCTGGTGCCGGGCCGGGCCGCGGACGGCTCCGCCGGCTACGGCCTCTCGGACGAGGCCCGCGAACTGCTGGAGGACGGCGACCGGCGGATCTACGCGGAGCCGCCGGCCGGGGACGCGGAGCCGGCCTGGCTGCTGGCCACGTTCTCGGTGCCGGAGCAGGAGCGGCACAAGCGGCACCTGCTGCGCTCCCGGCTGGCACGGCTGGGCTTCGGGACGGTCGCGCCGGGCGTGTGGATCGCCCCCGCGCACGTGGAGGACGAGACCCGGCACACCCTCGGCCGGCTCCAGCTCACCCCGTACGTGGAACTGTTCCGCGGCGGGCACCTCGGATTCGCCCCCACGGCGGAGGCGGTGGCCCGCTGGTGGGACCTGACCTCGCTGGCCAAGCAGCACGAGGAGTTCCTGGACCGGCACGAGCCGGTGCTGCGGGGCTGGCAGGGCGGCCCGGCGGCGCCGGAGCCGGAGGCGGCCTACCGGGACTACCTGACGGCCCTGGACAGCTGGCGCCGCCTCCCGTACGCCGATCCCGGCCTGCCGCGCACACTCCTGCCCTCGGACTGGCCGGGCGACCGCTCGGCGGCGGTCTTCGCGGAACTGCACGCGCGGCTCCGCGACCCGGGCGCGGCCTTCGCCGCGCTCTGACGCCGCTCAAATCGGGTGCGCGGCGGAGGCGAGGTCCGCGACCATGGGCCATGACTTGGACCTTCACGCGTGATCTGAACACGTACCTCGAAACCGCCGGGCCCGCGGTCGGCGCCGACGCCGTGTCCAACACCATGCTGCTCACCGTCGCCGATGCCCTCGCCCGGCGCGGGGTGCACGCCTTCGGTGACGAGGATCCGGTGTTCGGCTGGTGGACCGGGCCGGACGGCCGGGTGGCCGGGGCGCTGCTGTGGACCCCGCCGCATCCGCTGCTGCTCGGTGCCGTACCCCCGGAGGCCGTCTCCGCGCTGGCCGCCGACCCGCTGCTCGGGGCGGCCGGCGGGTTCAACGCCCGGCGGGCCGACGCCGAGGCGCTGGCCGCGGCCTGGGGGCGGCCGAGCCGGGTGGAGGAGGAGCAGCGGCTGTACCGGCTGCCGGGGCGGGAGGGGCTGGTCCCGCCGGATCCGGCCCCGGCGGGCAGCGCGCGCACCGCCGTCCCGGACGACCTTCCGCTGCTCGTGGAGTGGTTCGCGGCGTTCAACGCGGACGTCGGGGAGTCCGGCACCCCTTCCGAGGCCGTGCTCCTGGACCGGATCTCCTACGGCGGGCTGGTGCTCTGGGAGGATCCGGCCGCCACCCCCGTGTCCATGGCCGGCCACTCCCGCACCGTCGGCGGCGCCGCCCGGCTGTTCCCCGTCTACACCCCGGCCCCGCTCCGGGGCCGCGGGTACGCCGCCGCCGTCACGACCGCCGCGAGCAGGGCGGCGTACGCCTCCGGGGCCGGGGAGGTGCTGCTCTTCACCGACCTGGCCAACCCCACCAGCAACGGCGTGTACCTGCGCCTGGGCTACCGCCCCGTGGAGGACCGGACCATCGTCGTCCCGGTGTGAGGGGCGGCCCGGGGCCCGGGGTCAGGTCCTGCCGGTCGGCGGCTTGCGGCTGCCGGCCCGGTAGGGGGCCGGCCAGGGGGCTGCGGCGCCCTCGTAGCCCTGGTCGGCCGCCGCGTGCAGGGTCCAGTGCGGGTCGTACAGGTGCGGGCGGGCCAGGGCGCACAGGTCGGCGCGGCCGGCCAGCAGCAGGGAGTTGACGTCGTCCCAGGAGGAGATCGCGCCGACCGCGATGACCGGCACGCCCAGGGCGTTGCGGATCCGGTCGGCGTACGGCGTCTGGTAGGAGCGGCCGTATTCGGGGCGCTCGTCGGCGACCACCTGCCCGGTGGAGACGTCGATGGCGTCGGCGCCGTGCGCGGCGAAGGCCGCGGCGATCGCCACCGCGTCCTGCTCCGTCGTGCCGCCGTCCGCCCAGTCGGTGGCGGAGATGCGTACGGTCATCGGCCGGTCCTCGGGCCAGACCGCGCGGACCGCGTCGAAGACTTCGAGGGGGAATCGGAGGCGGCCCTCCAGGGTGCCCCCGTAGGCGTCGTCACGGCGGTTCGTCAGCGGGGACAGGAAGCCGGACAGCAGGTAGCCGTGCGCGCAGTGCAGTTCCAGCAGGTCGAAGCCGCAGGCGGCGGCGCGGACCGCCGCTGCCGTGAACTCGTCCCGGATCGAAGCCAGTTCGGGGACGGTCAGGGCGTGCGGGGTCTGGTTCAGCCCCGGCTTGTACGGGAGCGGGGAGGCGGCCGCCACCGGCCAGTTGTCCTCCGGCAGCGGCTCGTCGATGCCCTCCCACATGACCTTCGTGGAGCCCTTGCGGCCGGAGTGGCCGAGCTGGACACCGAGTGCGGTGCCCGGTGCGGAGCCGTGCACGAAGTCCACGATCCGGCGCCAGGCCCCGGCCTGCCCGTCGGTGTACAGGCCGGCGCAGCCGGGGGTGATCCGGCCCGAAGGGGAGACGCAGACCATCTCGGTCATCACCAGGCCGGCTCCGCCCAGGGCCCGGGAGCCGAGGTGGACCAGGTGGAAGTCGCCCGGCACCCCGTCCATGGCGGAGTACACGTCCATCGGAGAGACGACCACCCGGTTGCGCAGGGTCAGGCCGCGCAGCCGGTACGGGGTGAACATCGGCGGGGTGGCACCGTCGGGGCAGCCGAAGTCCCGCTCCACGGCGTGGGTGAAGCGGGCGTCGCGCAGCCGCAGGTTGTCGTGGGTGACCCGGCGGCTCCGGGTGAGCAGGTTGAAGGCGAACTGGCGGGCGGGCTGGCCGGTGTACCCGGCGAGTTCCTCGAACCAGCGCATGCTGGCGGCGGCCGCGCGCTGGGTGGAGGCGACGGCCGGGCGGCGGGCCTCCTCGTACGCGGCGAGCGCGGCGGGTACGTCACCGGGTGTGGCGGTGACGGCATCGGCCAGGGCGAGGGCGTCCTCGACGGCCAGTTTGGTGCCCGATCCGATGGAGAAGTGCGCGGTGTGGGCGGCGTCGCCGAGCAGCACGGTGTTGCCGTGCGACCAGCGTTCGCAGACGACGGTCCGGAAGGCGGTCCACGCGGAGCGGTTGCCGCGCAGGGCGCGCCCGCGCAGGGCCTCGCCGAAGATCTTGGCGCAGCGGGCGGCGGACTCGGTCTCGTCGCACAGGTCGAAGCCGGCAGCGTGCCACACCTCCTCGCGCATTTCGACGATCACGGTGGAGGAGTCGGCCGCGTAGGGGTAGCCGTGGAGCTGCATCACGCCGTGCTCGGTCTCGGCGATCTCGAAGCGGAAGGCGTCCAGGGCGAAGTCGGCGGCCAGCCAGATGTAGCGGCAGCGGCCGGTGGCGACGGTGGGCCGGAGGTGCTCGGCGAGGGCCCCGCGGGTGGCGCTGTGCACCCCGTCGGCGGCCACCACCAGGTCGTACGAGGCCGCCAGCGCGGCCGGGTCCGGGGCCTCGCGGCGAAGCCGCAGGTCCACGCCGAGGCCCGCGCACCGGGCGTGGAGGACCTCCAGCAGCCGGCGGCGGCCGAGGGCGGCGAAGCCGTGGCCGCCGGAGGTGAGCAGCCGGCCCCGGTGGACGATGTCGATGTCGTCCCAGCGGACGAACCCGGCGGACAGGGCCGCGTACACCTCCGGGTCGGCGCTCTCGATGCCGCCGAGGGTCTCGTCGGAGAGCACCACCCCGAAGCCGAAGGTGTCGTGGGGCGCGTTGCGTTCCCAGAGGGTGACCTCGTGGCCGCGGCGGGCGAGGAGCGCGGCCGCGTACAGCCCGCCGGGTCCCCCGCCGGTGACGGCGGCCCGCACGGCTAGCGTCCCCGCCAGGCGGGCGGGCGCCCGCCGGTGAACGCCGCGTGGAACTCGGCGTAGTCCTCGCCGTTCATCAGCAGCGCCTGGGTGGCTGCGTCCAGTTCCACCGAGGCGGCCAGCGGCATGTCGAGCTCGGCGGTGAGCAGGGCCTTGGTCTGGGCGTAGGCGAGGGCGGGGCCGGCGGCCAGGCGGTCGGCGAGTTCGGCGGCCCGGACGCCCGCCTTGCCCTCCTCGGTGAGCTCGCTGAGGAGTCCGATCCGTTCGGCCTCTGCGGCGTGGACGGGTTCGCCGAGCATCAGGAGGCGGGTGGCGTGGCCGAGTCCGACCACCCGGGGCAGCAGGTAGGCGGCGCCCATGTCGCCGCCGGACAGGCCCACCCGGGTGAAGAGGAACGCGAAGCGGGCGGTGGGGTCGGCGATCCGGAAGTCGGCGGCGAGGGCGAGGACCGCGCCGGCCCCGGCGGCCACGCCGTGCAGGGCGGCGATCACCGGGAAGGGGCACTCCCGGACGGCGCGCACCACCTGGCCGGTCATCCGGTTGAAGTCGAGGAGCTGGGCGGTGTCCATGGCGAGGGTGGCGCCGATGATCTCGTCCACGTCCCCGCCGGAGCAGAAGCCACGGCCTTCGCCGCCGAGCACCAGGGCCCGGACGGAGCGTTCGCGGGAGAGTTCGGCGAGCAGATCGCGCAGGTCGGCGTAGGCGCCGAAGGTGAGCGCGTTCAGCTTCTGGGGGCGGTCGAGGGTGACGGTCGCGACTCCGTCCTGCCGGGTGACCCGGAGGTGGCGCCACCGTTGCGTGCCGGCTGCGGAACCAGTGAAGGGGCTCACGGTCCCGACCGTAGCACCGATCTGTGACTGCCGTCACGAAGTCGCGATAGCTTGGCCGGGACGGCGCGGCCGTCCCCGCCCAAGGTCCCGGGGCGGGCATGACCCTGGTCCCGCCAGGGGGCGCCGGGGTGCCCTTGGGGCACACTTTCCGGCTCCGTATCGTTGAAGTGTTGAACGAGTTGCGCCCGTGTCCCCGCCGGTGCCGCACGGAAAGGACCGCCCGCCATGCCGACCGCACCCACTGCGCCCGGTGCACCGACCCCGCCGGCCTCGCCGGCCGCGACGGCCGCGACGGCCGAACCCTGCGTGCCCGCGGCCGCCGCCGCGGCCGCCATCGTGCCCGTCGCCGGACCCGCCGGTGCGGCCGGACCCGCCCGGCGCATCGTGCTCCCGCACTCCGTCGCGGCGGTCCCCATGGCCCGCGCCCTGGTCCGGAACACGCTCGCCGAGGCCGGGCAGCCCGCCGACGGCGACACCGCGGAACTGCTCACGGCGGAGCTGGTCGCAAACGCCGTGCAGCACGCGCGCGGCGAGGGCCCCATCGAGATCGTGGTGGAAGTGCTGCCGGACGGGTGCCAGGTGGAGGTCCACGACGGCGATCCGGTGGACGTGGCGGTGGCGGTGGCGCCCGCCCTCCCCGCCGGGCGGGCTCCCGACGGGCACCACCGGCAGGCCGGCCGGCACCCGGACCGGCACCCGGACCCGCATGCGCATCCGGACCCGCACCCGGAGGCTCCGGACCCCTGGCAGGAGGGTGGCCGCGGCCTGTTCCTGATCCGCGCGCTCAGTTCCTCCTGCGGTCAGCGACCGACGGACCGCGGCAAGGCGGTGTGGTTCACCCTGCCGACGCTCCGGTGCACCGTATGACTATGCGGCGGGCCCGGCGAGGGTGGCGACCATCACGGCCTTGATCGTGTGCAGCCGGTTCTCCGCCTCGTCGAAGACCACCGAGTGCTCCGACTCGAAGACCTCGTCGGTGACCTCCAGGGCGGTCAGCCCGTGCCGCTCGTGGATCTCCCGCCCGACCTTGGTGCCCAGGTCGTGGAAGGCCGGCAGGCAGTGCAGGAACTTGACGTCCGGGTTGCCGGTGGCGCGGAGCACGTCCATGGTGACCGCGTAGCCGCGGAGCGCCTCGATCCGCTCGTCCCACACCTCCTTGGGCTCCCCCATCGAGACCCAGACGTCGGTGGCGACGAAGTCGGCCTGCGCGACCCCCTCGGCCACGTCCTCGGTCAGCGTGATCCGGGCACCGCTGACCTGCGCGAGCTCCCGGGCCCGGGCCACGACCGGCTCGGCCGGCCAGTACGCCTTCGGCGCCACGATCCGTACGTCCATGCCGAGCAGGGCGCCGGTGACCAGGTAGGAGTTGCCCATGTTGAAGCGGGCGTCGCCGAGGTAGGCGAAGGAGATGCCGTCGAGGGGCTTGTCCGAGTGCTCGGTCATGGTGAGCACGTCGGCCAGCATCTGGGTGGGGTGCCAGTCGTCGGTCAGCCCGTTGTAGACGGGGACCCCCGCGTACGCGGCCAGCTCCTCGACGGAGTCCTGGCTGTCGCCCCGGTACTCGATGGCGTGGAACATCCGGCCGAGCACCCGCGCCGAGTCCCTGACCGACTCCTTGTGGCCCAGCTGGGAGCCGGAGGGGTCCAGGTAGACGGTGTGCGCGCCCTGCTCGGCGGCGGCGACCTCGAAGGCGCACCGGGTGCGGGTGGAGGTCTTCTCGAAGATCAGCGCGATGCTGCGCCCCTGGAGCCGGCGCACCTCGGTGCCCGCCTTCCTGGCCGCCTTCAGCTCGGCGGCCAGCTCGACCAGACCGCGGAACTCGGCGGCGGTGAAGTCGAGCTCCTTGAGGAAACTGCGGCCGGCGAGGTCGATGGCCATGAGGGTGCTCCAGGGTGGCGCGGGACAAGAGACCATGGAAGTCTATACGAAAGCTTGCATTGCTATACGGAAATGCCCGGAGGGGCTCGTCACACCGGACCGGGTGGCTCCGTCAGACCGGACCGGGTGACTCCGTCGCACAGGACCGGGCGGCGGCTCCGTCAGACCGGGTCCCGTTCGACCGGGCAGCTCATGCACCGGGGACCGCCCCGGCCGCGCCCCAGCTCGCTGCCCGGGATCTCGATCACCTCGATGCCCTCCCTGCGCAGGTGGGTGTTGGTGGTGACGTTGCGCTCGTACGCGATCACCACGCCGGGCTCCACGGCCAGCACGTTGCAGCCGTCGTCCCACTGCTCCCGCTCCGCCGAGTGCACGTCCTGGGTGGCGGTCAGGACCCGGATGGAATCCAGCCCGAGGGCGGCGGCGATCGCCCGGTGCATGTGCTCCGGCGGATGGTCGGTGACCTTCAGCTCCTGCCCGTCCCCGCCCGGCTCGATGGTGTAGGAGCGGAGCATGCCCAGGCCGGCGTACTGGGTGAAGGTGTCCCCGTCGACCATGGTCATCACCGTGTCCAGATGCATGAAGGCCCGCCGCTTGGGCATGTCCAGCGCCACGATCGTGCGGGCCGAGCCGGCCGCGAACAGCCCCCGCGCCAGCATCTCCACCGCCTGCGGGGTGGTGCGTTCGCTCATCCCGATCAGCACCGCCCCGTTCCCGATGACCAGGACGTCCCCGCCCTCGATGGTGGAGGGGTAGTCGGCCTGGCCCTGCGACCAGTAGTGGAAGGGCCCCGAGGAGGTGAACAGCGGATGGTGCTTGTAGATCGCCTCGAAGTGCACGGTCTCCCGCTGCCGGGCCGGCCAGCGCATCGCGTTGATCGACACCCCGTCGTAGATCCAGGCCGAGGTGTCCCGGGTGAACAGGTGGTTGGGCAGCGGGCCGAGCAGGAAGCCGTCCAGCTCCAGGGCGTGGAAGCGGACCGAGACCGGTTCGGCGTGCCGCTCCAGGAACTCCCGTTTGGTCATCCCGCCGACCAGCGCCTCGGCCAGCTCGGCGGAGGACAGCTCGTCGAAGGCCGACCGGAGGTGGTCGGTGGCGAGCGGACCGTATTCCTTCTCGTCGAACACCCGGTCGAGGACCAGCCGTCTGGCTTCGGGCAGGTCCAGCGCCTCGCCCAGCAGGTCCCCGAAGAGGTGCACCTCGACCCCGCGGTCGCGCAGCACGTCCGCGAAGCCGTCGTGCTCTTGTCGGGCCCGGCGCACCCACAGCACGTCGTCGAAGAGCAGCGCGTCCTTGTTGCTCGGTGTGAGCCGCTTCAGCTCCAGGTCGGGCCGGTGCAGTATGACGCGGCGGAGCCGCCCGGTCTCGGAATCGACATGGAATCCCATGCGGTACACGTTCGCAGACCGGACGGCGTTTCGACGTGGAGTTGACGCAGCGTCGTCTCCGCGCGGACGGACCTCAGTGCAGGCCGAGCAGCGCCGAGGGCTCGCCGACGAGCTCCGGGCCGACCACCCCGAGCTTGGGCAGGGTCACGTTGGGCAGGCCGTAGTTGGAGGCGTCCGGCGCGGTCAGCGGCAGGCCGAGCACCGCGCCCGGGCCGCGCGCCGCCATGGTGGTGGCCGGGGCCTCCAGGGAACCCTCGGCGTCCTTCTTCTCCGGGCCGAGGGCATTGGGCACCTTCGAGGCGACCAGGGTGCGGCCGAGACCGAGGTCCAGGGGCACCGTGGGCAGCGTCCGCTCGGGCATGAGCTCCCCGGTGTGGAACCGGGGGGCGTCGATCGCGCCGACCACGGGGACCGGTACGCCGGTGGCGACCCGCGGGGCGTCGATGCCGAGCGTCGACTCGACGCCCTCCAGCGGGACCCCGACCGGGACATCGGCCGCGGCCGGGGACGCCGCCCCCGCCGCGGCCATACAGGTCATGAGCGCCGCAATGCTTCCGCGCGCGGTCATCTTCATATCTGACGTTCCGTCCTTCCACATGGGTCATGTACATCCGCTGTCATGGAAGAACGATCCCGTGCGCACCTGGTCACAACCGGTGGTCCGGGCCTTGACGCCGCCCCGCACGGCCTTGACGCGGATCCCGGGCCGGCCTTGACGGGGATCCCGGGCCGACCCTGACCCGGATCCCTCGCCGGCCCCGACGGCCCGGCCCGCGCCGCCGCTCCTGACGGCGCGGGCCCGGCCTTGGGCCGGGCGTGGGCCGCAGCCCACGCGGCCCTGGTCTGCCGGACAGTCCCTAGAGCCGGGGGTCGACCGGCTCCGACTCCAGTGCCAGCACGGCGAACACCGTCTCGTGCACCCGCCACAGCGGCTCGCCCGCGGCCAGCCGGTCCAGCCCCTCCAGACCCAGCGCGTACTCCCGCAGCGCCAGCGACCGCTTGTGGCCGAGGAAGCGCTGCCGCAGCCGCTCCAGGTTCTCCGGACGCGTGTAGTCCGGGCCGTAGATGATCCGCAGGTACTCACGGCCGCGCACCTTGACCCCGGGCTGCACCAGCCGCCCGTCCGCATCGCGCGCGTACGCCTGCAGCGGCTTGACGACCATGCCCTCACCGCCCGCGGCCGTCAGCTCCAGCCACCAGCCGGTGCCCGCCCGTACGGAGTCCTCGTCGCCGGTGTCGACCACGATCCGCCCGGTACGGCGGAGCAGCCCGGTGCCGGCCTTCTCGTCGGCCTCGACCAGCCGGTCCAGCCAGGCCAGCTGCCGGTCGTGCGGCTCCGCCGCGAGGCTGCGCCCCTGGGCGGCGAGCAGCTGGAAGGGCGCGAACCGCACCCCGTCCAGGCCGTCGGTGGTCCAGCAGTAACGGCGGTACGCCTCGGTGAAGGCCGCCGCGTCGGCCGCCCGGTCCTGCTGCCGGGCGAGCAGTCCGGCGGTGTCCACGCCGCGTGCCGCGGCCGCCTCCAGGGCGGCGAGCGCCGCCGGGAAGACCGCTCCGGCGGCCGCGCCCACCGCCGCGTACTGGCTGCGCAGCAGTCCCGCAGACTTCAGCGACCAGGGCAGCAGCTCGCCGTCCAGCAGCAGCCAGTCGGTGGCCAGTTCCTCCCACAGTCCGGCCGCGGAGACCGCGTCCCGGAGCCGGGCGAGGACCTCCTCGGTGGTGGCCGGGTCGTCGAAGAACGGGCGTCCGGTGCGGGTGTACACGGAGCCGGACGGCCCCTGCACCCCGAACCGCTCCGCGGCCGTGTCCGCGTCCTTGCAGAGCAGCACCACGGCCCGGGAGCCCATGTGCTTCTCCTCGCAGACCACCTGCCCGATGCCGTCCTTGCGGTACTGCGCGAAGGCCTCGGCCGGGTGCTCCAGGTGGCCTTCCTCCTTCGAGGTCGCCGTCGGCGCCATGGTCGGCGGCAGGTACGGCACCAGCCGCGGGTCGGCGGCGAAGCGGCTCATGACCTCCAGGGCCGCTGCCGCGTTCTCCTCGCGCACGGCGACGTTCCCCAGGTGCCGGGTCTCCACGGTCCGCCGCCCGTGCACGTCGGCCAGGTCCAGCGGCCGGCCCTCGTGTCCACCGGGCGCGGCGGCGGCCAGCGGCTTGACCGGCTCGTACCAGACCCGCTCGGCCGGTACGTCGACCAGCTCGCGCTCCGGCCAGCGCAGCGCGGTCATCCGTCCGCCGAACACCGCGCCGGTGTCCAGGCAGATGGTGTTGTTGACCCAGGAGGTGTCCGGGACCGGGGTGTGGCCGTAGACCACGGTGGCCTTGCCCCGGTACTCCTCGGCCCACGGGTACCGCACCGGCAGCCCGAACTCGTCGGTCTCGCCGGTGGTGTCGCCGTACAGGGCGTGCGAGCGGACCCGGCCGGAGGTGCGGCCGTGGTACTTCTCGGGGAGTCCGGCGTGGCAGACGACCAGGTTGCCGCCGTCCAGCAGGTAGTGGCTGACCAGGCCGTCGATGAAGGTGCGGACCTCGGCGACGAACTCCTCGTCCTCCTTGCCCAGCTGCTCGACGGTCTCGGCGAGGCCGTGGGTGAGCTGCACCTTGCGCCCCTTGAGGTGGCGGCCGAGCTTGTTCTCGTGGTTTCCGGGCACGCACAGCGCGTTGCCGGACTTGACCATGCCCATGACGCGGCGGAGCACGCCGGGGCTGTCCGGTCCCCGGTCGACGAGGTCGCCGACGAACACGGCGGTCCGGCCCTCGGGGTGCACACCGTCCCGGTAGCCGAGCTTGCCGAGCAGGGTCTCCAGCTCGGAGGAGCAGCCGTGGATGTCACCGACGATGTCGAAGGGGCCGGTGAGGTGCCGCAGGTCGTTGAAGCGCTTCTCCAGCACCACCTCGGCGGCCTCGACCTCCTCGACGCTGCGCAGCACGTGCACCTTGCGGAAGCCCTCGCGCTCCAGGCCGCGCAGCGAGCGGCGGAGTTCGCGACGGTGCCGCTGGATCACGGCGCGGGGCAGGCCGGCGCGGTCGGGACGGGTGGCGTTGCGCGCGGCGCAGACCTCTTCGGGCAGGTCGAGGACGATCGCGATGGGCAGCACGTCGTGGGCGCGGGCGAGCTGGACCAGCTGCCGGCGGGCGTCCTGCTGCACGCTGGTGGCGTCGACGACGGTGAGGCGGCCGGCGGCGAGCCGCTTGCCGGCGATGTAGTGGAGGACGTCGAAGGCGTCCCTGCTGGCGCTCTGGTCGTTCTCGTCGTCGGCGACCAGGCCCCGGCAGTAGTCGGAGGAGAGCACCTCGGTGGGCTTGAAGTGCCGGCGGGCGAAGGTGGACTTGCCCGATCCGGTGGCGCCTATCAGGACGACGAGGGACAGGTCGGTGACGGGCAGCACCCGCTTCCGGCCGGCGGTGGCGGCACCCGCGCGGTCCTCGGTACCGGTCTGGGTACCGGTGACTTCGGTGGCGTCGGTGGCGTCGGTGGCGTCGGTGGCGTCGGTGGCGTCGCTGTTCATGCGGCCTCTCCCTCCTTCGGGGCGCCGGTGGCGGTGGTGGTGGTCAGGGTGGTGAAGACGGCCATCTGGGTGGGCGGGCCGACCTCGGGGTCGTCGTCGCCGACGGGCACGTACGAGACGGAGTACCCGTACCGTTCGGCGGTCCCCGCCGCCCAGGTGCGGAACTCCTCGCGGGTCCATTCGAAGCGGTGGTCGCGGTGCCGTACGTGTCCGGCCGGCAGGGACTCCCAGCGCACGTTGTACTCGACGTTCGGGGTGGTCACCACCACCGTACGGGGGCGGGCCGAGCCGAAGACGGCGTACTCCAGGGCCGGCAGCCGGGGCAGGTCCAGGTGCTCGATGACCTCGCTGAGCACGGCCGCGTCGTAGCCGGCGAGCCGCTTGTCGGTGTAGGCGAGCGAGCCCTGGAGCAGCCGGACGCGGGAGCTCTGGCGCTCACCCATGCGGTCCAGCCGCAGCCGCCGCGCGGCGACGGTGAGGGCCTTCACGGACACGTCCACGCCGACGATCTCGGTGAAGGCCGGGTCCGAGAGCAGCGCCTGGACCAGCTGGCCCTGGCCGCAGCCGAGGTCCAGCACCCGGTGGGCGCCGGCCTCGCGCAGCACGGCGAGGACCGCATCGCGGCGCTGCTGGGCGAGCGGCACGGGCCGCGCCGCGCCGTCGGATTCCGCCCCGCCTTCGACGGCGTTGTCGCTGCCCTCGACGGCGTTGTCACCGTCTTCCACGGCGTTGTCGATGTCCTCGACCTCGCTGCCGTCCGCCTCGGCGAGCCGGACCAGCTCCAGCCGCTCCATGGCGGCACGGGTCAGGCCCCAGCGGCGGGACAGGTAGCGGGCGGTGATGAGCGCGTGCTCGGGGTGCCCGGCCAGCCAGCCGTCGCCGGCCCGGAGCAGCTTGTCGACCTCGTCGGGGGCCACCCAGTAGTGCTTGGCGTCGTCCAGCACCGGCAGCAGGACGTAGAGCTGCCGCAGGGCGTCGGCCGGACGCAGCTCGCCCTCCAGGACCAGGCGTACGTACCGGGAGTCGCCCCACTCCGGGAAGTGCTCGTCGAGCGGGACCGGATCGGCGGTCACGGAGGTCCAGCCGAGCGGCCCGAACAGCCGGTGCACCAGCGCCGCCCCGCCGCGCGCGGGCAGCGCGGGGATCTCGATGCGCAGCGGCAGCGGCTGCTCCGCCAGCTCGGGCCGGGCGGTGCACCGACCCTGGAGCGCGGTGCGGAAGACACTGCCGAGGGCCACGGCGAGCAGCGAGGAGGCTGCGTACGGGCGGTCGTTGACGTACTGCGCGAGGGCGGCGTCGGGAGCCCCGCCGCGGCCCTTGCCCTGACCCCGCCGGACCAGCGCCACCGGGTCGACCTCCAGCAGCAGCGCGGCGGTGCACCGTTCGGCCGTGGCCTCGGGGTACAGGACGTGCGCGGTGCCGTGGGAGGTACTGAACGACTGGGCCCTGCCGGGATGCTTGTGCAGCAGGAAGCCCAGGTCAGTGGCCGGTTTCTCGGCGGTGCCGGTGGTGCTGATCGTCAGGAACATGCGCTTCAGCATGACCGCCCCGACCGCCACGGGCGACTGGATTTCCCGTCCGGCACCGCCGACCTCACGCGGCGCGGCACGCCATTCCCCGGGAGACGGGACTTCGGCAGTGCGGATCAGACGATGGGCCGCACACGGTATCGGCCCGTTCCAGGCGGTGCCATGTGCTCGCCACAGGCCATGTACTGCCGGAAGCCCTCGTCCGGTGCCGCTCCCGACACCTCTTCCGACGCCTCTTCCGACACGATCCACTGCGCGACGGCCGTACATGCTCCACCCGCGTCCGACAGCACGACCCCACACTCCGGTTCGCAGTAGCGGAACGTCTGCTGGAGCCGCTCCGGCGCCCGCCGGCCCACGTAAGCCCGGTGGACCGGGTGCTCATCGGTGAGGATCCGGCCGACCACGGCGTACAGCTTCCGGCCGCCGGCCTCGCCGACGGGATCGATCCGGTCGATCTCCACGGCCAGTCGCACGGTCTGGTCTCCGGTGGAGGCGTACAGGGCGATCGTCTGCTCGGCTGCCCTGTCGGTACCGAGCTCCCAGCACCCCCGGTTCAGGGCGTAGACGAGCTCCGGAGCCATCCCCTCCTGCCACCCCTTGCACGGGCGGCCCAGCAGATCCCCGTCGGGGCAATCAGAGAGGGGGGCGAGGCTGAACAGGATCAACGGTTCCTCCGGGTAATCCGGCTGCCCGCAGTGGCAGTCCGGCCGGAGTGTAGGTGCCGACGTGCGCACGCATGGCTCGGGTCCGTCATCCGGTCGCTTCCGCCCGGTGAGCCACGGGACATCGGCAGCATCGGCAGTGCCCGTCGCGCCGGCGCGCACCGGGTGTCCCCGGTGGACGTCAGGCGTCTCGGGGCGGGAGCAGGCCCTTGCGGCGGGCTTCGGCGATCCAGCGGCCGGCCGTGGCTTCCGATTTGCCCCAGCGGGCGGCGATGGCCCGGCGGGGCGGGATCCCGTGGTCGACGGCCCAGCGGTAGAGCTCCGCGACCCTTGCGGTGTGCTCGTTCCCGCCGCCGTACGGCCGGCCCTCCGCGGCGGGGGCGGGTGCGCCGGAGAACTGGGCGACACGGGCCTCGGCCGCGGCCCGCAGGAGGGTGTCGAACGGCAACCTGCGCAGGAACGTCGCGGTCACGGGCCGGTCCGCCGGTGCGGAGACGTAGAACCCGTGCGGTTTGGTCCCATCGGCCAGGAAGGAGACGACGAACGCGTAGCCCTCGTACCCGTCCACCTGCTCCACGGTGATGGTGTTCGCGCTGGTGGTGACCTTCATGTACTGCCCTCCCTGGCTCAAAATTGATCACCTGCATGTAACGCAAGCGCTCAACTTGATCGAGGCTGTGCCATGATTACGACCGCCCCGGCTCCATCATGCCGCAGTGCGGAGGCGGGGCTTTGTCATGCCACCAGCAGGGGGGATCCCATGAAGAAGACCCACGTCATCGGCGCTTCCGCCGCCTCCGCCGCGCTCGCCGTCGGCATCCTGGCCGCGCCGCCGGCCGTCGCCGCCACCCACCAGGGCGGCCTGCACTTCGGCGCGCTCCAGTTCGACGGCCCGGGTGCGGACCGTCCGCAGACGAACGCGAAGCTGAACGCCGAGTACGTCGACATCCACAACAACACCCGCGCGGCGGTCCAGCTGAAGGGCTACACGGTCCGCACCGACTCGGGCTTCAAGGCCACCTTCAGCGGCTCCTTCGTCCTGGGCGCCGGCAAGACCGTGCGCGTGCGCAACGGTCAGGGCACCAACACCGGCTCCACGGTGTACCGGAAGGCCAACAATTTCTGGTTCAACAACAGCAAGGGCGGCGTCACCCTGTACGCCGCGAACGGCACCAAGAAGGACTCCTGCTCCTGGAAGGCCAACGGGCGCGGTTACACCACCTGCCACTGATGACATCCATACCGCCCCCGCCGCCCCTCCCACCTCCGGTTCCCCGGGCGCCCGGCTGGGGGGCCCGGCAGAAGACGGCGCTCGGCTGCGGCGGCATCGCCGCGGCCACCCTGGCCGTCCTCGTGGTCGCCGCCTCGTGCACCGCGGATCCGCGGACGGTGACCCGCTCCACGCCCGGCCCCACGGTCACCGTCACCGTCACCGCCACGTCCTCCGAGCCCGCCCCGCCCGGTCCGACCGTCACCACCACGGTGACCGAGACGGCCACCGTGACCGAGACGGCGACCCCACCCGCGGCGGAGACCGCCCGCACCGAGGAAGACGGCCCCGCCACGGAGATTCCGGGCGACGGCAGCTACGTGGTGGGTGAGGACATCCAGCCCGGCACCTACAAGACCGCCGGCCCCGAGCCCGGATTCATCGCCAACTGCTACTGGGCGCGGCATTCCAGCGCCGACGGCAGCTTCGACAGCATCATCGCCAACGGCAACTCGCAGGGCGCCACCGTGGTGACGGTCAAGAAGTCGGACAAGGTCTTCGAGACCAACGGCTGCAAGACCTGGAAGCGCAGCTAGTCACCGAGCGGGGCACCGCCCGGTCCGCCCATGGCGTCCGCCAGGTCCGCGATACCCGGCGGGCCGACGCGGCAGCAGCCGCCGATCAGGCGGGCGCCGGCCCGCCGCCAGGAGTCGACCGGCCACGGGAGGGGAGCGGCCGGCCGGTTCCAGGTGCCGGTGGCGGCGTCCCAGACCGAGCCGTCGTTGGGGTACGCCACCGCCGGCCGGCCGGTGGTCCGGGCGGCCAGGGCGACGGCCGGCAGGACCTCCGCGGGGTCACAGCAGTTGACCCCGGCCGCGATCACCTCCGGGATCCCTGCGGCGAGTGCGAACGCCTCCGCCAGGGGCTGTCCGGCCCGGGTGCGGCCGCCCTCGACGGTGTACGAGAGCCAGGCCGGCACCCCGGTGCCGGCCAGCAGCGACAGCAGGGCTTCCGCCTCGTCGGTGTCCGGGACGGTCTCCAGGGCCAGCACGTCCGGACCGGCGGCCAGCAGGGCCTCGATCCGCGGGCGGTGGAAGTCCGCGAGCTGCCGGACCGTCAGCCCGTACCGGCCCCGGTACTCGGAGCCGTCCGCGAGCAGTGCCCCGTACGGGCCGACCGAGGCGGCCACCCACACCTCGCGCTCCGCCTCCTCGGCGGCGCGCGCGGCCAGGGCGACGCTGCGCTCCAGCAGTGCGGGCTCGGCCCCCACCTGATAGCTCGCGGTGATCAGCACCTCGGCGCCGGCCCGGACGTACGCGGCATGGGCGGCGGTGATCTGGCCGGGCGCTTCGTCGAGCACCCGGCCCGTCCACCGGCCGCCGGACAGATCACAGCCCTGGTCGGCGAGCCGGTTGCTCAGGCCGCCGTCGAGCAGGACGGTCCGGCGGTCCAGGGCGGCGGCGAGCGGGCCGGATGCGCGGGTCATCGGAGCCTCAGCCGAGCTGGGAGAGCACCCGGTCGGAGATCAGCTCCAGGTGGTCCAGATCGTCCAGGTCGAGGACCTGGAGGTAGATGCGGGAGGAACCGGCCTCCGCGTAGGTGCCGATCTTCTCCACGACCTCGGCAGGGGAGCCGGCCAGCCCGTTGGCCTTGAGCTCGTCGGCGTCCCGGCCGATCGCGGCGGCCCGGCGGGACACCTCGGCCTCGTCCCGGCCCACGCACACCACCAGCGCGTTCGAGTAGACGAGGTCCCCGGGCGCCCGGCCGGCCTGTTCGGCCGCGTCCCGGACCCGGCCGAACTGCCGCCGGCTGTCCGCCACGGAGGCGAACGGCATGTTGAACTCGTCCGCGTACCGCGCGGCCAGGGCCGGCGTCCGCTTGGCGCCGTGCCCGCCGATCAGTACGGGCACCTTGGCCTGGAGGGGCTTGGGCAGCGCGGGTGAGCCCTCCACCGTGTAGTAGGTCCCGTCGAAGTCGAAGGTCTTTCCGACCTCGGTGCCCCACAGCCCGGTGACGATCGCCAGCTGCTCCTCCAGCCGGGCGATCCGCTCCGCCGGGAAGGGGATCCCGTACGCCTTGTGCTCCTCCTCGAACCAGCCCGCACCGAGGCCGAGCTCGATCCGGCCGCCGGACATCCGGTCCACCTGCGCCACCTGGATGGCCAGCACGCCGGGCAGCCGGAACGTGCCGGCGGTCATCAGCGTGCCGAGCCTGATCCGGCTGGTCTCGCGGGCCAGCCCGGCGAGGGTGATCCAGGCGTCGGTCGGCCCGGGCAGCCCGTCGGCCGAGCCCATCTTCAGGTAGTGGTCGGAGCGGAAGAACGCGTCGAAGCCGAGGTCCTCGGTTGCCTTTGCCACGGTGAGCAGGGTGTCGTAGGAGGCGCCCTGCTGGGGCTCGGTGAAAATGCGAAGATCCATACCCCCATCCTGCCCCCAGTGCCGTGCCTTTCGGATCGGTCCGGATCGGCGCGATCCGGACGCCGCGGGCCGGCACGATCAGAAAGACACGGCCCGACGCCCCGGCAGGGTGAATCTCCGTCAACGTCGAGCCTCCGGCAGGTCCCCGCCAGTGACCGGCGCCGACGGTGATCGTTGGCCCGTCCGGAGCCGGACCGCCCGGCCCGCGCGCCGGCGGCCACCGATCGCCGGTGCGTCCGCCACCCCTTCCGTCCCGGAAGGGCAGGGCCGAGGAGGCCGCCGCCATGTCCCAGGAGTCCGTGCCCGAGCCCGTCGCAGGGGAGCCCGCGGTACCCGCGCAGAGCGGGGCACCCAAGGGCCTCCTCCAGCAGATGGAAGAGCTGATGGCCGCGCTCAACGCCGACCTCTCCGAACTCGACGCCGATCTGCAGTCCTCCGGAAAGCACACTCCCACGACCGAGCACCGCGCCCCCTTCGGCACCCACTAGCTTCCGGGGCCGCCCCAGGGCCTTCCGGCCCGGCACGGACGACGACGTCCGGCCGGCCCCGGAAGGCCCTCCGCCGCTCAGGCCACGCCCGAGGCGGAGCCCCGCTCGCGGACCGCGAGGCGGCGCAGGATCGCCCGGACCCGGTCGCTGGACTCGTCGGCCGCGTCGATGGCTTCTATGCAGGGCCAGTACAGCCCGTCGTCATCCGTGGCACAGGCCACCCCGACCAGCGCTATGCCGACCTCGCCCAGCAGCGCCTGCAACCCCAACAGCGCCTGCCGCACGTCCGAAACCTCCGTCAACCGCTCCGCCCGCGGCGTGCGGTCGACGGTTCTGTCCTCGCCGCGCGGCTGGGCGCGGTCCAGCGCCCCGCAGCCTCTGCCCCCCGATTCCCTCAGTCCCCGTGCCTCCGCTCTGAGCTCCTGCGGCCCGGTGACCGCCAGCCAGCTCCCGATCCCCTGGGCCAGTGCCTGTGCCTGCCAGGACTCGCCGATGATGTCCATCGCCGCCCCGCTCCGTGCCAGCGCATGCCGGCCGGCCGCGATCAGCCGTACCGCATCCATATGCCGTCCCCCGTCCGCACGACATCCCGTACTCACCACTACCCAGAGTGAGGGCAACGAGTCAGTAAAGCCAGGGGTATTCGGAAAATGTGGACAGAATCAAGGTTGTGGACAACGCCATCACTCCGAAGAGTGACGATCAGGCCCCGGAGTGCCCGGTACCGGGAAGCGGAGCTCGTTCCTTTCGATCTTCGCGGCGAGCGCATCCAGCACATCCACCCCCAGGACCTCACAGAACTGCAGGAGATACGCCAGCACGTCGGCCACCTCGTCGGCCACCCGGTGCGCGGTGTCCGGCTCCTCCATCACCCGCGCCGACTGTTCCGGCGTCAGCCACTGGAAGATCTCCACCAGTTCGGACGCCTCCACGCTCAACGCCACCGCCAGGTTCTTCGGGGTGTGGTACGGCCCCCAGCCGCGCGCCTCCGCGAACTCTGCCAGCCGGCGCTGCAGCCGGGCCAGCCGCTCCCCGCCGTCCGCGCCCCCGCCCGCACCGCCGCTGCCCACGCCGTCGCCCCCGCCCGCACCGCCGCCGCCCGCGCCGCCGCCGTCCCGGCCGTCCGCCCCGTCATCCGCAGTCAGTTCATCGCTCACGGCACCAGGTCTACCACCGACACCCCGGGCAGCCCCCGGGCCCCCATCGCGTCCTCCCCCACCGTCGCCACCAGCCTCAGGTGCCCGCGCTCCGCCGCCGTCACGGCCAGCCGGACCAGCTCCGTCCGCTGCCGCCGGTCCAGGCACCGGTCGAAGCCGTCGGCGAGCACGGTCAGCGCCTGCCGGGCGGACGGCAGTTCCGCGGCCGGGTCCACGGCCAGCACCCCGGGCCCGGTCAGCAGGACCAGGGCGAAGGCGAGGAAGCGCAGTTCCCCGTCGCCCAGCCGGGCCAGCGGGGTCGCGGGCCCGGACTCGCGCACCAGCTCGGCCACGACCCGTCCGCCGGCCAGCGCCCGCGCGGCCACCTCGCGGACCGGGCCGCCCGCGCACCCGGCCCAGGCGGCGTTCAGCAGCAGCGCGTACCGGGTGCCGCACTCCCGCCGGGTCCGGCGCAGTACGTCGGCCAGGTCGGCGCAGTTCCCGGCCAGCCGGCCCGCACCCAGCGGCACCGGCTCCCGCATCGCCTCCGGCCGCGGATCGCACCCGTACACCGACCGCAGGGCGACCACGACCTGCTCGGCGGCCGCGAGCACCCGCCGCTGCCCCTCCGTGCGGCCGGCCACCCGCAGCGGCAGCAGGGCAGTGCCGAGCCGGTCGTCGGGCAGCGGGGCGCGGGTGACCCCGTGGGTCCCCTCGGTCAGCCAGGCCGCCTCGACCACCGGCAGTCGGGGTTCCCGCAACGCGGTGGTGAGCAGCGGCCGGCCGCCGGCGCTGAGCCGCTCGCCGACGATCCGCAAGGAGGGTTCGGCCTGCACCGCCAGGTCGAGCCGGACCGGCCCGGCCGGACCGTCGACCGTACAGCCGATCCGGAATCCGCGCCGCCGCTCCGCGTCGGGGACCGACCCGTCCGGGACGCAGGCCGCCGGCTCGGGGAACACCTCGGCCAGCGTGCCGCCCGCGCCCAGCCCGGCCAGGGCCGTACAGGCCGCCACCAGCCGGGACTTGCCGCTGCCGCTGGGGCCGGCGATCAGCGTGACCGGCCCGAACCCGAAGGCGGCGGCCCGGTGCGGGCCGAAGGCGGACAGCCTCAGCTCGGAGAGCACGGGCCGCGGCTGCGGCCTGCGGGGCACCCGCCCGGCACCGCCGCCCGGGCCCGGCCCCGCCCGCCAGTCGTACGCCCGCGGATCCGGCGTACGGGGCTGCGGCGTCCGGGGTTCCGGCGAGCGCGGCTCCGGCATACGGGGCTCCGGCGTACGCGGCTCCGGCGCGATGCCCCTCGTGCAGTCCGCCGTGCCGTTCGCCAAGGGGTCCGTGGCGGGGTCGGTCGCGGCGTTCGTCGTGGCGTTCGTCGTGGCGTTCGTCATGGCGTCCATGGGCGGACCGTACGGCCGCCCCGGCGGGCCGGTCGGCCGCCGAACCGTTCCACCGGGCCGCTCTTCCTACGATCGGGGGACGGCCGCGGCCGCAATCCCCTCGACCTCGGTGCCGACCGGGGCCAGCAGGAAGACGTTCCGGTCGACGCGGTGCATGCCGCTGCCGAGCCCGAACACCACGCCGCTGCTGAAGTCCAGGATGCGCTTGGCCACTTCGGTGTCCGCCCCGGTCAGGTCGAGCAGCACCGGCACCTGCGAGATCAGGTATTCGGCGACCTCGCGCGCGTCCGCGAAGATCTGCACCCGGATGACCACGAAGCGGCGCTGTTCGGAGGCGGCCGCCTCGGGAGCCGTGGGGATCGTGCGGTGGTCCACCCGCGACGGCCACTCGTTGCGGCCGCGCAGGGGCACGACCTGCGCGAGCCCCTCCCACTGTTCGTCGGTGACGTCGTACCTGCTCACCGGCCCACCTCGGCCCCACGCTTCATGTGCATCCCCCCATCCTCCCCCCTTTCACCCGTTCAGCCCAACAACGACACGAGCGGCGTGGCGCGCGGGACGTGGTTGCCGACCCCACCCCCCTATGAGTTAGGTTAGGCAAACCTAAGTCAGTCCGTTCGCCCCGCCCCCTGGGATGGAGAGATCCGCATGCGCCTGTCCGGCTTCCCCGCCTCCGACCCCGCACCGGCCCGGCCCACCGACGCCGAGCGGGTCCGGTCGGTCCTCGCCGCGGCCCACTCCATGAGCGTGGTCACGGACGGGCTCCGCACCGAGGTCCACCGGTCCCCCGGCGCGGACGTGCTGGGCCGCTTCCACCTCCACCCCGCGCCCGGCCCCGCCGATCCGGAGGGGCCCGCCGCTCGGGCCGGGGACCGCCCGGCCGTCCGGCTGGAGTTCACCGACATCGCGCCCACCCCGGTCCGCGACCGCGTCCGCGCCCGGGTCACCGTCCTCGGCAGGCTGCTCACCCCGCACCCGGCCGCCGCCCCCTCCGATCCGGCCGCGAGCACCTGCGTGGAATACGACCGGGCCGTCCTGGAGACGGCCGAGGGGATCGTGCACGTCGGCCTGGACGAGCTCGACGAGGCGTACCCGGACCCGCTCGCCGCCCACGAGGCCGGCATGCTGACCCATCTGATGGACGGCCACGCGGAGCTCGTGCCGCTGCTGCTCCGGCTGGCCCCGCCGCCCGCCCCGGGCTGCACGGTGCTGCGCGCGCTGCCGCTCGCGATGGACCGCTACGGGCTCACCCTGCGGGTGGAGTCCCGGCACGGGCACCACGACGTACGGCTGCCCTTCCCCTCCCGGCTCGACGACGTCGAACAGTCCGGCGCCCAGATCCAGGCTCTCGTCAGCAAGGCCCGCCGGATGTCCCACCGCAACACCCTCCCGGCCTGAGCCCGGCCCGGACCCGAGACCGGCGCGGACCCCGGACCGACCCGACCACGACCGGCCCGGACCCGAGCCACGACCCGGACCGAGACCGGCCCAAACCGGCGTTCTCCTGCCGGAATACCCCGCCACGGCGCCCGGTTGGCCTTGATCATGAAGGCAATCACGTACAGCGCATACGGAACACCCGCCGCCCTGGAGTTGGTTGACGCTCCGTCACCGAAGGTCGGACCCGAAGAGGTCCTCGTCCGGGTGAAGGCCGCCGGGGTCAATCCGATCGACTGGAAGGTGGCCGCCGGCTACCTCGAATCGACCTTCGAGGTCCACTATCCCGTCGTCCCCGGCTGGGACGTGGCCGGAATCGTCGAGGCGGTCGGCGACGACACCACCGACTACGCCGTGGGCGACGAAGTGTACGGGTACGTACGCAAGGAATGGGTGGAGCTGGGCACCTACGCCGAGCTGGTGTCCGCCCCGGTGCGGACCCTGGCCCGCAAGCCCCGGGACCTGACCTTCGAGCAGGCGGCGGGCATACCGCTGGCCGGACTGACGGCCTACCAGGCGCTGAAGCGGGTCGGCGTGAAGTCCGGCGAGACCGTGGTCATCCACTCGGCGGCCGGCGGCACCGGCTCGCTCGGCGTCCAGATCGCCGTCGCCCTCGGCCTGCGCGTGATCGGCTCGGCGGGCGCGCACAACCACGACTACCTGCGTTCGCTGGGCGCCGAGCCGGTCCTCTACGGCGAGGGGCTCGGGGACCGCATCCGCGCGCTGGCGCCCGAAGGGGTCGACGCCGGCCTGGACTTCTACGGCGACGGCGTGGAGCTGCTGCTCTCCCTGGTCCAGGAGCAGGGACGGGTGCTCTCGATCGCCGATCAGGATGCCGAGGCCAAGGGCGCCAAGAAGATGTGGGCCCGGCCGGACACCACCGACCTGACCTTCCTCACCGAACTCGCCGACGCCGGGAAGCTGTCGATCAGCGTGGAGCACGCGCTCCCGCTCGCGGAGGCCGCACGGGCCTGGGAGCTCAGCGCGTCCGGCCGCACCCGAGGCAAGATCGTCCTGACGGTCTGACCGGAACGAGCGGGTGCCGCCGGAGTCCGAGCCCGGGGCTCCGGCGGCACCCGCGGCCTTTCAGGAGGTGATCGGCGGCGTCGCGGACCCCAGTGGCGGCCCGACCGCGCGCAGTGCGCCGGGGGTCCGGCCGTGGCCCCAGCCGATCTCCCGCCGGTAGCTGCCGAGCAGCCCGCCGGCGGCCAGCGCCTCCTCGTCCCGTACCGCCGGGTCCTCCGGCAGCGGCCTGGTCTGCGGGGCCACGTACAGGGCGTCCACCGGGCAGTTGGCCTCGCACATGAAGCAGGTCTGGCAGTCCTGCTGCCGGGCGAGCAACGGGATCCCCCCGGGTCCGCGCTCGAACACGTCCGTGGGACACACCTCGACGCACTTGTCGCAGGCGATGCACCGGTCGGCCGAAACGAGTTCGATCACCCGCCCGCTCCCCTCTGTCGGGGGAGCACGGCCCGGACCACGCCCGGAACCACGGCCGGGACCGCCGCCGGATCTCCGGCCGGGACCGCCGTCCGCCGGCGGCCGGGCCGGGTCCACACCCGGTCCAGTCCGCCGACGGTGATCCGGTGGTGCAGCGCCGGGTCCTGCCCCGGATGGTCCAGCCGCCTGGCCATCCCCCGGCTCTCCGGCCGGGCGAGTGCCGCCGCGTACATCCACCGGGCGTGCGCGGTCATGGCTGCCGTCTGCCGGGCCCGCACCAGATCGGCGCCCTCCGCGTACAGGGAGGTGCGCAGTCCGGCCCAGCTCCGGTCGAGCACCTCCAGCGACCGGGCCAGCACGTCCCCGTGCCGCAGGTAGTTCTTGTCGTACGGCAGCACTTCCGCCCGTACGAGTTCCAGGGCCTCGCGGTATCCGTCCGGTCGGCCGGGGGTGCCGCCGGGCCGGAGCCCCGCTCCGCCCGTGCCGGTCAGCGGACGGTGCGCGGCGCGTCCCGAGGGCAGGGACCGCGCGTACCCCGCGGCGGCGCGGCCCGCCCAGCTGCCGGAGGAGATCGCCCAGGCCGCGTTGTGGCTGCCGCCCCCGGTGAAGCCCCCGCAGATCTCCTCGCGGGTGGCGGCGTCCCCGGCGGCGTACAGGCCGGGCACCCCGGTGGCGCAGTCGTCCGAGACGATCCGGATGCCCCCGGTGCCGCGGACGGTGCCCTCGGCGAGGAGGGTCACCGGGAAGCGCTCGGTGAAGGGGTCGATGCCCAGCCGGTCGAAGGTGAGGAAGAAGTTCGGCTGGGCGCGCCGCATCGCTTCGCGGGCGTCGGCGCCGGCCCGGTCCAGGCGGGCGAGGACCCTGCCGCCGGCGAGCAGTTCGCGGGCGATGACGGAGCGGCCTCCCTGACTGGCCGCGCCCTCCAGCACCTCGCCGTCCTCCCGGTAGAAGGTGGCGAAGGAGTAGAAGGCCGTCTTGGTGACCGAGGTGCCCTCGGGGGCGATGCCGTAGGCGTTGGAGAACTCCATCCCGGAGAGTTCGGCTCCTGCCTCGGCGGCGAACAGGGCGCCGTCGCCGGTGTTGGTGTTGGTGCCGAGCGCCCCGCTGAGGAAGGCGCAGCCGCCGGTGGCGAGGACGACGGCGCCGGCCCGGACCCGGAAGGAAGCGCGGGCCTGGCGGCGGTATCCGGCGGCTCCGGCGACGGCGCCCTCGCGGTCGGTGAGCAGTTCGGTGACCGGGCTGTGGTCGAGGATCCGGACCCCGGCCCGGCGGATACGGATGCGCATCCGCCGCATGTACTCGGGGCCCTGGAGGCCGTTGCGCAGGGGCCGTCCGTCGGGGCCGGCCGGGAAGGGGTACCGGCCCCGGCCGGCGAGCTCGTTGATCCGGTCGTAGGTCTCGTCGAGGACGCGGGACATCCAGCGGCGGTCGGCGAGGTGGCCGCCGAGGCCCTCCCGGCTCGCCATGGCGGCCTCGCGGGCGGCCGGCTCGGGCGGCACGTACCAGACGCCGGTGCCTCCGGCGGCGGTGGCGCCGCTGGTCCCGCAGTAGCCCTTGTCGGCGAGGACCACGGCGGCACCGTTCTCGGCCGCCTTGAGGGCGGCCCAGGTGGCGGCGGGCCCGCCGCCGACGACCAGGACGTCGGCGGCGAGCTCCGCGGTGTGGCCGGTGGCCGCGGTCATCCCGCGGTCCGTGCGTATCGGTTGGCCGGCCGGGGCAGTCCGTAGTTGTCGCGCAGGGTCGTGCCCGTGTACTCGGTGCGGAACAGGCCGCGCTGCTGCAGGATCGGCACGACCTGGTCGACGAAGTCGGCGAGGCCGGTGGGCAGCACCGGCGCCATGATGTTGAAGCCGTCGGCCGCGCCGCTGACGAACCACTCCTGGAGCTGGTCGGCGATCTGCTCCGGGGTGCCGGCGAACACCCGGTGGCCGCGGCCGGCGCCGAGCCGGGCGATCAGCTCCCGCAGGGTGAGCTCCTCCTTCCGGGCGAGTTCGGCGACCAGGGTGAAGCGGCTCTTGTTGCCGTTGATGTCGCGTTCCTCCGGGAGGTCGGGCAGCCGGCCGTCGAGCGGCAGCCCGGTCAGGTCGACGCCGAGCATGCCGGAGAGCTGGGCCAGCCCGTACTCGGGCACCTGGAGGTCGGTGAGCTCCTGTTCCAGCCGCCTGGCCTCGGCCTCGGTGGAGCCGATGACCGGCGCGATGCCGGGCAGGACGAGCAGCTCGTCCTCGGTGCGGCCGTGGCGGGCGAGGCGGGACTTGAGGTCCTTGTAGAAGGTCTGTCCGTCGGCGAGGGTCTGCTGGGCGGTGAACACCGCCTCGGCGTACTGCGCGGCGAACTCCTTGCCGTCCTCGGAGGATCCGGCCTGCACCAGCAGCGGGTGGCCCTGCGGGGAGCGGGGCACGTTGAGCGGGCCGGCGACCCGGAAGTGCGTGCCGCGGTGGGCGGCCGGGTGGAGCTTGTCGGTGTCGGCGTAGATGCCGGCTTCCCGGTCCAGGACGATCGCGTCGTCCTCCCAGCTGTCCCAGAGCTTTCCTGCCACTTCCAGGAACTCGCGGGCCCGTTCGTAGCGGACGGCGTGCTCCAGATGCTCGTCGCGGTTGAAGTTGCGGGCCTCGTCGACGGTGCCGGAGGTCACGATGTTCCAGCCGGCCCGGCCGCCGCTGATGTGGTCGAGGGAGGCGAACTTCCGGGCCAGGTTGTAGGGCTCGTTGAAGGTGGTGGAGACGGTGGCGATCAGGCCGATGTGCTCGGTGACGGCCGCGATCGCGGACAGCAGGGTGAGCGGCTCGAACCCGCCGAGGGCGTTGTGCCGGGCCTTCCCCCAGAGGGCGACGCCGTCGGCGAAGAAGATCGAGTCGAGCCTGCCGCGCTCGGCGGTGCGGGCGAGTTCCTGGAAGTAGGCCAGGTCGGTGATCCGCTCGGGCTGGGACCCGGGGTGCCGCCAGGCGGCGTCGTGGTGGCCGGCGTTCATCAGGAACGCGTTGAGGTGGAGGGTGCGGGGCGTCTCGGTGGTCATCTGGGTTTCCCTAGGCGGAGGCGGGGACGCGCCACAGGCTGAGGCGGCGTTCGACGGTGACGAGGAGCTGGTTGAAGGCGACGCCGATCGCGGAGATCGTGATGATCCCGGCGTACATCTGCGGGATGGCGAAGTTGAACTGCGAGGCGTTGATGAGGTAGCCGAGGCCGGCCTTGGCGCCGATCATCTCGGCGGCGACCAGGACCAGGATGGAGATCGCTCCGGCCAGCCGGATGCCGGTGAAGATGGTCGGGACGGACGCCGGGAGGATCACCTTCTGGAACAGCCGGGGCGTGGACAGGTCCATCGACCGGGCGAGTCTGATCAGGGTCGGATCGGCGTTGCGTACGGCGCTGATGGTGTTGAGGAGGATCGGCCAGACGCAGGCGTAGACGACGATGGACACCTTCGAGGTCTCGCCGATGCCGAGCAGCAGAACGAAGACGGGCAGCAGGGCGAGGGCGGCGGTGTTGCGGAACAGCTCCAGCAGCGGGCCGAGCACGTCGGCGACGGGCCGGTACCAGCCGATCAGCAGTCCGAGGGGGACGGCGACGAGGACTGCGATGCCGAAGCCTCCGAACGAGCGGGTGAGGCTGGCCTCGGTGTGCTCGGCGAGCTGGCCGTCCAGGGCGAGCTCCCACCAGGCGACGGCGACCTCGCTGATGGGGGGCAGGAAGGTGGAGTCGACCAGGCCGGCGCGCGGGGCGATCTCCCACAGGGCGAGCAGGGCGAGGATCGCGACGGACCGTACGAGAGCGGCCTTGAGGCCGCGTACGACGGCCAGGGCCGCGGCGGCACTCCTGCCCGGCGCGCCGGGCTCGGGGGCGGGTGCGGGGGTGGCCGAGGCGGTGCCCGTGTCCGAGGCGGTGTCCGGGGCGCCGGGAGCCGCTGTGTCGGGAGCCTGGGCGGCTGGGGCGTCGGCGTCCGGGGCGTCGGCGGTGGTGGACGCGTCGAGTACGGCCGCGGCGGTGGCGGCGGTTCCGGCGGGACGGGGTGCCCCGCCGGGTTCCGTGCCGCTGTCGGCCGGGGTGCCCGGGGCCCGGGCGCCCGCCGCGGCCAGGGCGGTGATGTCGGTTCCGGTGGTCATGCGGCTGCCGCCTCCTTCTCCAGTTGCTGGGCACGGGCCACTTCGTCGTGGAGCAGCGTCCAGATCTCGTGCCGGTAGCGGGCGAACTCCGGGCTGGACCGGAGGGCTTCGCCCAGCAGTGCGTCGCGCTCGCCGAAGGAGACCGGGACGACCTCCTTGATCCGGCCGGGCCGGGAGGTCATGACGGCGACCCGCTGCCCGAGGTAGACCGCCTCCTCGATGCCGTGCGTGATGAACACGACGGTCTTGCCGGTGCTCTGCCAGATGCGGCGGAGCTCGTCCTGGAGCGATTCGCGGGTCTGCGCGTCCAGCGCCGCGAACGGCTCGTCCATCAGGAGCACGTCCGGGTCGTAGGCGAGGGAGCGGGCGATCGCCACGCGCTGGCGCATGCCTCCGGACAGCTCGTGCGGGTGCCGGTCCTCGAAGCCGGTGAGCCCCACCAGGTCCAGGAACTCGCGGGCACGGGCTGCACGCTGACGGCGCGGCACGCCGGTGGCCTCCAGGCCGAACTCGACGTTGCCCTGGGCGGTGCGCCAGGGCAGCAGCGCGTACTGCTGGAAGACGATGCCCCGGTCCAGTCCCGGTCCGGTGATCGGCTTCCCGTCGAGCAGGATCCGTCCACCGGTGGGCCGGGCCAGGCCGCCCAGCAGGTCCAGAAGGGTGGACTTGCCGCAGCCGCTGGGGCCGACGACCACCAGGAACTCGCCGCTGTCTATCTCCAGGTCGATGCCGTCGAGGGCGGTGAACCCCCCGAACGCCTTGTGCACGCCCTCGATCGATATCTTCGCCATGACGGCCGTCACCCCTTCCCGAAGCCGTTGAACTCGTTGGTGTAGAGCTCGGAGGCCTTCAGGCGGCCCTGCTTGATCTCGCCGCGCTCGCCGAGCCAGTCCAGCCACAGCCGGAAGTGCTTGTCCTCGATCCGGCCGCCCGTCTCCGCGACGCCGTAGGAGTGCCAGTACTTGAGGTTGGCGGCGTCCTCGTTGCGCCCGCGCTTCTTGACGATCTCGGTCTGCCGGGCGATGACCTCCTCGCGCGGGGTGGTCCGGGACCACTCGATGGCCTTGGCCACGCCGGTGACGAAGGTGCGTACGGTGTCCGGGTTCTCCTTGATGAAGCGCTGGGTCATGATGTAGGTGCCGGCGCTGAACGGGCCCAGCAGCTGGGTGTCGGTGAACAGCGGGCGGATGCCTCCGGTCGCCAGCGCCTTGTCGCGCAGGATGCCGCTGAGCACACCCACCTGGATCTGCTTCTGCCGGATCGCCTGCTCGGTGTTGACCGGCGGCACCACCAGCGGCTCGACCTTGCCCGCCTCCGACTTGGAGAGTCCGTTGCGGCTCAGGTAGATGTCGAGCAGGGCCTGGTAGTGGGCGCCCAGGGTGTTCATCCCGACCTTCTTGCCGATCAGGTCCCGGGCGGACCGGATCGGGCTGTCCTCCAGCACGTAGTAGCCGCCGTAGGTGTACTGGTCGGAGCCGTAGGAGGAGATGACGGCCTTGATCGGAGCCCCGCTGGAGGCCAGCTTGATGACCGCGCCGTTGAAGGCGCTGCCGAAGTGGGTCTGGCCGGTGGCCGCGGACTGGATGTCCTGCGGGCCGCTGATGGTGTTGCCGACCCACTCCAGCTTGACGTCCTCGAAGAAGCCGAGGTCCGCAGCGAGTTCGGGAAGGGTGACGGAGCCGACGGCACCCTGGTACTTGAGGGTCTTCACCTGCTTGCCGGATCCCCCGCCGCTGCCGGCCGTGGCCGTGCCGCAGCTCACCGCGGCCGCCGAGATGCCGAGCAGGGTGAGGAACTGGCGCCGGGAGGTGGTGGACGAGGTGAGAGCTGCGGGCATGGCGTGGTCCTTGTTCGGTACGGGGAAGGGTGGGTCAGCCGGCGGCTGTGACGGCGGCGGCGCCGGCGCGGACGGCACCGGGACGGACACCGACACCGGCACGGACGGCGTCGGCGAACTCGTCGACGGCCTGGTAGAGGTCGAGCTCCGCCTCGGGGCGGAGCCGGTCGGGTCCGGCGCCGCGTTCCACGGAGGAGTCCAGGACGAACCGGCCCGCCGTGACGTGCCGGGCGCCGAGCGCCGAGAGCACCGGGCGGAGGGCGTAGTCGAGGGTGAGGACGTGGGCGAGGCTGCCGCCGGTGGCGAGCGGCAGCACCGTCTTGCCGTCCAGGCCGTCCTGCGGGAGCAGGTCGAGGTAGGCCTTCAGCAGACCGGTGTACGAGGCCTTGTAGACGGGGGTGGCGATGAGCAGGCCGTCGGCTTCGGCGACGGCCTCCAGGGCGCGGCGCAGCTCCGGCTGTCCGGTACGGGCGGCCAGCAGGTCGGCCGCCGGGAGCTCACGGACGGCCAGGTGCGCGGTGTCGAAGCCGGCGTGCGCGAGACGGCTCAGGGCGTGCTCGGCGACGACGGCGGTGCGGGACTGGACGGAGGGACTGCCGGTGAGAGCGAGGATGCGGGGCACGGTTTCTCTTTCCGGTACTCGGCGGTGCGGGCTGATCGGGTGGGCCGGAGGCCGGGCCGGCCGCCGGAGCGGGCCGGCCCGTCGGGGCCGTCGGGCCGTTGGGGCGTGAGGGCGGTGAGGTGTCAGGCCGTCTCGGGCGTGACGGAGTCCCCGGAGGCGATGCCGAAGGCGGGCGCCGGGACGGTCTCGGGGCTGAGCAGGAGGGAGGGACGGCCGTCCACGCCGACGGGGACGTCGCCGTCTACGGTGACCCGGCGCAGGGTGCGCTCGTGGTCGTCGGAGTCGTCCACGCCGTAGTGCTGGGTGGCGCGGTTGTCCCAGATCGCGACGTCACCGGGCTGCCACTGCCAGCGGACGGTGTTCTCGGGCAGCTCGACGTGCGCCTGGAAGAGGTCCACCAGCGCGCGGGAGTCACGGCCGGTGAGGCCCTGGAGGCGCTGCACGAAGTTGCCCAGGAGCAGCGTGCGTTCGCCGGTCTCCGGGTGAACGCGTACGACCGGGTGCTCGGTCAGGAACTTCGTGGAGGTGAAGACCTCGCGGTACTGGGCGAGGGCCTCGGGCACCGCGTCGGGCTTGAGGGCCGCGTAGTCGTACTCGTTGGAGTGGACGGCGCGCAGGCCGTCGGCGAGGGCGCGGAGCGGCTCGGGCAGGTGGGCGTAGGCGGTGGCGGTGTTCGCCCAGAGGGTGTCGCCGCCGTACGGGGGAATGGTGACGGCGCGCAGGATGGAGAAGGCCGGGTAGGCGGGGACGAAGGTGACGTCCGTGTGCCACTGGTTGGCGCGGGCGCCGTGGTGGGAGTCGATGCCCAGGGCGTAGCGGCCGTCGGCGGACGGGACGGTGGGGTGCGCGACGGGCGTGCCCAGCAGCCGGGCGAACGCCTCGTGGCCCTCCTCGTCCAGGTGGTGCTGGGCGCGGAAGAAGATGACCTTGTGGGCCAGTACGGCGTCCCGGACGGCGGTGACGGCCTCGGGGGCGAGGTCGCCGCCGAGCCGGACGCCCTCGATGACGGCGCCGATACGGCCGCCGATGGGCGTGGCGGTGATCCCGGATCCGGTGTCGGACGGGACGGCCGCGGCCGCGGGCTCGGTGGTGGCGGCGGGCTGGGTGGCGGTGGCCATGGTGACTCCTGGGGACGGGCACGGGCCGGGGCCCGGGCGGAGACGTGCCGGACGTACGGCACGGGGACGGAGGGGAGACGGAGCGGGGGACGATGCGGGGACGGGAGGTGCCGGCAGCGCGTCCGTGCGGCGGTGCGGCGGTGAGGCGGTGAGGCCGTACGGAGCGGGTGGTCGCGGGAGCGGGCGGCCGGACGGGACGGGCGGCCGGACGGGCACGGCCGCACCGGCGCCACGGACCGGCCGCGGTCCGGAGACGTGCGGTGTGGTTCGGTTCGGTGTGGTTCGGTGTGGTTCGGCGCGGTTCTGCGCAGTTGTGCGCGGTGCGGTTCAGTGCCCGACGCGACGTGCCCGGTGCACGGAGGTCCGTGACGGAAGCACCGACCGGCACGCCACCGGGGCGGACGACCGCCCGGAGGGACGGGGCGCGCGACGGGTTACTTCCTCAGCGGAAGAAATAGGGTGCGAGGCGGGCCCCGTCACGGCGCGCGGTGCGTGCCGGTCGGTCGCCGGATGCGCCCGGCCCGATGCCGGTCGCCCTCAGGCGGAGAAGGAACAGGCCGGACAGCGGCCCTGACACGCGGTCGGCACGGTGGGGGTGCCGCCGGAGGTGTGGAGCCGCTCGGCGAATCGCTCGGTTGCGGACATGGGCAGGAGCGTGTCAGCGGGCCCGCCCCCGGTCAAGGGCCCGCGACCCCGCCCCGGGGGCCGCCCGGCGGGCTCCCCGCACACCCCCGGAATCTCCGCCGCACCCCAACTGACCTGCGGTTCTTCCCCTTCGCCCGGGGCGGGCGAACCCATGCCCGGCACGCTCCCGCCACGGTTCGATTTCACGGTGCCGCAACGCTCCCGCCACGCCTTCGCACACCCCGCCACGCCCCGTACACACGGGAACCGGCCATCAGGACGGCGCCAATCGGCCACCCCGGGTGCGTCGCGCCCGGTCGCGGTTACTGTCGACGGCCGTGACCCAACCCCACCGCCGCCGCCCCGCCGCCGGGCGTCCGGGCCGATGTGACGGAGCCCGCCGTGACCGGTGACGACCGCGCCGCGGCCAACTCCGCCACCGTGCTGCGCACGGTGCTCGACCACGGCCCGGTCGCCCGCAGCACCATCTCGCACCTCTGCGGCCTGAGTCCGGCCGCGGTGTCCCGGCAGACCACCGGCCTGCTCCGGCGCGGCCTGCTGCGGGAACTGCCGGAACCGCCCCCGCCGGGCGGGGTGGGCCGCCCCCGCGTCCCGCTCGACCTGCACACCGGTCCGGTCGGCGGGGCCGTCGTGGCCGGGCTGCACATCGGCGTGCCCTCCTCCACGTTCGGGCTGGTGGACCTGCGCGGCCGGGTCCTCGCCGGCCGGACCCTGCCGCACCACGGGGACCACTCCCCCGCCCGGATCGCCGCCGGACTGGCCGCCTTCCTCGCGGAGTTCGCCTCGGACCGGCCGCTGCTCGGGGTGGGTGCGGCGCTGGGCGGCTGGATCCGTCCGGACGACGGCCTGGTCGTCCGGCACGAGCGCCTGGGCTGGCGGGACCGGCCGCTGGCCCGCGAGCTGTCCGACGCCCTCGGCCTGCCGGTCCGCATCGACAACCACGCGCGCGCGGTGGCGGGCGCGGAGATCCTCTTCGGCCGTCCGGAGGCCCGCCGCAGCCTGGTCCACCTGTTCATCGGGAACGTGGTCGACGCGGCCTTCGGCATCGAGGGATCCCTGCACCAGGGGCCGGACGCGGCGGCCGGCGACGTCGCGCACCTGCCGGTGCCCGGATCGACGGCGCGCTGTGCGGCCTGCGGGCGGACCGGCTGCCTCCAGGCGACCGCCTCGGACACCGCGGTCACCGCGGAGGCGGTCCGGCTGGGCATCGTGCCGACCCCCGCGATCGGGCTCCTGGTGGACGCGGCCGCCGGCGGCGACCCGCGGGCCGACCGGCTGCTGCGGGACCGCGCCCGGAACGTGGGGCGGGCCACCGCGCTGCTCCTCGACGTGTTCAACCCCGCCGTGATGGTCGTCACGGAACTGTCGAGCGTGCTGCACGAGGAGTACCTGGAGGAGGTCCGGACGGCGGCGATCGCGTTCTCCCACGTCTGCACCGACCCCGGGCGGATCGTCGTCCCGCACGCCGGCCCCGCCGTGCTGCCCGAGGCGGCCGCGACCGTCCTGCTCGGCCCCCTCTTCACCGACCCGTCCGGTTCGCCCGGTTTGGCGTAGCTACTCGTGGGTGCGAGATCACATCCGGTGGTTATGGTCTCGCATGAGCGACCCCCCTAGCATTCGAGCCATGACGGTCCTGCCTGACGACGGGCTCTCCCTGGCCGCCGAGTTCCCTGACGCGACGCATGAGCAGTGGCAGCGCCTGGTTGAAGGCGTACTGCGCAAGTCGGGCAAGGAAGCTGTCGGCGCGGCCGCGGAAGACGCGTTGTCCACCCAGCTCCAGGACGGGCTCAGCACCCGCCCGCTGTACACCGCGGCCACCCCGGCCACCGCGGCCGGCTCCGGCGCGCCCGGCGCCGACGGCGCCGGCCTTCCGGGATTCGCGCCCTACGTGCGCGGCGGCCGGGCTGCCGGGAACGCCGCGACCGGCTGGGACGTACGGCAGCGGCAGCTGCACACCGACCCGGCCCGGCTGAACGAGGCCGTCCTCGCCGACCTGGAGAACGGGGTCACCTCGCTGTGGCTCGCCGTCGGCCGGGGCGGCGTCCCGGTCTCCGGACTGGCCCGCGCACTGGTCGGGGTCTACCTTGACCTGGCCCCGGTCACCCTGGACGCCGGAGCCGAATACGCGCAGGCGGCACGGGAGTTGCTCCGCCTGTACACCGAGCGCGAGGTGTCCCCCGAGGACGCCCGCGGCAGCCTGGGAGCGGACCCGTTCGGCCACGAGGCCCGTACCGGCGAGGTCCTCGACCTCGGCCCGGCCGTCTCGCTGGCCCGGGAGGCCGCCGAGTCCTGGCCGGGGCTGCGGGCCCTGACCGTGGACGCACTGCCCTACCACGAGGCGGGCGGTTCGGCGGCCGAGGAGCTGGGCCTGTCGCTGGCCACCGGGGTCGCCTACCTGCGCGCGCTGACCGAGTCGGGCCTGTCCGTCGGGGCCGCCCTCGGGCAGCTGGAGTTCCGCTACGCGGCCACCGCCGACCAGTTCCTGACCATCGCCAAGCTGCGGGCCGCGCGCCGTCTGTGGGCCCGTGTCGCGGAGGCGTCGGGCGCCCCGGAGGCGGGAGCGCAGCGGCAGCACGCGGTGACCTCGCCGGTGATGATGACCCGGCGCGACCCGTGGGTGAACATGCTGCGCACCACGGTGGCCTGCATGGCCGCCGGGGTCGGCGGCGCGGACGCGGTGACCGTGCTCCCCTTCGACCACGAACTGGGCCTGCCGGACGCCTTCGCGCGCCGGATCGCCCGCAACACCTCCACCGTGCTGCTGGAGGAGTCGCACCTGGCCCGGGTGATCGACCCGGCCGGCGGCTCCTGGTACGTGGAGCAGCTCACCTCCGAACTCGCGCACGCCGCCTGGGAGTTCTTCCGGGAGATCGAGAAGTCGGGCGGCCTGTCGGCCGCACTGCGCTCCGGCCTGGTGGCCGGGCGGCTGTCCGCGACCTGGGCCGAGCGCTCGAAGAAGCTCGCCAAGCGCCGCGAACCCGTCACCGGGGTCAGCGAGTTCCCGAACCTGGACGAGAAGCTCCCGGAGCGCGAGCCCGCTCCGGCACCGCTCTCCGGCGGCCTGCCGCGGGTCCGCCGCGACGAGGCGTACGAGGCCCTGCGGGCCCGCTCGGACGCGCACCTCGCGGCCACCGGCACCCGGCCGCGTATCTTCCTGGCCGCGCTGGGCACCGCCGCCGCGCACACCGCCCGTGCCACGTTCGCCGCGAACCTGTTCCGGGCGGGCGGCATCGAGGCCGTCCACGACCCGGTGTCGGTGGACGCGGCCACCGCCGGCGCCGCCTTCACCGCCTCCGGGGCGGCCATGGCGGTGCTGTGCTCCAGCGACGCGCTGTACGAGGAGCAGGCGGCGGGGGTCGCCGAGTCCCTGCGCGCCGCCGGCGCCACGACCGTGTTCCTGGCCGGCCGGCCCGGCACCGCCGCCGACGCCGTGGACGAGTACGTCTTCGCCGGCTGCGACGCCGTCGCCGTGCTGTCCTCCGTACTCGACCGGATGGGAGTGTCCTGATGGGGATCCCCGACTTCACCGAGCTGCCGCTCGGGCCGGGCGCCCCCGCCGGGGCGACCGAGGACCAGTGGCGGGCGGCCGTCAAGGAGTCCACCGGCTCCGCCGCCTCCGACCTGCTGTGGGAGACCCCCGAGGGCATCGGGGTCAAGCCGCTGTACACCGGCCGGGACCTGGAGGGCCTGGACTTCCTGGGCACGTACCCGGGCGTGGCCCCGTACCTGCGCGGCCCCTACCCGACGATGTACGTCAACCAGCCGTGGACGATCCGGCAGTACGCGGGCTTCTCCACCGCCGAGGAGTCCAACGCCTTCTACCGGCGCAACCTCGCGGCCGGACAGAAGGGCCTGTCGGTCGCCTTCGACCTGCCCACGCACCGCGGCTACGACAGCGACCACCCGCGCGTCACCGGTGACGTCGGCATGGCCGGCGTGGCCATCGACTCCATCTACGACATGCGGCAGCTGTTCGACGGGATCCCGCTGGACAGGATGTCGGTGTCGATGACGATGAACGGCGCGGTGCTGCCGGTCCTCGCCCTCTACATCGTGGCGGCGGAGGAGCAGGGCGTCTCCCCCGACAAGCTCGCCGGGACCATCCAGAACGACATCCTCAAGGAGTTCATGGTCCGCAACACCTACATCTACCCGCCGAAGCCGTCGATGCGGATCATCTCCGACATCTTCGCCTTCACCTCGCAGCACATGCCGCGCTACAACTCGATCTCCATCTCCGGGTACCACATCCAGGAGGCGGGGGCGACGGCCGACCTGGAGCTGGCGTACACCCTGGCGGACGGTGTGGAGTACCTGCGGGCCGGGCAGGGCGCCGGGCTCGACGTGGACGCGTTCGCGCCCCGCCTGTCGTTCTTCTGGGCGATCGGCATGAACTTCTTCATGGAGGTCGCCAAGCTGCGCGCGGCCCGCCTGCTGTGGGCGAAGCTGGTGAAGCAGTTCGACCCGAAGAACGCCAAGTCGCTGTCCCTGCGCACCCATTCGCAGACCTCGGGCTGGTCGCTGACCGCGCAGGACGTGTTCAACAACGTCACCCGTACGTGCATCGAGGCGATGGCGGCCACCCAGGGCCACACCCAGTCGCTGCACACCAACGCGCTCGACGAGGCCCTGGCCCTGCCGACGGACTTCTCGGCCCGCATCGCCCGCAACACCCAGCTGCTGCTCCAGCAGGAGTCGGGCACCTGCCGGGTGATCGACCCGTGGGGCGGCAGCGCGTACGTGGAGAAGCTGACGTACGACCTGGCGCGCCGGGCCTGGCAGCACATCGAGGAGGTCGAGGCGGCCGGCGGCATGGCGCAGGCCATCGACGCGGGCATCCCCAAGCTCCGGGTGGAGGAGGCCGCGGCCCGCACCCAGGCGCGGATCGACTCCGGCCGCCAGCCCGTCATCGGCGTCAACAAGTACCGCGTCGAGAACGACGAGCAGATCGAGGTGCTCAAGGTCGACAACTCCTCCGTCCGCGCCCAGCAGATCGCCAAGCTGCGGCGGCTGCGCGAGGAGCGCGACGAGGCGGTCACCCAGGACGCGCTGCGCGCGCTGACGAACGCGGCGGACCGCGGTGACGGCAACCTCCTCGCCCTGGCGGTGGACGCGGCGCGCGCCAAGGCCACCGTGGGCGAGATCTCGGACGCCCTGGAGAAGGTGTACGGCCGGCACGCCAGCCAGATCCGTACGATCTCCGGTGTGTACCGGAACGAGGCAGGAGAGTCCCCGAACGTGGAGCGCACCCGCGCCCTGGTGGACCGGTTCGAGGAGGCGGAGGGCCGCCGCCCGCGCATCCTGGTCGCCAAGATGGGCCAGGACGGCCACGACCGCGGCCAGAAGGTGATCGCCACGGCCTTCGCCGACCTGGGCTTCGACGTGGACGTCGGCCCGCTGTTCCAGACCCCGGCGGAGGTGGCCCGCCAGGCCGTCGAGGCGGACGTCCACGTGGTGGGCGTGTCGTCGCTGGCGGCCGGCCACCTGACCCTCGTCCCGGCGCTGCGCGAGCAGCTCGCGGAGGAGGGCCGTGAGGACATCATGATCGTGGTGGGCGGCGTCATCCCGCCGGCCGATGTCCCCACGCTGCTGGAGATGGGCGCGACGGCGGTCTTCCCGCCCGGCACGGTCATCCCCGACGCGGCGCACGACCTGGTGACGCGGCTCGCCGCGGACCTCGGCCACGAGCTGTAGGCGGGGGCGAGCCGAGGAATGCCCCCTCGTATCGACATCGAGGCGTACGCGAAGGGCGTGCTCGACGGGAAGCGCGCGCAGATCGCGCGCGCCATCACCCTCGTCGAGTCCACCCGCGCCGACCACCGGGTGCTGGCCCAGCGGCTGCTCGCGGAGCTGCTGCCGCACTCGGGAAACGCCCGCCGGATCGGCATCAGCGGTGTCCCCGGGGTGGGCAAGTCCACCTTCATCGACGCCTTCGGCACGATGCTGACCGGCCTGGGCCACCGGGTGGCGGTGCTGGCGGTGGACCCGTCCTCGACCCGTACGGGCGGCTCCATCCTGGGCGACAAGACCCGGATGGAGCGCCTGTCGGTGGACCCGTCGGCCTTCGTCCGGCCCTCGCCCTCCGCGGGCACCCTGGGCGGGGTCGCGAAGGCCACCCGCGAGTCCATGATCGTGATGGAGGCGGCGGGCTACGACGTGGTGCTCGTGGAGACGGTCGGCGTCGGCCAGTCGGAGACCACGGTCGCCGGCATGGTCGACTCCTTCCTGCTGCTCTCCCTGGCGCGTACGGGCGACCAGCTGCAGGGCATCAAGAAGGGCGTCCTGGAACTGGCGGACGTCCTCGCCGTCAACAAGGCGGACGGCCCGCACGAGCGCGACGCGAAGGCGGCGGCCCGCGAACTGTCCGGCGCCCTGCGCCTGATGCACCCGGCCGACGCGGCCTGGACCCCGCCGGTGCTGACCTGCAGCGCCCGGGAGTCCACCGGGCTGGACGAGGTCTGGGCGCGCCTGGAGGCCCACCGCGAGCTGCTGTCCGGCACCGGCCGGCTGACGGCGAAGCGGGCGTCCCAGCAGGTGGAGTGGACCTGGTCGATGGTCCGCGACGAGCTTCTGGACCGGCTGCGCTCCCACCCGGGCGTCCGCGGCGTGGCCCCGGACCTGGAGGCGGCGGTCCGCGCGGGCGAGGTCACCGCCACGTCGGCGGCGGACCGCATCCTGGCGGCGTTCGGGGAGCCGGCGGGGGGCTGAGGGCGATCAGGGCGGGGGCCTGAGCGCGGTCAGCCCGACACCATCGGGCAGGGTGTCGGCGTTGCGGACGCGGTGGAACGGTACCGGCAGGGAGAGGTACTGCAGGTGGGGCAGGTCTGCCAGCGGAGCGACGTCGAGCTCGGCCTCCTCACCGATCAGCCCGCGCAGGGAGAACCTCTGCAACCGGGGACACGCGCCCCTCAGGCGGGTGAGCACGGCCTGCACGTCATGATCACCGCAGTCCCGGAGGCCGAGGGTCGAGACCGCGGGCAGGACGGCGCCGGCCGGCAGGGTGACGAAGCGGGACGCCTTCATGACCAGGTCGTTCAGCAGGGGAAGGTCCCGGACCTCCCGCCAATCGCCCTCGGAGGCGGGGCCGCTTTCGGGGCCGAAGGTCAGGGATTCGAGGTTGCGCAGGCGGCTCAGGCCGCTCAGGCCGCTCGGCAACGCGGTGCCGCGCAGGACCAGGTTCTGCAGCAGCGGGCCGGTGGGCAGGTCGGCCACCTCCCAGTCCGCGTCGGCCGGGACGTCCACGATGAGGTAGCGCAGTTCGGGCAGCGGCCCGACCGGATGCGCGCGGAGGTCCGGGCTGCCGCCGATCGCCAGGGACTCCAGAGGGAGTCCGCCGAGCGCCGAAAGGTCCGTGAGAGCGGGACATCCCACCACGCGCAGGTCCCGCAGTTCTCCCTGCGGGGCCAGAAATCCGAGGTCGGAGACCTCCGGGTGGGCGAGCACCAATTCATCGAGCGTGGTTTCGGCGAGGTAGGACTCCAGGCGCTGAAGCGGAACCTCGCTGCGGACGTCCAGTCGGCGGGGTCGCGCCGGAAGCCGGTGGAGCAGGTCCAGCTGCTCGGCGGACTGCACGGTGTACCGGAGGCCGTCTGAGCGCAGGCGGACGATGACCTCCTCGAAGTAGGCAGCGCTGTCGTAACGCGACCACGCCCACATGAGCTGTGACCGGACCTGGAGGGAGGGGTGCTCGGCGTACCTGGCCAGCAACGGGAGTGCCGCGTCGGAGGTCACGTGCGATGCGGCGACCACCACCAGGTACGCCTCGCTGCTTCCGCGCGTGTCTCCAGGTCCCGGCAGGAGCCCGAGGGCCAGCGGGCCGATCTCGGCCAGGGCTCGGGCCTCGTCCTCGGTCTTCGGCGGGATGAGTGAGGCCGTCCGTTCCCGCACGGCCTCGCGGACCGCCGGATCCAGCACCGTCGCCTGCTCCAGACAGGCCGAGGCCAGCAGGTACACCCGCACCCGGGTCGGCCGGTCCGTCGAGTTGTCCCCGGCTTCCAGCAGGCCGCGGAGGATCTCGGCGCGCTCCCGCTTGTTGGCCAGTGCGACCGCCATCCGGATGACGTCCTCCCACTGGTCGTCGGCTGCGTGGCCGATCAGCAGGCCGAAGTCGCCTTCCTCCACCGCCGCGCGGGCGCCGAGGAAGTCCTGGAAGGTCTTGTGGACGAAGTCCACGGTGTCCGGGGCCGGTTCGCGCAGCAGGCCGCTGCGGAGCAGGAAATGCCCGAAGACCGCGGAGGCGTCCCCCAGTGCCGCCAGCTCGGGCACGGCCGGGAGCGCCCGGCCGATGATGTCCTCGGCCCGCTCCCGGTCCATCTCGGTCCGGCCGTTCTTGATCAGCCAGTACGCGAGGCGCTGGAGGAGATCCAGCCGGGCGTCCTCCCCGAGCTCCGGCACCTCGATGTCGCGTTCCCGGTCGCGGCGGCCGATCAGCATGGACAGCGCGGCGTCGTACAGCTCCTTGCGCCCGTGCGGCAGGTACCCCCGCCGGTCGCGGTGCAGGGCGCAGATCAGACCGCACATCAGCGGGTTGGTGGCGAGCCGTCCGAGGTCCGGCTTGGTGCGTACCGCGGCAAGCAGCTGCTCCTGGTACGCGTCGAGTTCGGCCGGGTCGTCGGCGTCCGGGCGGGCTGCGTCGTGCCAGCGCCGGATGAACGTGGCGACCTCGGCGGGACCCATCGCGGACAGCGTGAGCTCGTCGAACCCCTCCTCCGCCAGCCACCGCACGCCCACGGCGGACGGCCGGGAGGTGACCAGCCAGCGGTTGTCGCCGTCGTACGCCTCCATCAGGTCCCGCAGCCACCGGCGGGTCCGCTCGCGCTCGCGTTCGGGTACCTCGTCGATGCCGTCGATGAGCACCAGGCCACGGCCGGCGGTGAGGACGCGCTGCTCCCACCCGGCCGGCTGGGACCCGGCGAGGGGGGAGTCGACGGCGCCGAGGAAGTCCCTGGGCGCGGGCAGCCGGCCGCCGTTGCGGGTGATCGTACGGAGGGTCAGCACGAACGGGATCCGGTCGTGGAGGTACGCCATCGCCGGGGTCCGGCTCCGTCCGGTCGTCCCGACCGCCAGCCACTGCACCAGGGTGGTCTTGCCCGATCCGGCCTCGCCCCGGAGCAGCACGCGGCGGCTGCCGGCGAGCACCTCGTCCGCGGGCTGGGGGAAGAGGCTCCTGAGGAGATGCTCGTTGACCCTCCGGTGGTACTCCTCGTGTTCCGGGTCACTCGCCTCCGCCGCGGCCTCGAACGTGTCCCGGTAGAACTGCTCGGCGAGCTCGTCGGGCATGTACTCGGGTCCGGCGGGCGGTTCCGGGTCCTCGTCCGGGGGGCCGTCGGGGTACGGGTCGGCGGCACACGGGTCGTCGTAGTGCGGCCACGGCGATGCCGCGGAGACGGTCGCCTCCAGGCTGAGGTAGGCCACGTCCAGCGGCCAGCGGGCCGGGGAGCGGTTGAGGTCGATGCCGTAGATCGTCAGCTTGCCGTGCTTCCTGGCGATGTAGCGCAGGTACTCCTGCTCGAAGGCGGCGTCCTCCGCACCGGGGAGCGGGTTGCGGCGGATCAGTTCGTCCACCTTCGCCGTCAGGTCGCCCACCGCACGCGTCTGCTCGACCAGGGCGTGGGCGACGAACGTCGACCGCTGGGTGAAGAAGTGCAGGATGTGAAGGCAGGCCGAGTCGAGCAGCCGGTCGTGGAAGTACGCGGCGTCGGCGGTGAGTTCGCGGGTGGGGTCGCCGCTAGCCGCCTCGGCGGCGCTGCGCAGCGTGCGGGCGAACTCCGGCGCGCCCAGCCGGACCGCGTCCAGGTCGGTGATCGTCAGCTCGCCCAGCGCGGAGAGGGTCGCCGCCAGGGCGTCCACGACCGCCTGCTCCTCGTCCGCCGCGATCGGCCGCTCGCCGCCCGTCCGCAGGGCGTGCTTGACGATCTTCGCCGCGAGGGTGCGTACGTCCGCCTCGGTCAGGCTCCGCTTCTCGCCCCGGAAGGAGACGTACCCGGAGATCCGGACCGGTTTGTCGACGAGGCCGGCGCCCGGCCCCTCGCTGACGAAGAGCTTCCGTACCAGCGGGCCGAGCACGCTCGAAGCCAGCCGGATGCCGATGGTCCCCGGTTCCACGTGTACGCGCCCCCCGCCGAGCTCAACAAGCCGCCGCCCGGGACGATCCTACGTCCCGAACGGCGGCCCGGTCAGCGGGACTTACGCATCGACCAGCGGCTTCGACTCCGCCGCGGCCAGCGCCAGCCGCAGCACCCGGTCCTGCTCCGCGCGCTCGCCGGAGGCCAGCAGGGCGGCGAGTACGGCGATCCGGGCCTGGCCGGCGCGCAGGGTGCCGGTCGGGACCGCGCCCGCCGCCACCAGGTCGACGGCACCGCCGTGGGTGTAGATCTCGGTGACCGGGCCGGCGGACACCCGTGTGGTGAGGGCGACGAGCACCCCGCGCGCGGTCGCTTCGGCGACGGCCTCCACGAACTCCGGGGTGGCGTTGCCGGCGCCGGTGGCGACCAGCACCACACCGCGCGCGCCGGCGTCGACCGACGCCCGGAACAGCAGCGGGTCGCCGTCGGAGTGGTGCATGACCATGTCCACGCGCGGCAGGGCCTCCGGCATCGGGGGCAGGGCCAGCGCCTCCGGCCGCCGCGGCTGCCGGAGCACGGTGACCTTGCCGAAGCCGATCTTGCCCAGCCACTCCCCCGAGGGATCGGCGAAGGCGTCGGCGGCCAGGGTCTGGGTCTTGACGGTGCCGCGGGCCGCGTGCACCTGCCCGGCGAAGGACACCAGCACCCCCAGGCCCCGCGTACGGGCGGCGACCAGCAGGGCGTCGTAGAGGTTGCCGGGGCCGTCCCCGTCCTCCGCGCCCATGGGGAGCTGCGCCCCGGTGAAGACGACGCTGCGCTCGTCGTGGTGGTGGAGGTCGACCAGGAAGGCGGACTCCTCCAGGGTGTCCGTTCCGTGGGTGACGACGATCCCGTCGACGCCGGGGTCGGCGAGCACCTCGTGCACCGTGCGCAGCAGGGTCAGCTGGTGGGCGGTGGTGAGGCGTGGGCTGTTCACGCTGAACAGGTCGACGACCTCGACGGTCACGTCCTCCGGCAGCGGCGCCGTGGCCATGACCTCGGTGCCGTCCGCGTCCGCCGCGAACCCTGAACCCTGCCAGCGGCTCGCTATGGTCCCGCCGGTGCTGATGACGACGATCCGTCCCACGGAATGCCCACCTTTCGCCTGACGCCGGACTGCACCACTTCACCCGTACGGGTGACGTACCCACGGGTTTCGCACGCACGTGCGCAGCAAGCAATGGTAAGCGGTTCCTCACGCAATGTGATTGCGGATTCCGGCCGTCCGTTCACATTCGGTGGTGGATAATTGCGCCATGGATGCGATCGACCGAGAAATCTTGCGCGAGCTCCAGCAGGACGGCCGGCTCAGCAACCAGGAGCTGGCCCAGCGCGTGGGCCTCACCCCGTCCCCCTGCATGCGCCGGGTCCGCCAGCTGGAGCAGGACGGCGTGATCCAGGGCTACCGGGCGGTGATCAACCCCGAGGCGGTCGACCGCGGCTTCGAGGTGCTGGTGTCGGTGGAGGTCCGGCGGGACCGCGCGGCGGTCGAGGCGTTCGAGGCCGCCCTCCAGGACATCCCGGACGTGATCGAGGCGTACCGCCTCTTCGGCAGCCCCGGCTGCCTCCTCCGGATCGCGGTCGCCGACCTCCGGGCGTACGAACGCCTCTGGATCGAGCAGCTCACCGCCCTCTCGGGGGTCACCGAGGTCAACTCCCAGATCATCATGAAGCGCATCAAGGAACCGACGGGCCTCCCGGTCGGCCGGAGCTGATGCTCCCCCGCGTCCCCGCCGGTCAGCGCCGGTCAGCGCCGGTCGGCGCCGCTCACGGGCGGTCCCACGGTCAGGTGCGGTCAGCGGCGGCCGATGCGGGTGACGAGGTCCGCCGGGAGCGGGTACGGGCGCTCGGCGGGGAGCAGCTCGCCCGCCGTGTCGAGGTCGCCGGCCCGGACGGCCGCACGGACCTCGTGGGCGAGGGCGGTCACATCGCGGATGCCGGTGATCCACTCGTCGGTGTAGCGGTCCACCGCGGAGCCGGAGAGGCCGATCTGGATCGCCCGGTGCGGCAGCGGGTTCAGGTGGAGGTCGCGTTCCGGGTCCCACTGCACGCGGACCGGGCTCGCCTTCAGCTGCTCGCGCCACTCGGCCTCGCTCGCGAAGCGGTCCCGGTCGTAGTGGCTGAGGGAGGCGTGGGCCAGCGCCCACTCGAAGCCCTCCCGGGTGATGTCGACGGCCAGTACCCGCTCCTGGTCGGGCTTGGCACCCCAGCCGCAGCGGTACATCATCCACAGGAAGGAGGGCTTGATCCAGGTCATGCGCTCCCGCTTGAAGGGCGGCACGAAGGTACCCGCGGCCAGGGCCGGTCCGGCGATCCGCGCGGAGTACGCCTGGTACACGGTGATCGTCTCGTCCGTGTGGAGGGCGCGCACCTCATGGGTGTGCCCCCGCCCCGCCTCCGCCGTCTCCGCCGTCATATCGGCTCCTCTCCCGTTCCCGGGCCACGATGCCACGGCTCCCGGCCACCGCTCACCGGATTTTGCCGGTCACCACTTCCCCGTTCCTCCGAAACCGACGCTCCACACGTCGCCGTTCCCCGGCCATTCGTCGCGCTCCTCGTCCGGATCGTCGACGACCAGCACCGAGACTCCCGACGCGGGATTGCGGTACTCCAGGTAGCCCCCCTGGTGGATGAGTTCGAGGACGGGCTCCGGGTGACCCGGAACGGCGGCGAGTGCCGCCTCGACCTCGGACCAGGCCGTGTACGGCGCGAAATCCACGCCGGTCGCCTCCCGCCACTCGGTGCCGGGCCCGGGGTCCAAGGGCAGCCGGTGCAGCTCGAGCACGCCGCTGCTCAGGGTCCAGCCGGCGGTCTCGCCGCCGCCCGAGAAGGACAGCTCCAGCAGCCCGTGGTCCCGGCGCAGGGATGCGCCCGGGACCTCCTCGACGTCGAGGAACCCCACGGGCACCGCCCGCTCGGCGGCCTCCGGTCCGTCCCCGGCCCGCAGGCCCAACGGGCTGCCGTCGGCGAGCAGCTTCGCAATGAACTCGGCTCCGGTCACGGCCAGTTCTCCAGTTTGTCGATGAGGGCCTGCATTTCGTCCTTCCGGTTCTGCGTGTTGCCCCAGTTGTGGTCCTCCATGTGTTCCTTGGCCGACTTCGCCTTGGCCAGCAGGTCCGCCCGCAGCTTGGGGTCGTTCTCCACCGCCTCGACCGCCGTTCTGACACTCTTGTCGGACGCCCAGCCCGTCGCCTTCAGCCGGATGGGCTCGCCCACCAGCTCGCCGTCCTTGTTGACGCTGATCCTCACCTCGTCGGCACCGACGTGGAGGTGCGCCCCCTTGGTCGCCCAGTCGGACGCCACCGGCGAGACCTTGACCTTGCACGGCTTGAGGCCGAGCGGGTCGGCCCACAGGTGCGGGTTGTCCACGTACGCCCTGGGGTTGGGCGCCGGATCGAGACCGAGCGGGTCCACGCTCAGGTACCGGGCGGTCTCCGGGTCGTAGTACCGGTGGAGGTTGTAGTGGAGGCCGGTCTCGGGGTCGAAGTACTGCCCCGGGAAGCGCAAGGGGGTGTAGGCGGTGGCGTCGCTGTTCCAGCCGGTGGTGCCCCACAGCGTGGAACGGGACTGCCAGGCGATGCCGCCGGCCTCGTCGACCAGTTCCGTCGGGGTGCCGACGATGTCGGTGACGATGCCGAAGAAGCGGCTGTCCACCTCTTCGCGGGAGGCGTCGAGGACCCGCTCGGTCTGGGCGAGTGGATGCAGTCCCCGGTGGTCCCAGGTCAGGACCACCTCGTGCGGCCGTTCCGGTGTCCGGGTGGACTGCTCGCACAGCGTGTGGCCGTCCCACGTGAACAGCGTCTCCTCGGCCACGGCCCCGTCGCCGGCCGACCGCTGCTTCGACAGCCTGCGGCCCAGCGGATCGTACGTGTACCGCCACGTCGTCCCGTCGGGGGTGACCACCTCGGTCAGCCGGTCCTCCGCGTCCCACGTGTAGCGCCAGCTGTCCGCTTTGCGGGACGGCCTCTTCCGGGTCCGCCGTACGACCCGGCCCTGCCCGTCGTGTTCGTGGCGGAGGGTGCCCGCGCCGACGACGCGGTTGCCCTCGTACGTGTGGTGCGCCCCGGTGGCCGCCGTGTCCGCGTGCAGTGCCGGGTGGCGGGCCGAGGCCAGGTTGCCGGCGGTGTCGTACGCGTACCGCTCGGTCCACCCGTTCCCGTCCACGTCCGTGACGCGACCGGCCGGGTCCAGCCGGAAACCGCGGGAGGGCGCCCCGCCCGTCCCCTCGATTCCGGTGAGGCTCCCGGCGGCGTCGTAACGGTAGTCGCGCCGCCTGATGGTCCGCCCACCGGCCGTGACGGACTGTCCGGTCAGCCGGCCCATGAGGTCCCGGCTGCTGCCGAACGTCACCGGCCCGCCGAGGCTGCGAACGGTTTCGCGTCCTGCGGCGTCGTGCTCGAAGCGCAGCTCGCGGCCGGAGGCGGTCAGCCGGGTACGGTTCCCGGCCGCGTCGTACTCCCAGGAGCTGACGGCCCCGCCGGGGGTGGTGCGGCGGGTCCTGCGGCCCAGCACGTCGTGCTCGAAGCGCAGCTCGCGCCCGTTCACCGTCTCCGACCGGAGCTGCCCGTCGCGGTCCCGCAGCCAGGTCAGGGTCGCGTCCGGCCCGACCGCCCGGGTGAGCTCGTCGCTGACGTCGTACTCGTACGTGGTGGCCCGCCCCGCAGCGTCCTTGCGGACGACCTGCCCCAGGGCGTTGCGCTCGAACCGGACGGTCTGGCCCAGGGCGTTGGACCGGCTCTCCAGGCGACCCGCCGCGTCGTAGGTGCGGGTCAGCGTACGCCCGTCGAAGTCCGTCTCGGAGATCATCCGGCCGGCGTGGTCGTAGGTGTAGGACCAGGTGAGGCCCTGTGGGTTGGTGACTTCCCTGAGCCGGAGGTCCGGGTAGTGGCTGAACCGGTGGCGGGCGCCGTCCGGGTCCGTGCGGGCGATCAGCAGGTCGAAGTCGCCGTACTCGTAGGTCGTGGTCGCACCGGCCGGGTCACGGTGGACGAGCAGGTTGCCCTCGCCGTCGTAGCTCCACGCGGATTCGGCGCCGTCCGGGTCGGTCCGCCGGGCCAGTCTGCCTTCGGGCGTCCACTCCAGGCGGGTGGTCCCGCCGAGCGGGCCGGTCACCGTGACGGGCCGCCCGAAGGAGTCGTAGGCGTAACGGGTGACGGCCCCCAGCGGATCGGCGATCTCCACGGGCCGGCCGACGGCGTCACAGCGGTACGTGGTCGTCCGGCCGAGGGCGTCCGTGACCGAGCTCAGGTGCCCGCGCCCGTCGTAGGCGAAGTGCGTGCGCGCCCCGGAGGGCGCGGTCTCGGAGAGGCGGTTGCCCCGTTCGTCGAAGGTCTGCCGCAGCACGGTGCCGTCGGGGCGGACCACCCGGGTCGGCAGGCCCAGCGCGTCGTACTCGGCCGTGGTCGACCGCCCGTCGGGGCGGGTGATGCCGACCAGCCGGCCGTGCTCGTCGTACCGGCAGGTGGTGACGTGGCCGAGCGGATCGGTGTGGGTGAGCAGCTGGTTGTACCGGTCGTGGGTGTAGCGGACGGCGGCGCCCTGCGCGTCGATGTCCGCCACGACCTGGTACCGCGCGTTGACCTCGTACCGGCGGCGGCGCCCGCAGGCATCGGTGACGGTGGTGGCACCGTCCTCGTAGACGAAGGTGGTGCTCATGCGACCGTTGGTGCCCGCCTGGGAGACGCAGCGGTCGGCGTCGTCGTAGACGTAGTCGAAGCGGTGGCCGTTGGTGTCGGTCCAGGAGGTGACCCGGCCCCGGCCGTCACAGCCGAAGCGGAGCGGCTTCCCGGAGGAGTTCACGACCTCGGTGAGGTTCCCTCCGGTGTAGGAGTACGTGAGCACGTGCGGGCCGTCGGCCAGGGCCAGTCCGGTGATGCGGCCGTCGGCGGTCTCGAAGCGGACCCGGTATCCGCCGCTGTGGGTGATCCCCAGCGGGACGCCGTCCGCGTCGTGTTCGAATGCCAGGGCGGCACCGTTGCGGTCGGTGATCTCCTGGAGCACGGCCACGCCGTCGCCGTCCGCGGGTGCGGCCACGTCCGCCGGCTCGGCGCCCCCGACGGGCCCGAAGCGCCGGACCACCCCGGCGTCCGGGTCCGTGACGGTGTAGCGACCGTCCGGGTACCGCTCCAACGGCCAGCGGCGCCCGTGCGTCGGCAGGACCGGGAGGCCGGGGGCCGGGTGCGGGTAGAGCTGGATGCCGCCGTCCTGACGGATGAAGACGATGCCTTCCGGGTCGGCCTCCAGCCGCTGGTCTATGGTGCTCGCCCAGGTCGGACCGAACCACCGGCCCGTCCGGTACGAGGACTCGAAGGTCCTCTCGAAGACCAGTGGCAGTGAGCCGGGCAGGGCCAGGTCGGTCTGCGGGAGCAGCATCCGGCCCGTGGCCACGTCCACGGGGTCACCGTCACAGACCTTGTCGGTACCGCACCGCGCGGGCCCGTCCGGACCGTCCCCGTCCGTCTGCTTGCGCCCGGGCCCCTTGCGCCCGGGCACCTTCAGGTCGTCGGCGTGCTTCGCGATGTTCGCGGCCTTCTTGGCCGCGCCCAGGCCCTTGGTTCCGACGAGCTCGGGGATGAGTTTGCCGATGCCCTCGGAGGGGTCCTTCATGAACTCGTCGAGCATGGTCTTGGCGGTGCCGACGGGGTCGTTGGCGGCGACCACGAGGCCGGTGACGGTGTTGTTGAGGTTGGTGAGGTACTCGGCGGGGTGGGTGAGGTTGTACGGGTCGGTGGGGTTGACCGACCGCGCGAAGTCGATCAGGCCGGCCGTGCCCTTGATGACGCCGCCGGTGAGGTGGTTGGCGTCGATCTGCAGGCCCTGCAGGCCGTCGTCGAGCTGTTCGGCGTACGAGGGCTTGGGCGGGGCCGCGTCGCGGGCCGCGGTCAGCGCCGTCCTGGCCGTCTCCGCGGCCTCGTTGCGCTGCTTGCGGGCGTTGATCACCTTGTCGTAGGCGGCCTTGATGCCGGCCTCGCCCGGATCCTTGAAGCCCGAGGGGCGGGGCGGAAGGTCGTCCTTCTTCGCCTTGACCGCGTCGTTGTACTCGTCGACCTTCGTGTTGTAGGCGGTGCGGGCGTCCTCGGAGGCCTGCTTCGCCTTCCTGTACGCCTCGATGGCGTCGCGGGCCTCGTTCTGGGCCCATTCGACGGTCTCGGCGAAACGGGTCAGGGCTCCTTCGGCCTTCTCGAAGGCGTCGGCTGCCTTGAACCACTTCGGGGGCTGCTTGGCCACCTCGCCGGCGTACGAGTCGGCGGTCACGCCCTTGATGGCATCGGAGTCCAGGCCCTTGACGCCGTTGCCGACCTTGTCGAAGTTCGTACGGAAGTCGGCCAGGTGCTTGGCGTTCTCCCGGATCTTCGACACGCTGCCGTAGATGATCTTCTTGGGGTCCTCGGTCTGGTCGAGCTCCATCTCGGCGACTTCCGCGCCCATGGTGTTCGCCAGCGAGCGGCTCTTCTCCCGGATCCAGTCCGCGCCGTCGTCCCAGCCGACGTCCTCGGCGAGGTCGGCGCTCTTGTCGCCGAGCCACTCGATGCCGTCGCCCATGCCCTCGACGGCGTCCTCACCGGCGTCCTCGATGAAGTCCGGGGTCCAGTCCCGCCAGCCCATCAGCCCTCGCCCCCGTTACCCCTGCCGCTGCCACTGCCGCTGCCACTGCCGCTGCCACTGCCACTGCCACTGCCGCCCTTGGCCTGTTCGAGCAGGTCGTTCAGCGAACCGATCTTCCCCGTGGTCTTCAGCGTCTCGCCCGTCTGGGACCAGTTGTCCTTGACGTCCTTCTGCATCTTCTCGAAGGACTCCGCGCTGTAGTCCGGCTTGTAGACCTCCCACGGCGGGCGCGTGATGTCGTCCCAGGACTTCTGCTCGATCTCGTCCTCCGAGGCGTGCGGATTGCCGTAGAGGGAGTTCACGCCGACCTTGAAGGCGCCCTGGATGTACTGGTCCTCCTCCCAGACGGTGCCGGCCGCGATCCCGAGGTTCGAGCAGAGGGTGCTCGCGTCCTGGACCAGCGCCCGTACGCCCCACTCCCACTTCTCGCAGAAGTCCTCGAACAGGTCGGCCACGCCCGGGTGCCCGGCCTCCATCCCGGTCATCGACATCGACTCGAAGCCGGCGCCCATGGAGGCGCCGCCGGCCGTGCCGACCTCGCGCAGCTCCGCGACCGCGCCGCGCAGCCCGTCCCGGATGTTCTTCACCGCGGCCGGGTCGAGCCCGAGGTCCTCGTTCCCGCTCATGCCCGGGCCACCCCCTCGGTCTGCGCCGGCTCCGCCCGCACCGGATCCGCCCGTACGTCCACCGCGACCGCGTCGGGCACGATCCCGCTCACCGGCGGGAACAGCATGGCCCCGTCCTGGTCCGCGACGTTCAGCGCGACCCCGGTCGGCCCGTCCAGGCCCGGCACGATCCCGTCCACCAGCCGCGCACCCAGTACGGCCAGGTACTCCAGCTCGCGCGTCGCGTCCATGCCGCGTGCCACGGCGAACCGGGCCAGCGCCTCCTCGTCCGTGAACGCGTGGATCCAGCGGACCCCGCCCTGGAAGCCGGACATCAGCCCGCCGTCGACGACCGGCACCAGCAGCGCCGTCCGCCGGAATTCACCGACCAGGCTCGCCGGTTCGCCTTCCCCCGCGCGCATCCGGGCGATTTCCTCGACCAGTCCCATTTCAAAGCCCCCGTTCCGCTTCGGCCGTCCAACCTATGGGACGGCGCGCGGCAAGCCAAAGCCGGGGCGCAGGTCTCCACGATGTCCCCACCTGCCGTGCACGGCAGGGCACCCCCGCCCGGAGTCCGGTGCGGGGGTGCCTGGTGGAGCTTGCCTGCGGGTGCCGGGCGGGACTTCAGGAGCCGGCCGGCCGGAAGGAGCGCAGTCGCAGGGAGTTGCCGACGACGAAGACCGAGGAGAAGGCCATGGCCGCTCCGGCGATCATCGGGTTGAGCAGTCCGGCAGCGGCCAGCGGCAGCGCGGCCACGTTGTAGCCGAAGGCCCAGAAGAGGTTGGACTTGATGGTGCCCAGGGTCCTCCGGGACAGCCGGATCGCGTCGGCGGCCGCCCGCAGGTCGCCGCGGACCAGGGTCAGGTCGCCGGCTTCGATCGCCGCGTCGGTGCCGGTGCCCATGGCCAGCCCGAGGTCCGCCTGGGCGAGCGCGGCGGCGTCGTTGACCCCGTCACCGACCATGGCGACCGACCGGCCCTCGGCCTGGAGCCGCTTGACGACGTCGACCTTGTCCTCGGGCATCACCTCGGCGATGACCTGCTCGATGCCGACCTCGGCGGCGACCGCTTCGGCCACGGCCTTGTTGTCGCCGGTCAGCAGGATCGGGGTGAGGCCCAGCCCCTTCAGGCGGGCGATCGCCTCGGCGCTGGTGTCCTTGACCGCGTCGGCGACCTCCAGGACCGCACGGGCCTCACCGTCCCAGGCCACGGCGATCGCGGTCCGGCCGGCCGCCTCGGCCCGGCGCTTGGTCTCCGCCAGCTCCGCGGGCAGTTCGATGGCCCACTCTGCCAGCAGCTTCTCGCGGCCGGCCAGGACGGCGTGCCCCTCGACGATTCCCTGGACGCCGAGCCCGGCGACGTTCGCGAAGTCCTCCGGGGCGGGCAGTTCACCGACGCGTTCGGCGGCACCGGCGGCGACGGCCCGGGCGATGGGGTGTTCGGAGGCGTGCTCCAGGGCTCCGGCCAGCCGCAACACCTCCTGCTCGTCGGTGCCGGCGGCGGTGTGGACGGCCAGGAGGGTCATCCTGCCGGTGGTGACGGTGCCGGTCTTGTCCAGGACGATGGTGTCGACGCGACGGGTGGTCTCCAGCACCTCGGGCCCCTTGATGAGGATGCCGAGCTGGGCGCCCCGGCCGGTGCCGACCATCAGCGCGGTCGGGGTGGCCAGTCCGAGGGCGCAGGGGCAGGCGATGATCAGTACGGCGACGGCGGCGGTGAACGCGGCGGTCCAGCCCGCGCCGTTGCCGAGCCAGAACCCGAGGGTGCCGAGCGCGAGCGCGATGACGACCGGGACGAACACGGCGGAGATCCGGTCGGCGAGCCGCTGGGCTGCGGCCTTGCCGTTCTGCGCGTCCTCCACCAGCTTGGCCATCCGGGCGAGCTGGGTGTCCGCGCCGACCCGGGTGGCCTCGACGACCAGCCGGCCGCCGGCGTTCAGGGTGGCTCCGGTGACACCGTCGCCGGGCCCGACCTCCACGGGGACGGACTCACCGGTCAGCATGGAGGCGTCCACCGCGGACGCGCCCTCGGCGACCACGCCGTCCGTGGCGATCTTCTCGCCCGGCCGGACCACGAACCGGTCCCCCACCCGCAGTTCGGTGACGGGTATGCGCTCCTCGCGGCCTCCGCGCAGCACGGCGACGTCCTTCGCGCCGAGCTCCAGCAGCGCCTTGAGCGCGGCCCCGGCCTTCCGCTTGGAACGGGCCTCGAAGTAGCGGCCGGCCAGGATGAAGGCGGTCACTCCGGCCGCCGCCTCCAGGTAGATGTTGCCCGCGCCGTCGCTGCGGGCGATGGTGAGCTCGAAGGGGTGGGTCATGCCGGGCGTACCGGCGGTACCGAAGAACAGCGCCCACAGCGACCACAGGAAGGCGGCCGACGTACCCACCGAGATGAGCGTGTCCATGGTGGCGGCGCCGTGCCGGGCGTTGGTGAACGCGGCCTTGTGGAAGGGCCAGGCGGCGTACGTGACCACGGGCGCGGCCAGTGTCAGCGACAGCCACTGCCAGTACTCGATCTGCAGGGCCGGGACCATCGCCATCGCGATCACCGGTACGGCGAGCAGCACGGCGGTGACCAGCCGCTGGCGCAGCGGCCGCAGCTCTTCCTCCTCCGCCGCCTCCGCCGCGGCTTCGGACCCGGCAGGACCACCCGTCTCGCGGGGCGGTTGAGGTTCACGGGCGGTGTATCCGGTGGCCTCCACCGTCCCGATCAGATCGGCGACGCTGACCCCCTCCGCGAAGCTGACCTTGGCCTTCTCGGTGGCGTAGTTGACCGTGGCGGTCACGCCCTCCATGCGGTTGAGCTTCTTCTCGATCCGGGCCGCGCACGAGGCGCAGGTCATGCCGCCGATGGCGAGCTCGACCTCGGCGGCGCCGGTGGTGGTGGCGACGGTCATGTGCAACTCCTCGTGCGGGATGGTTCGGGGGTACCCGGCCGGGGCCCGGCAGGGCCCCGGCGGCTCAGGTGGCTCGGGTGGCTCGGGTGGCTCGGGTGGCTCGGGTAGCTCGGGTAGCTCGGGCCAAGGGATCCGACAGGGGGATCAGACGGCGACGCGGCCGGTGACCTCGTAGCCGGCTTCGTCGACGACACCGGCGATCACGGAGTCGTCGAGCGGACCGTCACTGATCACGGTGACCTGACCGGCGCCCAGGTCCACCTCGACCCGGGTGACGCCCTCCACCGCGCCGATCTCCCGGGTGAGCGTGGTCCTGCAGTGTCCGCAGGTCATGCCGGCGACCGCGTAGACGGTACGGAAACCCTCCACGGCGACGGCCGTCTGCGACTCGGCGGCGGTGGTGGAGCAGGTGTTGTTCGGGGAGCAGCAGGACGAGGACATGGCGTTCTCCTGAGTCTCGGTTCGGGGCCGGCGGACCAGCTTCACCCGGTACCCCTCGGGGGTATCCGGCGGGTTGGTTTATGTATACCCCCACCCCGTATCAACCGCAACCCCCTCCCACCCCTTGACTGGGTACCCCCCAGGGGTATTGTGAGCACGCACGACGACACCAGAGACAGGGAGACGACCATGAACACGGCGGCCAGGATCAGCCTCTACGGCGCGGCCCTCGCGGTGGCCTTCACCGGCGCCTTCGCCCTCGGGTCGGCTGCCGGCCCCCTCACGGACCGCACCGCCCCCGCCGCACACCACGCCGCCGCCCGCACGGGAGGCACGGCGGGAAGCCCAGGGGAAGGCACGGCGCAAGGCACCCGCACCCCGCCTCCCCCCGGCGGCCTCCAGGTCTCGCAGGACGGCTACGCCCTCGCCCTCCAGACCCCGCGCCTGACCGCCGGACGGCAGGAATCCCTGCGCTTCACGATCAAGGACGGGGCGGGCCGGCCGGTCACCGGATACCGCACGTCGCACGACAGGGAACTGCACCTGATCGTGGCCTCACGCGACCTGAACACCTTCCGCCACCTGCACCCCACCCGCGCGGCGGACGGCACCTGGAGCACCCCGCTCGACCTGCCCACGGCCGGCGACCACCGCGTCTTCGCCGACTTCACCCCGGCCGGCGAGGGCGCCCCCTCCCTCACCCTCGGCGCCGACCTGGCCGTCGCCGGCCCCTACGAGCCCCGCGACCTGCCCGCACCCGACGCCACGGCCCGGACCGAGGACGGTTACACGGTCACCCTCAACGGCGGCCTCACCCCGGGCCGCGCCGGCAAGCTGACCCTCAGCGTGGCCAAGGACGGCCGCCCGGTCACCGACCTGGAGCCCTACCTCGGCTCGTACGGCCACCTGGTGGCGCTCCGCGCCGGAGACCTCGCCTACCTCCACGTCCACCCGGAAGGCACCCCCGGCGACCCGGCCACCGCCCCCGGCCCCGCCGTCTCCTTCTCCGCCACGGCCCCCACTGCCGGCACCTACCGCCTCTTCCTCGACTTCAAGCACCAGGGCACCGTCCGCACGGCCGCCTTCACCCTCCCCACCACCGGCGGGCCCACCACGCCCACGGCCACCGGCCCCACCACGGACGACTCCGGCGCCGGCTCCGGCGCCGGCTCCGACCACGGCGGCGACGGCCACGGCGACACCCACTGACCGACCGGCCCGGGGGTGCGGGGGCTCATCACCCGATGACTCCGCCCTCAGAGCCAGCCGTTGCGGCGGAAGCTGCGGTGGATGACGAAACAGGCGACGGCGATCACGCCCAGGACCGTCGGATACCCGTACGTCCACCGCAGTTCCGGCATGTGCTCGAAGTTCATGCCGTAGACCCCGCACACCATGGTCGGGACGGCGACGATCGCGGCCCAGGCAGTGATCTTCCGCATGTCCTCGTTCTGGGCGACGGTCACCTGGGCGAGGTGCGCCTGGAGGACCGAGTCGAGCAGCGCGTCGTAGGAGGTGATCTGCTCGATGACCCGGCTCAGGTGATCGGCCACGTCCCGGAAGTACGCGCGGAAGTCGAGCTCGACGGCGGGCATGGCCTGGGTGGCGAGCTGCTGCAGCGGTCGTTCCAGCGGTGCCACGGCCCGCTTGAGCTCCAGCAGTTCGCGCTTGAGCTGGTAGATCCGGCCCGCGTCGCCACGACCGCCGCTCTCGCTGAAGACCGCGCTCTCCACCGCGTCGAGGTCGTGCTGCACGGCGTCGGTGACCGCCAGGTAGTCATCCACCACATGGTCCGCTATGGCGTGCAGGACCGCGGCCGGCCCCTTGGCCAGCTGCTCCGGCGAAGCCTCCAGCGCCTCCCTGAGCGGCCCGAGCGAACCGTGGCCGCCGTGCCGGATGGTGATGACGAAATCGGCCCCGATGAAAGCCATGAGCTCACCGGTGTCCACCACTTCGCTGGTCGCGGTCAGCTCGGCGTGCTCCACGTACCGCACCGTCTTGAACACCGCGAACAGCGTGCCGTCGTACCGCTCCACCTTCGGCCGCTGGTGCGCGTGAACGGCGTCCTCGATCGCCAGCGGATGCAGCTCGAACAGCTCCGCGAGACCGGCGAACTCCTCCTGCTCCGGCTCGTGCAGCCCGATCCAGACGAACCCGTCCCCCGCCTTGCGGACCCGCCGCAGGGCCTCCTCGACCTCCGCACAGCCCTCCTGCCGCACACCCTCCAGGTACACGACGCAGTTCACCACCGCACTCCCCAGCGGCGACCGCGCCGGATGACTGAGGTCCACGGCCCGCCGATAACTACGACGAACCGCCTGGCGGATGCTGCTGAACACGGACACTGCGACTCCTTCGGCCGGACCGCCCGCCAGTCTGCCACCCCACCGAATCCCCGATTCCGGATCGCCCCCGAGCGGCACCCCGGCCGGATCGGTACGGGTCACCCGGCGGGGAAGTTGACATATTCACAGGTCAGGCCATTTTCGATACGGCGATCGGGCCCTGCGGGTGACTGAAACGACACGCATCATTCCAGAAGCTTTAGGCGAATTTCAGCCACCCCCAGGCGCCTTGTTTCCTCCGGGCCGAGGCTACGGATCCCCGGAAGACCAGGGGATCTCGGGCATTGCCGGATAGAAGCGGAATGTCTGATACGCCTTCTGGTCTTCAAGATCGGCGGATCGTAGCGTCGGGGATCTACCCACAAGTAACCGGTCACCGGCCTGTCGTCGAAAACCATTGACGTACCCGGTCGTGGCCAACGAATCCAAGGAGGCGTCATGGACGCTCTGGAGATCGACTTCGATGAGTTCTCCCTCGAGGAGATCGCCGTCGAGGATGTGCCCGACACCACCGGCCTGCCGGTGATGGGGGCCTCCAACGGAGCCTCGTGCTGCCGGGCCAGCTGCTCCTGCTGCAGCAGCAGCAGCTGATTCGCCGCCGGGGGCCGCTCGCGGCCCCCGGCGCGCCAGCCGACAGGAACCACTCCCGGCCGGACCTCACAACCGGTAGGCCGGGCAAGCCAGAAGGGCACCGCCTGCCATGCGGCGATTCGTCGTGGCCGACACGGCCGCCACACGGGTCAACCTCCTGCCGTACGCCCCGCTCGTACGGCCACAGACCGCCGCCGCGTGGGACCGCCTCGCCGCGGCTGCCGACCGCGCCCTGGTGACGGCACGCCTCGCCGACGGTGCCCTCGCAGAGTCGGCCGGCTCGGCCGGCGCCCCCGCCTGGCACCTGCGCGTGCGCCGCAGGATCCGCGAAAAGCCCCTCACCCCGCTCCCCGCTGCGGCCCCCGGCGGTGACGCCGCGACCGTCCCGGCCGTCGCGGACTGGCAGGCGGCCGCCGACGCCTACCGCACGCTGCTGGAGCAGGTCGCGCACGACCGGGCGGCCGCTGCCGCCCACGAGCGCCATGCACTGAGCCTGCTCTGCGCCGAGGAGGAGCTCGCCTCCTCCGTCGAGCTGATCAGCCCCCATCTGGGCGCCGCCGTCCGGCGGTACGCCGACTCCGGCGGCGAGGCCACGCGGGCGGACCGCAAGTCCGAACCCCGCATCACCGCCTACGCGCTGCGGGCCATGACCCGGACCAGCCCGCGCTCCCGGTTCACCGCCGTCGCCCTCTCGGCCGCGCAGGACGGACCGGCGGCCGGTCCCGGGGCGCCCGCCGCCGCCCGCTGGGCGACCGCACCGCCCACCGTCGCGCTGCGCACGGTGGAGGTCCAGCGCGGCGCCCTGCTGTCCGCCCTGGAACCCGCACCGCGGCCCGGACTTCCCGTGCGCCTGGCTCCGCTGCTGCCGGCCGCGCCCGGCGAGCTGGCGTTCATGGCCATCACCCCGGCCCATCCCCGCCCGCGCAAGGTGACCCTGCGCCGAGCCCCGGAACTGACCGAACTCACCGCCGTCGCCCGGTTCGGCGTCCACGCGTGGGAGGACGTGGCCGGGCGGCTCGCCGAGGCCCTCGACTGCCCGGCCTCCCGGGCCGAACAGGTCATGCGCGCGGCGCTCCGGGCCGGGCTGCTCGGTTCCGCGCTGCCCGTGGACGACCAGGACCCGAACTTCCTGACGGCGTGTCACGACGCCCTGCCCGAGGTCATGGTGGGTGAGACCGGGGCCGAGGTGGAGCCCGGCGCCCTCGCCCTCGTGGACGGCGCAGGGCACGGCGGTCTGCGGGCCGTCGTCGCCGAACTGGCCGGGGCGACCGCCCTCCTGGCCGCCGACACGGTCGCCGCCCGGCCCGCCCTGCACGCCCGGTTCCGCGCGGCGGCGTCCCGGCTGCCGCACGCCGACGCGCTGGCGCCGCAGCTGTACGAGGACGCCGTTGCCGTCCTGCCGCCCCTGCCCGGATCCGAGGCGTCCCCGGCCGCCGCCGCGGCGGCCCTGCTGCCGGTCCTCGGCGCCTTCGACCTCAAGGCCGACCTGCGCATCGGCCTCCGGGCCGCGGTCCGTGCCCGCGGCGGGACGGTCCGGCTGGTGGCCGAGGCCGAGAACCTCGCCGCCGACGCCGCCCGCCTCGCCACCTCGGCGGCCGCCGGTGACACCGGCGCACCGCTCGACCCGGACAGCCGGGCGGCGATGGTCGGCCTGTGGACCTTCCGGCGGCGGGTGCTGGCAGACCTGGCCGACCTGTTCGAGGCGGCCCTCGCGGCGGGGGATGGCGTCGATGCCGTCATCGAGGACGAGCACCTGGCGGCCTGGGCCGCCGCCCTGCCCGAACAGCTCCACGCGGACGGCTCCTCGTACGCCCTGATGGCCCAGTACGCGGACGGCCGGTGGGCCGCCAACGGATGGTTCGGGGGCTACGGCGCCACTTCGTCCCGGTTCCTGGAGGCGGATTCCGCCGCCGGCGGTGCCGCCACCGCCGGCCTCCGCGCCCGGCTGCGCCGCGTCCTGGGCCCCGCGGTCGCCGAGGACCGGGCCGCGCACGGGTTCAACACCGGCTGCCACCCCCCGCTCCTCGACCGGGAGATGACCGCCCGCGACTGGGCGGGCACCGTCCTCGTCGACGAGGGTCCGGCCGGCCGGCTGCGCTTGCGGACCCCGCGCGGCCTGCGCCCGATCACCGTCGGCTCCACCCGCTGGGACCTGATGCCCGCGCCCAGCCGGATCGCCCTGTGGCTCCAGGGAGGCGGTGTGATCGCGTGCGCCTACGACCACGTCTTCCGCGAGCGCGCCCGCCCCGGCGCGGGCGTGATCGCCGTACCCCGGCTCCGCCACGGCAACCTGGTGCTCCAGCGTCGCCGCTGGTACCTGCCGGACGCCGAGGTCCTGACCGGGACCTGCCGGGGATCGGTCGACGACCTGCACCGGCTGGTACGGCTGCGGGCCGAACACGGCGTACCCGCACGGTTCTTCGTCAAGCAGCTGCCGGAGTGGGAGCGCGGCGAGGCGCTCGTGCCCGACGTCACCTCCCGCCCCGTCTCCCAGCCCAAGCCCCGCTACGTGGACACGGCCGGTGTGCTGGGCCTGGCCTCCTTCGCCAAGGACGCCGCCGACTTCACCCATCCGTACCTGGAGGAATGCCTGCCCGGCCCGGCGGCCGGCCACCACGTGCGCGAGGCGGTCTACGAGTTCGACCTGGCCGAGGCGGAGTCGACCCGCGCCGACGCCGCCTCCGCCACCGCTTCCGCTGCCGCCTCCTCCGGGTCCGAGTCCGGGTCCGGGTCCGGTCGTAGCGCCGGTCCCGGTACCCCTGCCGGCCACGAGGAGGGCTCCGCGTGCTGACGACCCTGCGCGTCCACGACTACCGTCCCGACACGCTGCCGCTGCTCACCGAGGGGGCGCTGCCCCTGATCGCCGGTCTCGCCGCCGACCCGGCCCTGGACGTGTGCTTCCCGACCCGGCACTGGGACGGCGGCCCCCACCTGGCCCTGCACCTGGGCTACGCGGCCCCCGCCGCCGACGTCCTGGAACGGGCCCGCCGACGGCTCGCCGCCGCTGCCGGGCACGGCTCCGCCTGGACGCCCGAGGAGTACGCGCGCCGGGCGGGCGCACTCGCCCGGGCCGAGGGAGTGGCGGTCCGCCACGGGCTGCCCCACCCGCACGGGTCGGTGCCGGTGTCCACCGACACCGCGGTTCCCGGCCCGGTGGAGGCCGTGCGGCACCGGTTCCTGACCGCACTCGCCCGTGAGCTGGCCGGCCTGCTGCCCGCAGACCCGGCGGCCGCGCGGGCCGGGGCCCCCGGCACCGCGCTGCGCTGGATGGCGGCCCTGGCGGCTGCTTACCCCGGGGGCGCGCGGTTCGGATCCCTGTCGTTCCGCTCGCACGCCGAGGCGTTCCTCGCCTCCCGGCCCGAGGGCGAAGAGCTGCGGGCCCGTTTCGCCGCCGCGGCCGAACGGTACGCGCCGCAGACCGGCCGGCTGGTCGACCTCGCCCTGCACCGGCCCGAGGAGCTGCCCGGGTACGCCGCCTGCGCCACCGCGCTCGCCGAGCTGCGCGACCCGCGGCTGCACGGGGAGTTGGAGGACGTGCTCGGAGGCCCGGCCGGCTCCGGCTGGACCGGCCGTGCCGGGGCGGGCCCGGACGCGGGTGGCCCCGACGCGGGTGGTCCGGACACCGGTGGCCCGGACACCGGTGGCCCCGGCGCGGGCGGCCCGGACTCGCGTGGTCCCGACGCCGGCGGAGCGCCGAGCGCCTTCCACCGCCGGCTCGCCGAACTCGGCTTCGGCGAGCGCACACCGCCCGCCTTCCAGGCATACCGGGTGCTCGTGAACTGGCTCTACGAGGCCCTGCAATGGCTCGGCGTCACCCCGATCAACCGATACCTGTACTGCCACTGCCTGGCCCACGCCGTAGACGAGCGGCTCGGCGAGACCTGGCAGGACCGACTCACAGCGAGGCCCTCCTGACATGCGCGTGAAACTCCGCCCCAGCACCGTGTACGGGGCCTACCCGGAAGGGGTGTTCGTGCAGACCCCGCGCGGGGCCTTCACCCTGCGCCTGCCCGCACCCCTGGCCGAACCCGCCTGCGCCTGGATCCGGGCCCTGGAGGAGCCGCGTACGACGGCCGACCTGGTGGCCGCGGCCGGAAACCCGAAGGCGGCGCCGTTCGTCGAGCGGGTCGTCGCGCAGATGCGGGCCCAGGGAGCGCTGGTGGAGGCGTACGACGCACCGCCCGGCATCCCCGAGGCCGCGGTGGCGTACGTGGAGAGCTACAGCGACGACCCCGCAGCCGCGCTGCGCGCACTGGCGGCGGCCGAGGTGTCGGTCGAGGCCGCGTGGCCGCAGGCGGCGACCGCCGAAGCCGCCCTCGTCGCACGGGGCGTGCGCGTACGGGTGGTCAGCGGGACGGAGCAGGGCGGCCGGGGTCCCTCCGGGGTGGCGGCCGTCACCGGACCGGGGCTGGGCATACGGGTGGAGGCGGCCGGCGGTCGCCTGTGGGTCGTCTCGTCCGCGCTCGCGGCCGTCCCGGCAGCCCTTGCGGCCCTGCGCGCCCGGCTGACGACCGGGACGCCCGCAGCCGGTGCGCCTGCGGTGCCGGACGCGGCGGCCACCGAGCTCGCCGCTCAGCTCGCCGCCGAGCAGGCGTTCAAGGAGATCACCGGGCTGGCCGGCCGCGGGTCGCGCACCGTGCACGTGGTGGACTCCCGTCCGCTGGGCTGGCGTTCGCTCGACCTCACCGACGACGGCGAGGCCCGCGGCCCCGATGCGGCGGCACTGATCGGCCTGCACCGGACCGACACGCCGGCCGACTGGACCCAGCTGCCGGCCTGCCTGGCGCGCGTGGTCCCCGGGCCCGGCACAGCGGACGGTCGCGCCGCCGCGGGCTGGGGGGCCACCGGAGGCGAGGCGGACGAGGAGGCACTGCGGGCCTTCCTGCGCGGCCCCCACCCGGAGGGCGGGGCCGGTACCACCGAAGGCGCGGCCCTGCTGGACGCGGCACTGCGGCTCGCCGCCCTCGACCGGCAGGCGGACGGCAGTGTGCCGTGGCAGGAGGGCGATGCGGAGCGGACGGCTCCGTCCGGTCCCTCCTGGCGGTACCGCCTGCACGAGGCCCCCGGTGGACTGGTGTGCGCCGAGGCCGCGCTCACCCCGCCCGTCGAGACGGAGGGCGACCGCGACGGCGGCGCGGCGGGGCGGCCCGCAGCGTGGCACGGCACTGCTTGGGGCCTGGACCGCACGGCCGCGACGGAGGCGGCACGGGCCGCCGCCCGGGCCCGCGCACAGCTCGCCGCGCACGACCCCGTGCTGGCGGGGGCGCTCGGCCCGGACTGCCGTATCGCCGAGGAGCTGGCCGCATCGGCACGGCCGTACGACCTGGCCGCCGAACTGCTGGGCCAAGGCGTCGGGTTCCGGCCCGCCGCCCCCGACCCGCTGCTCGGCGCGCATCCGTTGGTGCACGGCACGCTGGTCCGTGACGTCGGTGACGTCCGTGACGTCCGGGGTGACCGGTGACCGGGCGGCTCGCGGTGCACGCCGCGACCGGGAACGAATGGCCGCAGGCCGCCGGCCTGCTGGCGGAACTGGTCAACGAACAGGGCGCGCTGGTGGCGCTGGTGGCCGGCCACGACGCGGACTGGGAGCAGCAGCGGATGGCCGAGGCCCAGCGCCTGGGCCTGCCCCTGCTGCCCGTGCGCCTGTGGGGCGCCGAGGTGGAGATCGGACCGCTGTGGCAGCGGGACGCGGCCGTCGGCTGCCCGCTCTGCCAGGTCTCCGCCCACCTGCGGACGCGCGGCATCACCAACCCGCCGCGCCGGCTCTCGGCCGGGCCCGGCCTGGCCCGGGCGTCGGCCGCCGCGCTGGCCGCCGCCTGCGGGCTGGTCCGCCGGCAGCCGCCGGGACCGGGAGAGACGGTCGTGGTCGGGCCGGCCGGCAGCTCCCGGCACCGGGTGCTGCCGCAGACCGGCTGCCCGGGCTGCGGGGGCGCCGTCCCCGGGCGGGGGGCGGACGGGCTCCCGGGGCCGGATGCCGACGCGGACGTGGACCCGGACGACGTGGACGCGGATGTGGACGTGGACGTGGACCGCAGCGTGGACGAGGACGCCGACCGGTACGCGGACCCGGCACTCGACGGGGCGCTGCGGCAGGTGCCGGGGCCGGACCTGTCGGTGTCGACCCTCAGCGCCCTGCTCGTCGACAGCCGCTACGGCCCGGTGATCGGCCTCCAGCCGGTTCCCGACAGTCCGGCCTCCCTGGTCGCGGCCGTCCACGCCCGGCACGGCAAGGCGTCCGAAGCCGCCGGCTACGGCCGTGGCCGCACCATCGCCGCGGCCTCCCGCCTGGCGCTGCTGGAGCGCCTGGAGCGTTCCGGGTCGGAGGCCGTCGTCAGCGCGGCCCGGCCGGTCCGCGCCACCCACCGGGAGCTGCCCGGGCGCGCCCTGGACCCGCGCCGGCTCGGCGACCTCGCGCCGGAGCAGTACGCCCACCCCTCCTGCCGGGTCGATCCGTTCTCCCCGGACGACGTCCTGCGCTGGATCCCCGCCCGCGTCTGGGGCACCGACGAGGAATGCTGGGTGCCGCTGGAGGCCGGCTCCTACCACGTCCATCCCGAGCCCCGGCCCGGACAGAAGTGGGGACGGGTGCTGTACGAGTCCTCCAACGGCTGTGCGCTCGGAGCCACCCTCGACGAGGCGGCACTGCACGCCCTGCTCGAACTCCTCGAACGCGACGCGTTCCTGCTGACCTGGTGGGCGGGACGGCCCGTCCCCCGGATCGACTGGCGTTCGGTCACCGACCCCACCACCGTCGAACTGCGCGCCGCGATGCACCGCGCCGGCTACGAGGTGGACCTGCTGGTCCTGACCAGGGACGTTCCGGTCCCGGCGGTGTGGGCGCTGGCCCGCAACCCCCGCTCGCCGGACAAGTACAGTCTGACGACGGCCGCCGCCCACCCCGATCCGGCCGAGGCGGTACGCGCCGCGGTCGCGGAACTGGCCCCGCTGGTCCTCGGGGACGTCGTGGCCCCCTCACCGGAGCGGGCCCGCCGACTGCGTACGGACCGCTGGAGCGTCACCGACCTCGACCACCACATCGAGTGGTACTCCGTGCCCGAGGCCGCCGGTGCCTTCGAGCCGTACCTGACGGGCCCGTCCGTGCCGTTGGCCGAGGCGTTCCCGCGTTCCCCGCTGCTCGGGGCCGCCACGCTCGGCCGGGCCCGGCGGCGGCTGCTGGGGCTGCTCGCCGACGCGGGCATGGACGAGGTGCTGGTCGTGGACCAGACCGGGCGTGAGCACCGGTCCGCCGGGCTGCGCGCCGCACGGGTCCTGGTGCCCGGAAGCGTCCCCCTGGCCTTCGGTTTCGCACACCAGCGGGTGCTCGGCCTGCCCCGGCTGCTCGCGGCGGCGGGGGAACAGGAACTGTCCCTGGAACGGCTCACCGTGCACCCGTTCCCCTGACCGGCGTGCCGGGCGGGGTCCTGCGTACCCCGTCCGGTCCCGGGGGCCGGTCCCCGTTCGGTCCGGTTTCGTCCCCGGCCGTCCGAGTCCGTCCGAGTCCCTCTGAGCCCGTCTGCCCGTCCCCGTTCCGCACGAAGGAAGTGGCTGCCCTCCGTGGTCGTTGCGCCCCCTCCCCCTCCCGCCCCCGAGCCCGGCTCCGGCCCGGCCCGCCCTGCCTCGCTGAAGGCGATCCTGATGGCCGTGCCGTCCGGTGACACCCGGGTGGACCCCGAAGCACGCCCCGAGCGCCAGCGGGTGCGCTCGGCCGTTGCCGCCCTGGCGACCGACGCGACCGACGTAACCGACGCGACCGACGCAACCGACGCAACCGGTGGCGGCCTGCCCGCGCGCTGGGACCTGCTGGCGCGGACCCGTTGGCCCGCCGCGGCACCCGCTTCGGAGGTGTCCCTGTACGAGGTGGCCGCCACCGTCTGTGCCCCGGTGCGCTTCGAGGTCGACAACCCGTATCCCGAACACCGGGCGTATCCGTCGCCCCGGGCCAAGTTCCCGGTGCGGCTGGTCGCCCAGGAGGACGGCGTCGGCCGCTTCCCGCGGCCCGAGGCGGGCGACGCCCTCGCCGTGCCCGCGCCCGGGGGTGGCGAAGGCGGGGACCACATCCGGACGTTCGCGCTCCCCGACGCCCTGCCGTCGTTCTACGGACCGCTGCGCACCGTGCTGACCGGCCTGGAAACCGGTCATGTCCTGGCCTCGCTCGCCCTGTTGGGCAGGGCCCTGGGCCGACCGCTGAGCATCGCGGGGCCGTCCGGGGCCGCCGAGGCGTGGGCCGCCCCGCTGCCGGGCGCTGCTGTGCCCGGCTACGTCATGACCCCCGATCCGGAGGCGCCGCCGGTCCCGTCGCCGGACCCCGGGGGAACCCCGTCGCCGGTCATCGCGCCATCCGCCGGATCCGGTGCCACGACCTGGAACCAGGTGGTCTGGGCGCGCAACAGCGGCCGGGCGCCGCGCGGCGTCTCCGGTTTCACCGGCGCTCACCGCCCGGCACCCGCCGCGCTGTGGCACGCAGCCCTGAGCACCCTCGCGAGCAGCGGCCGCGGCCTCGGCACGCTGCTGCCCGCCCGATCCGGCCTCGGCCTGTTCTGCTGGGTGCGCGAGGTGGAGGACGTGGCGGACGGCTGCTACGAGATCGGCTTCGACGGCACGGCCCGCCGCGTCGGGGAGCTCGGGACAGCGCGCGGCGCGCTCCTCGTGGACTCCGCCGCCGCGCCCGGCCTCGCCTTCGAACTCGACGCGTGCAACCTGGTGTGGCTGGTCACCGCGGACGTGACGGCCGCCTGCCGTACGTCGGACGCGCCCGCGCCCCGGCTGGCGGCCGACCTGCTGGCCGCCGCGGGCTGGACCGCCCAGCACCTGTCGTACGCGATGGCCGCGCACGGGCTGTTCGCACGGCCGCTGCGCAGCTACGACGCCGAGGGTGCCGCCACCGCGCTGGGCCTGGGACCGGACCGGGTGCCGGTCTACCAACTGGCCTGCGGGCCCAACCGGTTCACCGAGCCCGCCCTCGACGTCCGCCACTTCCCCGGAGGTCGTGCATGAGCACCCCCGCCCCCAACCCCGACGGCTGGCTCTCCTGGCACGTACACGTACCCGCCGACGCGGAGGGTACGGACCGGCTCACGCCGCTGGTACGGGAACAGCTCCCGGCGCTGCTGGCCCCGCTGCGCGAGGCCGGACTGCTGCACCGGTGGTTCTTCATCCGCTACTGGGAGGGCGGCCCGCACCTGCGGATCCGCCTCCTGCCACAGCCCGGCGCCGGCCGTGCCGCCACGCCCGACGCGCTGGACGCGGCGGTACGGCGCGCCTTCGCCGACGTTCCCCGCGAGGGTCACGACCCCGAGGGCTACCTGGCCTCCATCGGCGACCTGGCGGCGGCCTCGGTCGTCTCCGACCCGACGGTGGACCGGCGGCTCGCCGCGACGGTGCTGCCGCCCGGTGTGCACGCGGCCGACTACGTACCGGAGACCGACCGATACGGCACCGGGGCGGCGCTGGAGGCGACCGAGGAGGTGTTCACGCTCTCCAGCGAACTGGCCCTGCGTGCGGCCCGGTCCGAGCTGGACGACCTGCGGCTGCGGCTGCTGGGCACCGAAGTCCTGCTCAAGGCAGCGGCGTTGGCCGACGACGGGGTGCGGCAGGAGGGCGGGCCGGCGGCCGACGACGGCGAAGCCGATCCGGCAATGGCCCAGTTGCGGGCTCACGCCGACTACTGGAGCGGCTGGTCCCGGTCCGCCCCTCAGGAGGTGTTCCCCACCGCGCTGCTGGCGCAGCATGCCGCCGACTGGGCCCAACTCCTGCTGTCCCGCGGGCGGGTGAACGCCCCGGCGCTCACCGCACGGGCCTCGGCGGTGTCACCGTGGGCCGAGGCGCTGGCCGCCCTCCTGCCCCTCGCCCCCACCGCACCCGCCCGATCCGGCCTGCTGATCTCCCACACCCATATGACGCTCAATCGCATGGGTATATTCGTGCACGATGAATACATTCTGGCGGAGGCCGCTGCCCGGCTGCTGCGGGCCCCAACCGGGACACCCACGGCCGATACGGCCACGGTCGGTACGGCGACTGCCGGCACGGCGACTGCCGGTACAGCGACTGCCGGTACAGCGACTGCCGGTACCGGCGGCGAAGGGGTACGGGCGTGACTGACGCCGTCGATGACATTTCCCGGAACACCGGCCTGCTGTCCGCGCAGGACATCCACGTCGCCTACGCCGAGGAGACCGTCCTGGCCGACGTCTCCCTGGCCCTGGAGCCCGGCGCGTGTCTGGCTCTCGCCGGCGCCAACGGCTCCGGCAAGTCGACCCTGTTGCGCGTCTGCGTGGGCCGCCAGCAGCCGGACCGGGGCGAGGTCCGCTTCGCGGGGACCGCACCGCGCGAGGCGGCCCCCTCCTTCCGGCGGGACGTCGGGCTGCTCCTCGACGGCGCCGAATGCTTCCCCGACCTCACCGTCGCGGAGCACATACGCATGATCGCCACCGCCCACGGCCTCGGCTCCCGGGCCGACGCCGCCACCGACCGGGTGCTGGCCGAACTCGGCCTGGACCACCGCGGCGACGCCTTCCCCGACGCCCTGTCGGCGGGACAGCGCCAGATGCTACTGCTCGCCTCGGTCCTGGTCCGTCCGGCCCGCCTGATCGTCGTGGACGAGCCCGAACAGCGCCTGGACACCGCCGCCCGGCGCAGGCTGGCCGCCGCACTCCGGGCGGCGAAGGCCGCCGGCACGGCCGTACTGCTGGCCTCGCACGACCGCGCCACCGTCGAGGAGGCCGCCGACCGGGTGCTGCTCCTGGACCGGGGCCGGACGGTCGCCCTGGGCACCCCCGCCGAAGTGACCGGCGTAGCGGAGGTCTCACCGTGGCGGTGACCACCGAACCCACCGCCGAGGAGCGGGACGCCACCGCCACGGCCGTGGCCACCGCGACGCGGGCCCGGCGCGAACGCGGCGCCGGCCGGCCCAGGTTCGACGACGTGTGGACCTGGGTGTGCGCGGCAGTCTCCGCACTGGTGGTACTCGCGGGCCTGGTCCAGGCGGCACCGGGCATCGGCCAGGGACTGGGATGGTCCGGCGGGCCGGCCGCCCGCGCCGGGGTGGTCGGCACCACGCTGCTCCTCTTCGCCGGCCAGATCGCCCTGTGCATCCGTCTGGGCCCGGTACTGCTCAGCCCCGCCGAGATCACCTGGCTCCTGCCGCTGCCCGGCGACCGGGGCCGACTCCTGCGCCCTCGCCTCGTACGGGCCGTGGCCGTCGCCTGCGCGGCGGCCCTCCCCACCGGCGCCCTGGCCGCCGCACTGGCCCTGACCCTCCAGGCCGAACAGCGTTACGAGACCCTCCCCGTGGCACTCCTCGCCCACCTGGCACTGGCCGCTCTCGCAGTCGGTCTGGGCACCGTGGCCGAGGCCAATCCCATCCAGGCGGGCCGGATCCGGCTGCTCGGCGCCGGTCTGGCACTGGCCGGAGCGACCGTACTCACCTGCGGAACCTCGGCGCCCGCGGTGACCGAGGTGGCTGCCTGGTCAGGCCCCTGGGGCTGGGCAGGAGCGGCCGTCGCCACAGCATCCGAACACAACTCCCCCCTGACCTGGGCGGCGGCACTCGCCGGCCTCGCCGCGTGTACGACGATCACCCTGCGCAAGGCGTTCCGCACCGCGGCGGCCATCCCCACGGACGCACTCCTCTCCCGGGCCCGCACCGGGCGGGAGGTCACCCAGGGCGCGACGCTGCTGGACCTGCGCGCACTGACCCTCGTCCTCCAGTCGACCGGCGGCCGACGCCGGTGGACGGCCCGCATCCCGATGCCGCGCTCCCGCTGGGCGGTACCGCTCTGGCGGGACGCCGTCATCCTCCTCCGCCACCCCTGGCGCCCGCTCCTGGCCTGCGCCGCCCTGGTCGCCGGCTTCGCCCAACTCCACCTGGTGACGGACTGGCTGACGGAGCCAAACCATCAATCCGCCGGCCCCCTCAAAGCAGCATTCATGGGCCTGCTCCTCGTCGTACCGCCCTATCTCGCGGCGGTAGCACTCTCCGAACCGGCCTACCAGGACACGGACCGACCGCGCCGAGCCCTGCTGCTACCCCTCTCACCCGGCGCCCTGGCCCTCTCCCACCTGGCGGTACCGACCGCCTTCCTCTGGACCGCCGGCGGTGCCGCCTGGACCGCGTCCCTGCTCTCGGGCGAGGGACCCCTCGGCGCCTACGCCACGGCACTCCTGCTCGCGGGCCCCGCCCTGGTCGGCACCACCCTGGTGGGCGCCTACCGCGGTGCCCCCCGCTACGACCTGCTGGCCCTGTCCCTCGACTGGTACGCAGCCCTGCCGTTCATCCTCTGGCGCCTGGCCCCCACCCTGGCCGCAGCCTTCGTCACGGCCCCCTACCTCTGGCACACGGCGTACCACCCAACCGCCACCCCCGACGCAGACACCCTCTGGCTGGCCATCCGCTCCGCAACCGTCCTGGCCTGGACAGTCCGCCGCATCCGCCACCAGGCCAAGGACCTGCACAGCTGATCCCGAAGCCACCCCGGACCCCGGACTGCGGTCCGGGGACGTCGGAGGTGCGGATCCGCGCGCGTCACAGTTGCCGCACGGCGTAGGTCATATGCTGCAGGTTTCCGACCCGCAGCCACGTGCCGAAGTTACCCGTCCCCCCTCGGCCAATTCCATGGGCACAGTCCCGCAGCCAGCTTTCCCCACCGCCGGCAGCCGGGCCGCGGAATCCCGGATGCGCAAGGAACTCACGGGCGATTGCACGATTGTGTGCGTCGCGGCCACGGCCCGACGCGAGCACCCTGCCGAGCAGGAAGGCTCCGTCGAGCGTGTAACGGAGAAAGCCCCAGGACGGTCCGCCCCCACCCGAACGAGGGGGCAGGCTGATGGCTTCGGCCGGCTGTATTCCGTAGTCCCCATAGCTGAGTAGCCCCTGGTATGCACGGCCGCCGGCAGCGACCTCATGCCACATGTACAGCTCTGTCCTCGGCACTTCACACAGTCCCCTGTCGAGCATGTCGGCCGTGACGAGGGGAAATCCGCCACTGAGTACAGCGACGGTTCGCCAGGGCGTCAGCGGGACGAGAGAGTCCAAGGCGCGCAGGGCCTCCTTGCCGGCGTCAGCCCTGTCGGCTTGTACAGCGCCCAGGTCCAGAAGGAGGTCCATCCGAACCACCGGTTCGGACCTCTCGAGGAGGTGGCGTACCCGGTCGCCCGTACGACCGTCCCACTGACCTGGCACCCGAACCCGTATGCCCAGTCCGTCGCCGGCAGTCCGGGCAGTCTGCAGGGCCACGGCCTGCTGCACCTCGGGCCTTTCAGGCCCGGTCACCGGGCGCAGCAGCGCGAACGCGCTCGTCTCCGGCATCAGCTCAGCGAGTACGGATATTTCGTCCTCGTCCGCGAACGGAGCGTCCAGCCAAGCAGGACGGTACCTCTGGACCCTGGTTACTGCAGCCAGGTCCTTCCGGACCTTCGCCGCGAGCTCGGCCGGTGCGAGTCCGGGACGTGGCGGCAGATTCCAGACCGGCGCCATTGCGTTCTGCGCTTCCGGCCGAAGCCGAGAGTAGGCGTCCACCGCATGCGGCCGGGTCGGCAGGACAGGAACGTACAGCGGTCTGGTCATGGCGGCTCCCTCTTTGGCGCAACCTCGACCTACCTCTCCGATCTCCAGAGTGAGCAGTCGTTACGCACCGGGAAAGAGCGCTGTTTCAGCCATCTGCCGAGCCGCCGCGAACGTGCCTGATCCAGCGCGCCACTCTTCCGCAATGCCGTGATCGACCCTGAGGCGCCGGTCCTGATCACGATCACCGGCCTGGCTGCTTGATCACTCACTGTCATAAGATGGCAAGGACAATCTCAGCGGCCCGCCGGGCTTCCGCTCCACCTCACGTGGAACCGAAGGACACGCCCCCACCCGCACGAGCTACTCCGTGCTGCCTGGGGGCGATTTCTTGCTGTTCCGTGAGTCCGCGGCGTCCTTGGCCAACCGCACCCGCCTCGAAGGCCGGCTGTCAGAACTCCTGAGCGAGAACTTCCTGCACAGGCACGGCCACAAGCCGCACGCTTCGGAGGTGCGCTCCTGGGAGCGGAGCATCCCCGCGCTCACCCACGCTCTGGTCGAAGCAGGTCTCGGTGAGGTCGAGATGCTGCTGGAGTACGGACTGCCGCTGACGAGCAAGCGCGCGGACGTAATACTGGCCGGCATCCATCCGGTGTCCGGGGAGCCGTCGTACGTCATCGTGGAACTCAAGCAGTGGAGCGAGGCCCACCCGGTGGACGACGATCCGCTGCGGTGCAGTGTGCCCTCCTACCGCGAGCCCGTACTGAACCCCATCGAGCAGGTTCGCGGTTACTGCGACTACCTTGTCTCATTCAACGGGGCTCTCGAAAGGAACCCCGACTCCGTCACTGGAGTGGCCTACCTGCACAACGCGACCGAGTTCGGGGTCGTCGGGTTGCGCGAGGTCGAGGAGGACCGCCGCGGCCGCATGTTCACCGGCGATCAACGTGGCGCGTTCCTCGACTACCTGCGTTCGAGGCTGGCCGCGAAGCCTGGCGCTGCCGCCGCTGACGACCTCCTTCAGGCCAGGATCCGTCCGTCCAGGCAGCTGATGGCCGTGGCCGCCGACGAGGTCCGCGACCGCGAGCAGTTCGTGCTGCTGGACGAACAGCGACTCGCCTACGAGACGGTGATGGCGGCGGTCCGCAAGGCGCGCCGCGCCAACCGCAAGCAGGTGGTCGTTGTGACCGGCGGGCCCGGATCCGGCAAGAGCGTGATCGCCCTGTCCGTTCTCGGCGACCTCTACCGGCGCGGCGTACCGGCCCTCCATGCCACCGGTTCGCAGTCGTTCACGAAGACCATGCGCAAGGTCGCGGGCGCCCGCAAGCCCGAGGTCCAGCGCCTGTTCCGCTACTTCAACAGCTTCATGGAGGCCGAGCCCAACGACATCGACGTGCTCGTCTGCGACGAGGCGCACCGGCTCCGCAAGACGTCCGCCAACCGCTACACCAAGGCCGCCCTCCGCACCGGCCGCCCGCAGGTGGTGGAGCTGATCGACGCCGCCCGTGTCCCGGTGTTCCTCCTCGACCAGCACCAGGTGGTACGTCCCGGCGAGATGGGTACCGTCGAGCAGATCAGGCAGGCTGCGGCCGAACAGGAAGTGGACTTCACACTGGTCGAGCTGGACAGCCAGTTCCGGTGCGGAGGCAGCGACGCCTACTTGCGTTGGGTGACCGGTCTCCTGGGCCTGGAGGGCGAGGGGCCGATCGAGTGGGAGCCGGACGGCAAGGTACAGCTGCTTACGGTGGACAGCCCACAGGAACTGGAGGACCTCCTCTGCGACAAGCGTGCGCAAGGGTACGGCGCCCGTCTTTCCGCCGGCTACTGCTGGAAGTGGACCACGAAGATCACTCCGGCGATGACGACGCTGCCCGCGGACGTGGCCATCGGCGACTGGTCGAGGCCGTGGAACCTGTACGGGGACCGATCCCTGCTGGGCGCACCGCCGGCTCCGCTCTGGGCCACTGATCCCGCAGGCTTCGGCCAGGTCGGCTGTGTCTACACCGCCCAGGGCTTCGAATACGACTGGTCGGGCGTGATCATGGGCCCGGACCTGGTCTGGCGGACGGACCGCTGGGTGGTCGACCGCACCGCCTCGAAGGACCCCTCCTTCACGAAGGCGACGCCTGACGAGGACATCGACCGCCTGATCCGCAATACGTACAAGGTGCTCCTGACCCGCGGCATGATCGGAACGGTCGTCTACTCGACAGACGCCGAGACCCGCAGAAAGCTCCGCTCCCTGATCCCCGCAGCACATTGATCCCAAACGGGTTAGCATCAGTGCGCTGCGCACCTTCCCGGAGGGTACGAGGCGATGGTCGTGCGCTGACCCCAACGGGCAGCGGGTGACGAATGGTTGTGCCCGTCATGTGGCGACACACGACGTGAGCGTGGATACCCGGTAGGGCGTCCCCCTGCCATTCCGTATCTCACTGCTCTGGAGTGGCCATGACCTCGGTCGAGTACAAGTCTGCGCGTCGTGACCGGATCCGCAGGATCCTGATCGACATCGCTGCGGGAGTCGTCTCCAACCTTCTGGTGGCGACTCTGGCCGCGATTGCGAGCCTGCTCTTCTGACGCAGGCGGGAGGCGGGCCCGGTGAGCCTGCCTCCCAATTCCTCGGGGTTCCGCGTCAGAACAGCCTCAGGTCCGGGCCCTTCGCCTCATTCGCCCTCCGCTTCCGCTTGCCTCGACTGCCCGTTCCTCGGCGCGGCCTCGGAAGATGCGGCTTGCGGGCTTCGGGGGGCAGGTTCGCCCAGGTGGGGCGCAAGCCGTGGATCTCGACCTCGCCGACGAGTTGCTTGAGGTACGCCCGCGTTTCCGCGTCGGTGGAGTACAGCACCGTCGCGCGGCTGGCCCTGGTCATCAGCACGTGGTAGGCGTGGCGGATCAACCGGGCGAACTCTTCGTCGTCGACGCTGCCTGGTCGCACCTTCGGGTCGAAGGAGCCGGGGAGGCCCACCCGCTTGATCTTCGAGCCCTCCTCCTTGCGTTCCTTGCCCCTGCGAAAGACCCACTTGTCTCCACGGCGCACCATGTCCTCGCCCATGATCACCCCGCACCAGTCCCACTCGAGACCTTGCGCCGTGTACACGCAGCCGATCTGTCCGAGGCCGTTCGCATCGACGGACCAGGTCTTCGCAGGAGGTGCCTGACCTCCCTCGCAGTAGCTTTCACTGTCGGCGTTCCAGGGGCGGTGCCAGTCGCCGATCCGTACGTCGGCCTCCAGCCGCCTTTCCTTGCCGAGCGGTTTCGTCCAGGGCCAGCAGTAGCCGGCGACCATGCGTCCCGAGGCCCCGGCCAGTGCTTCGGCACGGATGATCCCTTCAAGCTCCTCGGGAGTGTCAGCAACTTCGATGTGCATCAGTCCGTCCGGCCGCCACTGCTCGACGGGCTCGCCGGAGACGCCGAGCACCGCCTGCACCCAGCGGATGTATGCGTCGCTCCCGCCACACCGGTACTGCTCCCGGAGATTGCTCGGGACGAGTCGGGCGTCGTGCCGCCTGGCCGCGTCCTCGATGAGGGCTACGGTGCCCACCTCGTTCGGCCGGACCGACTGGCCCTCGTCCAGGAAGAAGACGGTGAGCCGCGAAGCCGCCAGGAGCTCGTCGACCTGCGGGCCGGTGCCCCAGTCCTCCGGCTTCCAGAACCGGTTCGTGGAGCGGTCGCGAAGACGGTGCGCCTCGTCGCAGATCAACACGTCCAGCGGCGGGTCCGGCGGGGTGACGAAGCTACTGAAGTAGGTGAAGGACTCCCTGAACTCCCGGTCTCCGTACCCGACGTGCTCCTGAAGTGCTCCGTTGAAGGCCCTGCTGCCGCTGGCGTACTTGACCGTCCGCCCCTGCGCCTCCAGTTCCGCCTTGATCTGGAGGCCGATCGCACTCTTGCCCGTACCGGCTCCACCGGTCACCAAGAAGACCACTCTCCGTTCGTCCGGGACGAGGGCAGGACGCGCGGGATCCGGGAGCACCTTGGCGGCAGCCTCCAGGACTTGATCAGCAACCTCTTTCTGTGCCCCCCGCAGGGTGAACACGGTGTCGTCTCCGCGGGACTCGATCATCGCGTCGAGCAGGGGCGTGTTACGCAGGCCCATCCTCTGCAGCATCGTCTCCGCTTGGGACATGGCACCGTCTTCCGCGAAGTTCTTGCGGAGGTCTGACAGCAACCGCTCCCGCCGGTCACTGGTGTAGACATGCCCGTAGGCGCCCATCGGCGCATCCACATCGATCAGGGCGCGCACCGAATCGTCCGTGGCGTTGTGCAGGTAGGCGAAACCACCGCACGCGAAATCAAGGTTCCCGAAGGGTCCGCGATCACTCGTGAACGCCTGGTAGTAGTCGCGCAATTGGAGAACCGGGTGCTTCTTCTCCCCCATTCCCGTCACGTGGACCAGCTCCGCGGTGGCCCGTTCCACCCTGGTTACCATCGACCAGCGCTTCAACTCGACCAACTGCACGGACGGCACGCTCCGCTCCGGATGCCGGCCCACCAGGACGACATCGATCAGCCGAGGATCACCGGGCCGGTCACTCTCGTCGATCGTCGCGGCGCATTCGACGATCATCTCCACGTTTCCGCGCCCTGCTACCACGAGGTCGCTCGCAAGGCTGACGAGGCTCTCCGCCCATGCGGACCGTTCCGACAGCGAAGCGTCGGCCCCCCGGAAATGCCGCCATCGGGCGGCAAGGTGCGGGACCATACGGCGTCGGGCGTTCAGCGTGAGCAGATCTTGCGCCGACAACTTCAGCAGGAGCATGGACACGAGGTGGTTCCCCCAGGGCACGAGTGACTCGTGCGGGTGGGGGCATGTCCTCGCGGGGAAGCCCGTCGGGCCGCAATCGGTTCCGGTGATCTTAAGGAACGGCTCCACGCCCAGGCACCCCGCCACGGCCGTCGGCCGAAACCACGACCATCATGGCCGGATCACACTGGGCCACGCCCCGGCAGCTCCGTGCCCGGTTCATCTCGGCTGCGCCGGATGTCACTGCCCACCGTTAGGATCTCCCGAAAGCCTTCTCTACCACCGGATGGCCGAGCCGGTCAGCTCTCAGCAGGAAGCAACAAAGCGGGGGCCGCACATGCGGGCAGGCCGGTGGACCACGGTCACCGAGTCCGAGTACGAGCACGAACACCTCGGCAGGGTCACGACGTCGGGGCTTCCTTCTTCCAGTCCGACGGCGTCTACGATCGCGGTGGCCGTCGCGACAACCGTGCAGAGGCCGAGTTCATCGCCAAGCGTGTACTTCATCACTTTGACACCCGTCCCGGTCGATTCTTCGACGTTCCGAACCGGGTCACGCTCCGGGCTCGCACGCCGAACACCGGTCAGGCCGGACGGAAGGTGCTGCACGTCGCCCCGGTCGAGCACCGGATTGCCCTCTGGGAGCTGGCCGCCAAGTGCCCTGGTATGTCGGACCAAGAGCTGATGCGGCAGTCCTGCGAGTTCTTCGGCAGACGCCGGCTGGGCTCCGACATCCGCGCCACACTGACCGCCGACATCCGGGAGCTCCGACCTCATCACGGCGGTGAGGTGACGTCAACGCCCGCGCACGCAGCGTGTGGGCACCCGCCCTCGGCTCGGTCGTGTTCACGGGACACGGCCGGGCCGAAGTGGCGAGGTTACAGGAAGGGCGTCAGCTTCCTGAAGAGTGCACGAGTGCTGCCGGAGGATGCGACGGCGCTCCCCGACTGAAGCCGCAAGTCAGGCGTCGTCGCGGACCGGCTCCAGGATCGCCACGCACTCCACGTGGTGCGTCATCGGGAAGAGGTCGAAGACGCGGAGGGTGCGGGGCTTGTAGCCGGCTTCGGCGAAGTAGGCGAGGTCGCGGGCCAGGGCGGCCGGGTCGCAGGCGACGTAGGCGATGCGGCGGGCCGAGAGGGAGGCCAGGTGGCGGACGGTCTGCTTGCCGGCGCCGGCGCGGGGCGGGTCGAGGACGATCAGGTCGCACTCCGTGATGCCGGTGCGCGGGAGGACCGATTCGACCTTGCCCTGTTCGATGCGGACGCGGGGGAAGTCCGCAAGGTTGTGGCGGGCGTCCTCCACCGCGCGCTTCGTCGACTCGATGCCGAGGACCGCGCCCGTTTCGCCCAGGCGTTCCGCCAGGGCGCCGGCGAAGATGCCCACGCCGCAGTAGAGGTCGAGGGCCATCTCGCCCTTGCGGGGCATCAGGCCCTGCATGACGGCGCGGACCAGGGTGTCGGCGGCCTGGGGGTGGACCTGCCAGAAGCCGCCCATGCCGACGCGGTAGGTGCGGCCGTCGGAGCGTTCGCGGACGAAGGGGCGGCCGTGGACGCGGTGGACGCCGCCGTCCTTCTCCTCGACGCGGAGGACCGAGACCGGCTTGTCGAGCTCGACCAGCGGGAGGCGCCCTCCCGGGCGGGGGGTGAGGACGACCTGGCGGTCCTGGGAGCCGGAGGCCGCGATGGCCTCGACCGAGGCCATGGCCGGCCATTCGCGCTTCTCGATGCCGAGTTCCGAGACGCCCGGGGCGGCGATCATGCAGTGGTCGACGACCTGTACGTCGTGGGAGCGGTGCTTGCGCAGGCCCGCGTGGCCGTCCTCGTCGATGGCGTACTGGACGCGGGTGCGCCACTGCGGGACCTGGCCGGCGGGCAGCTTGTCGCCCTCGGCCGGCATGACCGTGCCGTCCCAGCCGGCCTCCTCCGGGGTCAGCCCGGCGAGGCGGCTGAGCTGCTCGGCGACGACCTCGCCCTTGAGGCGGCGCTGCGCGCCCGGCTTGGCGTGCTGCCAGTCGCAGCCGCCGCACTTGCCGGGGCCGGCGTAGGGGCAGGGGGCCTCGACCCGGTCCTTGGACGCGTCCAGCACCCGTACCGCGTCCGCACGCAGGAAGCGGGAGTCGGAGTCGCCCTCGGTGACCTTGGCGACGACCTTCTCGCCGGGCAGGGCGTGACGGACGAAGAGGACCCGGCCGGCGTCGGTGCGGGCGATGCAGTGGCCGCCGTGCGCGACGGGGCCGACCTCGACCTCGTACTCCTCCCCGATCAGCGACAGCGGCTCCGCCTGCGCCCGCGCCGGCGACTGCTGCGTGTTGTCGTGCTGCGGCGTGGTCATGGTGAAGGAGCTCCAGAGGATCTGCGGAAGAACGGCTGACGGGCCGGTGCCTCCCGGGGAATCCCCGCTGAGACAGCCGACCCATCAGTCTACGTCGCCCGGAGAGGCTCTTACGACTTGCTGCTCTCCTTCGAGCGGGTGTCCACCGGACCCCGGCGGACCGCGCCCGGCGCGTTCCAGTCCTGGCGCTTGCGCGCCCGCCTCTTGGCGAGCTCGGAGGACTCCAGCTGGTACGGGACGGAGGTGACCATCACGCCCGGGGTGAAGAGGAGCCGGCCCTTGAGGCGCAGCGCGCTCTGGTTGTGCAGGACGTGCTCGTACCAGCGGCCGACCACGTACTCGGGGATGTAGACGCTGACCGCGTCGCGCGGGTTCTCGCTGCGCAGGCCCTTGACGTACTCGATGACCGGGCGGGTGATCTCCCGGTACGGCGAGTCGAGGATCTTGAGCGGGACGTTGATCCCGCGCCGCTCCCACTCGGCCCGCAGGGCCCTGGTCTCGGCCGGGTCGACGCTGATGCTGAGCGCTTCGAGGGTGTCGGAGCGGGTCAGCTTGGCGAAGGCCAGGGCGCGCAGGGTCGGCTTGTGGACCTTGGACACCAGGACGATGGAGTGGACCCGGGAGGGGCGCACGCTGTCGTCGGAGGGGCCGTCGGCGGCGGCGATCTCGTCGGCGACCCGGTCGTAGTGCTTCCGGATCGCGGTCATCGTGCCGTAGAAGATCAGCATGCCGAGCAGGGCGACCCACGCGCCGTGGGTGAACTTGGTGGCCAGGACCACGACCAGGACCAGGCCGGTGAAGATCGCTCCGAAGGTGTTGATGGCCCGGGAGCGGATCATCCGGCGGCGGGCGGCCTTGTCGTGCTCGCTCCGCAGGTGCCGGTTCCAGTGCCGGACCATGCCGATCTGGCTGAGCGTGAAGGAGACGAACACGCCGACGATGTAGAGCTGGATCAGCTTGGTGGAGTCGGCGTCGTAGAGCCAGACCAGCAGCATGGCAGCGCCGGCCAGCAGCACGATGCCGTTCGAGAAGGCGAGGCGGTCGCCGCGGGTGTGGAGCTGGCGCGGCAGGTAGCGGTCCTGGGCGAGGATCGAGCCGAGCAGCGGGAAGCCGTTGTACGCCGTGTTGGCCGCGAGGAACAGGACCAGTGCGGTGGCGGCGGCGAGCAGGATGAAGAAGAAGCTGCCCTCGCCGAAGACGGCCTCCGCGACCTGGGAGATCACCGGGTGCTGGACGTAGGCGTCACCGACCGGGACCCCGTTGCTGAGCAGGTCCTGGGCCGGGTTCTCGGCCATCCGTACGTCGGTGGCCATGGCCAGGCCGATGATCCCGCAGAACATGGTGACGGCCAGGATGCCCATCAGGGCGAGGGTGCTGGCCGCGTTCTTGCTCTTGGGCTTCCGGAAGGCCGGTACGCCGTTGCTGATCGCCTCGACGCCGGTCAGGGCCGCACAGCCGGAGGAGAATGCGCGCAACAGCAGGAAGACCAGCGCGAAACCGGCGATTCCCTGGTGTTCCGGCTTGATCTCCAGGTCCGCGGTGGGTGCGGTGAGCGTCTCTCCCATCACGGTGCTCTGCCAGATACCCCAGGCGATCATGATGAAGACGGCGGCGACGAACACGTACGTCGGAATCGCGAAGAGGCTCCCGGATTCCTTCACCCCGCGCAGATTCATGATGGTGAGGAGAAGGATCATGACCATCGCCGAGAGGACCTTGTGCTCGATGACGAAATCCACGGCTGATCCGAGGTTCTCGACACCGGAGGAGATCGACACGGCCACGGTCAGGACGTAGTCCACGAGCAGCGCGCTGGCGACGGTGAGTCCGGCCTTGGGTCCGAGGTTGGTGTTGGCGACCTCGTAGTCGCCGCCGCCGCTCGGGTAGGCGTGCACGTTCTGCCGGTACGAGGCGACCACGGTGAACATGAGCACGACGACCGCTGCCGCGATCCACGGGCTGAACTGGTAGGCCGATACGCCCGCGATCGAAAGGACCAGCAGGACCTCTCCGGGAGCGTATGCGACCGAGGAGAGCGGGTCGGAGGCGAAGACGGGAAGTGCGATGCGCTTCGGGAGGAGCGTTTCCCCCAGGCGGTCGCTGCGCAGAGCCCGGCCGATCAGGATCCGTTTGGGCACGTCGGTCAGTTTGGACACGGAGAGGATGGTAAGCGTTCGAAAAGACCGGTGCCCAACCCCCGGCCGTGGCCCTCACCAATTACGCACCACTGCGCGCTTGCGGACCACAAACGTGACCGCCCGTGTGTAGCTTGGGCCATGGTCTGAGACCCTGTGAAGCCTGAGCGTGAATGGGCTGAAGAGAAGAACAGCCACTGACAGCCGGAAGGACGGCCGTGCACATCGTCATTATGGGCTGCGGAAGGGTGGGCTCCGCCCTTGCGCAGACCCTGGAGCAGCAGGGGCATACGGTCGCGGTGATCGACCAGGACCCCACCGCGTTCCGTCGGCTGGGAGCGGGATTCGGCGGTCGCCGGGTGACCGGGGTCGGCTTCGACCAGGACACCCTGCGCGAGGCCGGGATCGAGGAGGCGGGCGCCTTCGCCGCGGTCTCCAGTGGTGACAATTCCAACATCATCGCCGCCCGGGTGGCCCGCGAGATGTTCGGTGTGGAGAACGTCGCCGCCCGCATCTACGACCCCAAGCGCGCGGAGGTCTACCAGCGCCTGGGGATCCCGACCGTGGCGACCGTACGCTGGACCGCCGACCAGATGCTGCGCCGGCTGCTGCCCTCGGGTGCCGAACCGCTGTGGCGGGACCCGAGCGGCGGGGTGCAGCTCGCCGAGGTGCACACCTCCACCGCGTGGATCGGGCACAAGGTCAGCAAGCTGCAGGAGGAGACCGGGGTCCGGGTGGCGTTCCTCACCCGGCTGGGCGAGGCGATGCTGCCGACTTCGCAGACGGTGCTGCAGGAGGGCGACCTCGTGCACGTGATGATGCGGGTCGACGAGATCGAGAAGGTCGAGGAGGCCTTCGCCCAGGGTCCCGAGGAGGCTCACGCATGAGGGTCGCGATCGCCGGAGCCGGCGCGGTGGGCCGTTCCATCGCGGGCGAGCTGCTGGAGAACGGGCACGAGGTGCTCCTCGTCGACAAGGCGCCGACGGCCATCTCGGTGGAGCGGGTGCCGCAGGCGGAGTGGCTGCTGGCCGACGCCTGCGAGATCACCTCGCTGGACGAGGCGGCCCTGCAGCGCTGCAACGTGGTCATCGCGGCCACGGGTGACGACAAGGTGAACCTGGTGGTCTCGCTGCTGGCGAAGACCGAGTACGGGGTGCCGCGCGTGGTCGCCCGGGTGAACAACCCGAAGAACGAGTGGCTGTTCAACGAGTCGTGGGGCGTCGACGTCGCCGTTTCCACGCCGCGTCTGATGTCGGCCCTGGTGGAGGAGGCGGTGAGCGTCGGCGACCTGGTCCGGCTGCTGCGCTTCAGCCACGGCGACGCGAACCTGGTCGAGCTGACCCTGCCGCCGGAGTCCTCGGTGGCCGGTACCCAGATCGGCGACATCGAGTGGCCGCAGGACACCTCGCTGGTGACGATCATCCGGGGCAACCGGGTGCTGACGCCGAGCCCCGAGGAGACCCTGGAGGCGGGCGACGAACTGCTGTTCGTGGCGGCGCAGGCGCGTGAGGAGCAGCTGGAGGACCTCCTCCAGGCCCGACGCTGACACGCTGCGCGCGGAGCGCGAAGAGGGGCGGGGGGGCCCGGGGGGGGCCCCCCCCCACGTAGTACCCCCCGAACGGGGCCGGGGGCCGGACGGGCAGAGGGTGCCACCCCCCCCGCCCCCCCCCCGCCCCCCGGGGGGCGGGGCGGGGCGTGGGGGGGGGGGCCCCCCCCCCCCCCCCCCCGCCCCTCTTCGTCCGCCCGTACCGGTCCGTGGGCCCGTACGGGTTCGTGCCCGTACGGGTCAGCGTTCGCGGCGGTCGGCGCCGGTGGCGGCTGCCTTGCGGGCGCGTTCCGCCTCTTCCTCCGCCTCCATCTCGGCGAAGACGTCGATCGGCGGCGGGGCCTTCGCGAGGAAGACCCAGGTGAAGTACACGGCCAGCACCATCGGCGGCAGCTTCAGCGCGATCAGCAGCCAGCCCAGCTGGGTCGCGTCGCCCCACCAGTACAGCGGGAAGAGGATGGCGTACTTGGCGAGGAAGATGATGCCCCAGGCCAGGCTCGCCTTGGTGTACGCCTTCTTGCGGCCCGGGTTCCGGGTGCGCCAGGAGAGGTTCTCCTTGAAGACCGGCCCCAGGACCACGCCGAGCAGCGGGAAGCCGACCAGCGCGGAGAGGGTGAAGGCCACGCCGAGGCCGGCGCCGTAGATCATGCCCGGCAGGTAGAAGCCCTTGGCCGTGCCGGTGAAGAGGGCGAAGGCGACGCCCACGGCGACGCCGAAGACCCCGCTGAAGGCGTGCTTGACGGTGTCCCGCCGCAGCAACCGCACGATCACCAGCAGGACCGCGACCGTGCCCGCCGCGATGGCGGACATCTTCACGTCCTTGTTGACCGTGTAGATCATCACGAAGAGCAGCCCCGGGAGCATCGTCTCCAGGGTGCCGCGGATGCCGCCGAAGGCATCGAAGAGCGCCGCCTGCGTCACCGCTTTCTGATCGGCGGCGGCCGCGGCCTGCTCAGGGGTCGGCTTGTCCACTGACGTCACCGGCTAGTGCTCCTGTCCGAGCGGTCGGAGTTCGTACTTCGGGTTGAAGAGGACCCGGCGGCCGTGGCTCATCGAGATCCGTCCGGAGGCGATCATGCGCCGGCCGGGCTCGATTCCCACGATCGAGCGACGTCCGAGCCACACCACGTCCAGTGCGGCCGAGCCGTCGAACAGCTCGGCCTCCAGCGCGGGCACGCCCGCCCTCGGCCGCAGGGTGACGGTACGGAGCGTTCCGGTCACCTTGACTATCTGGCGGTCGTGGCAGTCGCAGATCCGCGTGCACCCCGCGGCTTCTGCGTCCTCCTGCAGTTCCGCCGAATGCAGCTCCTCCTGGGTGGAGGACAGCCGCTCTATCATCCGGCGGAACCGGCCCGCCGGCCTGGCCGGTTTAGCGGGCTTGTCGGGACGCGGTTCAGCACTCATACAGGAAGCGTACCGGCGGCCCCGGAGGTCCCGAAGCCCCCTCCTTTGTCAACCCCCGCCCCCTACCGCTCGAAGCGGTAGCCCATGCCGGGTTCGGTGATGAAGTGCACCGGATGCGCCGGGTCGGCCTCCAGCTTCCGCCGCAACTGGGCCATGTAGACCCGCAGGTAGTTCGTCTCCGTCCCGTACGACGGCCCCCACACCTCCTGCAGCAGCTGCCTCTGGCTGACCAGCTTGCCCCCGTTGCGCACCAGCACCTCCAGGAGGTGCCATTCCGTGGGGGTCAGGCGTACGTCGCGTCCGTCGCGCACCGCCTTCTTCGCGGCCAGGTCCACGGTGAAGCCGGCGGTCTCCACGACCACCTCGTCCCCGCCCGCCGAGGCGACCGGCTCGGCCCGCCGGACGGCCGCGCGCAGCCGCGCCAGCAGCTCGTCCATGCCGAACGGCTTGGTGACGTAGTCGTCGGCGCCGGCGTCCAGCGCCTCGACCTTCTCGTCGGAGCTGTGGCGGGCGGACAGGACGATGATCGGGACCCGGGTCCAGCCGCGCAGGCCCTTGATCACCTCGACCCCGTCCATGTCGGGGAGGCCGAGGTCGAGGACGACCACGTCGGGGTGACGGGCGGCCGCCAGCTCCAGGGCGGTGGCGCCGTCGGGGGCCGCGTCGACCTCGTACCTCCGTGCCTTGAGGTTGATCACGAGGGCGCGGACGATCTGCGGCTCGTCCTCGACCACGAGCACCCGGGTCATTGGGGTCCTGCTTTCTCTTGTTCGCGTTCCTCTTGCCGGCGCTTGTCCTGGTCGCGTTCGTCCAGGTCGCGCTCGCCCCGGTCGCGCTTCTCCCGGTCGCGCTGAGCTCGGGCGCGCTTCTCTTCTCCGTGCGACGGTGCGCGTACGTGCCCGTCCGCACCGGCTCCGGGTGCCGCACGCAGGGTCAGCACCATGGTCAGTCCGCCGCCCGGGGTGTCCTCGGCCGTCAGGGTGCCGCCCACGGCCTCGGTGAACCCCCGGGCGACGGCGAGCCCCAGGCCCACGCCGGCGCCGCGCGGGGCGTCCCCGTGCCGCTGGAAGGGCTCGAAGATGCGCTCCTTGGCCTCGTCGGGCACGCCGGGCCCGCGGTCGGCGACCCTGAGCTCGACGCGGTCCCCGAGGGCGCTGGCGGCCACGGTGACGGTCTGCCGGGCGGGGCTGTACTTGACGGCGTTCTCCACCACGTTCGCCACCGCGCGCTCCAGCAGCCCCGGATCGACCTCCACCATCGGCAGGGTCTCGGGGATGTCCAGCGTCACGCTGTCCGCCGGTACGCCGCCCAGGGCCATCGGGACCACCTCGTCGAGGCCGACCGGGCGGACCAGCGGGGTCACGGTGCCGGTCCGCAGCCGGGACATGTCGAGCAGGTTGCCCACCACGTGGTCGAGCCGGTCGGCGCTCTCCTCGATGCCGGCCAGCAGTTCGGCGCGGTCCTCCTCCGACCAGTCCACGTCGTCGGAGCGCAGTGAGCTGACGGATGCCTTGATGCCGGCCAGCGGGGTCCGCAGGTCATGGCTGACAGCGGCGAGCAGCGCGGTGCGGATCTTGTTGCCCTCGGCCAGCCGGCGGGCCCGCTCGGCCTCGTCGACGAGCCGCTGCCGTTCCAGTACGACGGCCGCCTGGGCGGCGAAGGCACCCAGCACGCGCCGGTCCTCGGCGGGCAGCACCCGCCCCGACAGGGCGAGCGCCATGTGCTCGCCGACCGGCATGTCGACGTCGGCGTCCTCCGGGCGGGACGCCGGGTGCGGGCCCACGCTGCCGGCCGGGACCCACGGGGCCGTGTCGCCGTCCCGCTCCAGCAGGGCCACCGATTCCATCGCGAAGGTCTCCCGGACCCGCTCCAGCAGGGCGCCCAGGGTGCTCTCCCGCCCCGGCTCCGCGGGGTGGACCCCCTCCCGGAGCACGCTCCCTGCCAGCAGGGAGAGGATCTCCGACTCGGCGCGCAGCCGTGCGGCCTGCTGGGTGCGGCGGGCGGCCAGGTCGACCACGGAGGCCACCGAGGCGGCCACCCAGAAGAACACCACGATGGCGACGATGTTCTTCGGGTCGGAGACGGTCAGCCGGTGCAGGGGCGGGGCGAAGAAGTAGTTGAGCAGCAGGCACCCGAAGGCCGCCGAGGCCAGCGCCGGCAGCAGGCCGCCCAGCAGGGCCGCGGCCACCGTGAGCGCCAGGAACAGCAGCATCTCGTTGGCCAGGCCGGGGTCGGTCTCGGTGTGCCGCAGCAGGAGCGCCAGCAGGGCCGGGCCGGCGATGCCGACCGTCCAGCCGGCGACGATCCGGGGCCGGCCGAGGCGGGCCCCGGGGCGGGGGGCGGGCAGCCCGCGGCCCCTGGCGGCCTCCTCGTGGGTGACGATGTGCACGTCGAGGTCCGGTCCGGACTCACGGGCGACGGTGGCCCCGACACCCGGCCCGAACACGTACTGCCAGGCCCTTCGGCGACTGGAGCCGAGGACGATCTGGGTGGCGTTGACCCCGCGGGCGAACTCCAGCAGCGCTTCGGGGACCCGGTCCCCGATGACATGGTGAAACGTTCCCCCGAGGTCCTCGGTCAGCGTGCGCTGCAGCGCGAGTTCCTTGGGCGAGGCGGAGGTCAGCCCGTCGCTCGCGGAGATGTAGACGGCCAGGACCTCCCCGCCCGCGCCCTTCTCCGCCAGCCGGGCCGCCCGCCGGATCAGCGTCCGCCCCTCCGGGCCGCCGGTCAGCCCGACGACGATCCGCTCCCGCGCCTGCCAGGTCGTCCTGATGCCGTGCTCGCCGCGGTACTCGCGCAGGTCCTCGTCGGCCCGGTCGGCCACCCACAGCAGCGCGAGCTCCCGCAGGGCCGTGAGGTTCCCCGGCCGGAAGTAGTTCGACAGGGCCGCGTCGACCCGGTCGGGCCGGTAGACGTTCCCGTGGGCCATCCGGCGGCGCAGCGCCTGCGGGGACATGTCCACCAGCTCGATCTGGTCCGCCCGCCGCACCACCTCGTCCGGGACGGTCTCCCGCTGCCGCACCCCCGTGATCGACTCCACCACGTCGCCCAGCGACTCCAGGTGCTGGATGTTCACCGTGGACACCACGTCGATCCCGGCCTCCAGGAGTTCCTCGACGTCCTGCCAGCGCCTGGCGTTGCGCGATCCCGGCACGTTGGTGTGCGCGAGCTCGTCCACCAGCACGACGGCCGGCCGCCGCGCCAGGACCGCATCCACGTCCATTTCCGTGAACACCGCCCCCCGGTGCTCCAGCCGCCGTCGCGGGACCGCCTCCAGCCCGTGGAGCAGGTCCTCGGTCCGCGGCCTCCCGTGGTGCTCGACGAACCCCACCACGCAGTCCGCGCCCCGCTCCAGCCGCCGGTGGGCCTCGGAGAGCATCGCGTACGTCTTCCCGACCCCGGGCGCCGCGCCGAGGTAGATCCGCAGACGCCCGCGCCCCATCTGTCCCATGCGCCCCATTCTTGCGTACGGCTCCCTCACGTACGGCGACGGCCCTCACGTACGGCGACGGGCCGTACCCCCCGGGCAGGGGTGTACGGCCCGTCGGACACGTGCGGCAGGCTGCGCCGGGGTCAGCGGATCTCGGTGACCTCCGGGCCGCGCTCCAGCTGGCCCATGCCGCCGGAGAAGCGGGAACCCTCCTGGTCCTCCGTCTGCACGCCGTCCGGCACCATCTGGGCGTCGGTCGGCAGCTTCAGGACGATCGGGTCGCGCGGGGCCATCGGGCCCTCGCCGCGGACCACGACGGTGTCGCGGAAGATGGTCTCCAGCAGACCCGCCGACTCGGGCTGCACGGCGCCCTGGCCGGAGATCACGCCGCGCAGGAACCAGCGCGGCCCGTCCACGCCCACGAAGCGCACGAGCTGCGCACCCCGGGTGCCGTCCGGCAGCGGGACCGGGACCTGCGCGCGCAGCTCCCAGCCCAGCGGGCCCTGGACCTCTTCGATGAGTCCGCCCTGCTGGGTGATGCCCGCGGCGATCTCCTCGCGGACCTCGCCCCAGATGCCCTCCTTCTTGGGGGCCGCGAACGCCTGGAGCTGGATGGCGCTGTCGCGCAGCACCACGGTCGCGGCGACGATCGCGTCACCGGCGACCTCCACCCGGAGCTCCATGCCCTCGACACCCGGTACGAAGACACCGCCGAGGTCGACCCGGCCCTCGGCCGGATCACCGGGCACCTCGGAGACGTCCCAGGGGCCGTCCGGCCGCGGGGCCGGCGGCAGGTTCACCCGACGCTGCTCGCCGCCGGCGAACTCGCCGGTCTCGGCAGCCTCCGCGTCGTCGGCACCGTCGGAGTACTCGTCCTCCGCCCCGACGCCGCCCGCGACCTGCTCGGCCGCGCCACCGTCCTTGACGGAGCTGTTCTTCTTGCGACGTCCGAACACGTCACTGTCCTTCCCGGTCGGATACGACCGAAGCGTAGCCATTCCCACCCTGCTGACCAGCGCCGTTTCCGGCCACAGCCGCATGACCGCCGGTGGAGCCGAAACCCCCCTCGGCCCGTGCCGAGCCGGGAAGTTCCGCCACCTCGTGGAAGCGCACCTTCTCGACCCGCTGGACAACCAGCTGGGCAATGCGGTCGAAGCGCTCGAACCGGACGCTCTCGCGCGGGTCGAGATTGACCACGATCACCTTGATCTCCCCACGGTACCCGGCATCCACCGTCCCCGGGGCATTCACCAGCGCGAGCCCACAACGGGCCGCGAGCCCGGACCGCGGGTGCACGAAGGCGGCGTAGCCGTCGGGCAGGGCGATGGACACCCCGGTGGGGAGTACGGTGCGCTCCCCGGGGGCGAGCTCGGCGGCCTGCGTGGTCACCAGGTCGCAGCCGGCGTCGCCGGGGTGGCCGTACGCCGGAAGGGGCACCTCCGGGTCAACCCGCTTGATGAGTACGTCGACGGGGGTGTGGAAGCTCTGTGCCATCAGGGATTCACCTCGAAGGCGCGGGCGCGCCTGACCTGGTCCGGGTCGGCCATCGCCGCCCGGATCTCCTCGGGCCGGCCGTTCTCGATGAAGTGGTCGACCTTGACTTCTATGAAGAGGGCTTCGGCGCGCACCGCGACCGGGCCCTCGGGGCCGCCTATCCGGCCGACGGCCCTGGAGTAGATCTTCCGCCCGGCGACGGCGGTGACCTCGGCCGACAGGTGGAGCACGGTGTCCACCGGGACCGGGAGCAGGTAGTCGGTCTCCAGCCGGCCGGTGACGGCGATGACCCGCAGCAGCCAGTTGAGCGAGCCGAGGGTCTCGTCGAGCGCGGTGGCCAGTACCCCGCCGTGGGCGAGACCGGGGGCGCCCTGGTGGGCGGTCCTGACGGTGAACTCGGCGGTGACGCTCACGCCGTCCCCGGCCCGGGCCTCCAGGTGCAGGCCGTGCGCCTGTCCGGCACCGCAGCCGAAGCAGTGCTCGTAGTGCGCGCCGAGGAGTTCCCCGGGGGCCGGGGCGTCCGGGTGCCGGACCGGCGCCGCGGCATCTGCCGGGGGCGTCAGGCTTGGGTTTCGTCCACTCACAGGCGGAGACCTTACCCGCGCGGCTACCCACCGGTCGCCCCGTGCCAAGCTTGGGGACATGCAGCACGTCTCCCCTTCCCCCGCAGGTCCCGCCGCGAGCCCGTCCGCGCACCACGACGAACGTCTCAGCGCCCCCGCCGCGTGGTGGGGGATCTCGGTCCTGCTGGGGCTGGCCTGCGCCCTGATGCTGCTGCCGCTGGGCACCCTGCCGCTGCTGGCCGGGCTGGTCGGCGGCACGGCGCTGGCGGGCCTGGCCACGAGTGCGTACGGCAGTGCTCGCGTTCGAGTGGTGAACGGGGTGCTGGCCGCGGGGGACGCGCGGATCCCGGTCTCGGCGCTGGGCGAGCCGGAGGTGCTGGACGCGGAGCAGGCGCGCGCCTGGCGCACGTACAAGGCGGACACCCGGGCGTTCATGCTGATGCGTAGCTACGTCCCCACGGCGGTCCGGGTCGAGGTCACCGACCCGGACGACCCGACGCCGTACGTCTACGTCTCCACGCGGGAGCCGGCGGCCCTGGCGGCGGCGATCACCGCGGCCCGGGCGGCCTCGGCCCGCTAGCGGCGGGGGTGCCGGGCTCCGGGCGGGCGGGGCTCCGACGGCACTTCCCCGGGGCATCCGGTCATCCGGGCATCCGGCCGTTCGGTCCGGCCGTCCGAGCGTTCGGTCACCCGGCCGTCCGGGGCCGGATCCGCCCGGGTCCCCGGCCGCTCCGGGACGGCGCTCGAACCCGTGGGCCCGCTGACGGACGGTCGGTGGTCGGATCGGCCTGCGGCCGGGCCGACCGGTGGTCAGGCCGGCAGGCCCGGTGGCCCGTGCCGGGGGGTGGTCAGGCCTGTGGGCCGGCGTCCGGGCCCTGCAGGGCCTTGGGGTCCTCCGGGCCGGGGCCGAGCCGCCGGCCGGGCCGCTCCAGCGGCGGGAGCGGGGGCAGCGCGTCCCACGGGACGGCCCGCGTCCGCAGGTCCCCGCGGATCTTCTCGGCGACCTTCTTCGTGTCGCGGCGGTTCATGACCGCGCCCACGGCCGCACCGACCATGAAGGGCATCAGGTTCGGCAGGTTGCGGAACATCCGCTTCACGATCTGCTGGCGCAGTTCGCGCTTCATCTGACCGCCGAGGGCCGCGTTGAGCGTGGTCGGCTTGGTCAGGTCGATGCCGCGCTCTTCCGTCCACGAGGTCAGATAGGCCATGCTGCGGTCCTTGAGGCCGCCCGGCGGGCGCTGCCCGTAGACCTCGTGGAGCTCGGCGATGAGCTTCAGCTCGATCGCCGCCACTCCGGTGATCTCTGCCGCCAGCTCGGCCGGCATGGCCGGCGGGGCGGGCAGCATGGCGGCCGCGCCGATCCCGGCTCCCACGGCCGAGGACCCGTGGGCCGCGCCGGCGATCAGCTTGTCGGCCAGCTGATCGGGGCCCAGGCCCGGGAACTGGGCGCGGAGCGTCGTCAGGTCGCGTACCGGGATGCGCGGCGCGATGTCGATGATCCGGTCGGCGATGTAGCCGACGACCGCCCTGGCGGTCACGCCGCCCTTGCGCATGCCGCTGCGGACCGCCTCCAGGCGGCGTCCGGCGGCCTTGCCGGCGTCTTCCCCGCCCGTCACCGGGACCGGGAATGCGGCCGGCCCGGTGGACACGTCAGGGACGCCGGGGCCCGTCTCCGGGCCCGTGGCCTCCACGTCCGTCTCCACCGCGTCACCCTGCCTGCGGAAGAACCTCCCCCACGCCCTCGGCTCCTGCCGAGCGGGGGAATTCTCCTTGCGGGGCGGCGTCGCGCCCGTCACGGCCGGCAGCCTCAGTCGCAGTCGCGACAGATGGGCTGACCGTTCTTCTCGCGCGCCAGCTGGCTGCGGTGGTGCACCAGGAAGCAGCTCATGCAGGTGAACTCGTCGGCCTGCTTGGGCAGCACCCGGACGGCCAGCTCCTCGTTGGAGAGGTCCGCGCCCGGCAGCTCCAGGCCCTCGACGCCGTCGAAGTCGTCGTTGTCGATGACCGTGCCGGACTTGTCGTTGCGCCGAGCCTTGAGTTCTTCGAGGCTGTCACTGTCGACGTCGTCGTCGGTCTTGCGTGGGGTGTCGTAGTCCGTTGCCATTTTTCGCTCTCCCCCTCTGGGTGTTAGCGGTGTCTCAGCGCACGTAACGCGCGAGAGGCCGGACTTGTGCCCGACCTGAGGCGGAGATTTTGCCTCACATCAAGGTCTGTTACTCAATCGACACCCGGCCGCCCGCCTGAAGGGGCGATGGGCCGATATGTCGAGGCGGACCGTACACGGTTCGGAAACCTCCTGCACGGAAGCCACCCCGAGTATTTTCCGCCGTTCGAGGCGCCGGAAACCCGGACTTTCCCGGGCGTTCCGGCGTTTCGGAGATCACGGAACGTACCGGGGTGGGCACTCGCCACTGTGATCGATCACACAGGGAGCCGCCCGTCCGCCCCTTCCGGGATTCAGCCCAGAGCGAACAGGGGCTTCCTGCGTCAGATCGGCAGGGTGACGCGCATCACCAGGCCACCGCCCTCCCGGGGCTCGGCGTGGATCCGGCCGCCGTGTGCGCGCGCCACGGAGCGCGCGATGGACAACCCGAGGCCGACACCCTTGTCGCTGCCCGTTCGCTCCGTACGGAGGCGCCTGAAGGGCTCGAAGAGGTTGTCGATCTCGTACGCGGGCACCACCGGGCCGGTGTTCGAGACCACGAGCACCGCCTGGCCGTGCCCGGCATCGGTGGCGACCTCCACCCAGCCGCCTTCCGGCACGTTGTACCGGACGGCGTTCTGCACCAGGTTGAGGGCGATCCGCTCCAGCAGGACGCCATTGCCCTGGACCACGGCCGGGGCGCGCTCGCCGCGGATCTCCACGCCCAGTGCGTCGGCCTCGCCCCGCGCCTGGTCGATGGCGCGCGAGGCGACCTCGGCCAGGTCCACGGGCTTGCGCTCGACGATCTGGTTCTCGCTGCGGGCCAGCAGGAGCAGGCCCTCCACCAACTGTTCGCTGCGTTCGTTGGTGGCCAGCAGGGTCTTGCCGAGCTGCTGGAGCTCCAGCGGTGCGCCGGGGTCGGAAAGGTGCACCTCCAACAGGGTCCGGTTGATCGCGAGCGGGGTCCGCAGCTCGTGCGAGGCGTTCGCCACGAAGCGCTGCTGCGCGGTGAACGCCCGCTCCAGCCGGTCCAGCATCTCGTCGAAGGTGTCGGCCAGCTCCTTGAGCTCGTCGTCGGGGCCGTCCAGCTCGATCCGCCGGGTCAGGTCGGAGCCGACCACCCGGCGGGCGGTCCGGGTGATCTTGCCCAGCGGCGAGAGCACCCGGCCGGCCATCGCGTAGCCGAAGGCGAAGGCGATGATCGACAGGCCGAGCAGCGCCATCAGCGACCGGCTCAGCAGGTCGTCCAGGGCGTGCTTGCGCTGGACGTCCATGCAGGCGGCGACCGCGGCGTTGAGCTCGGTGTTGGTCCGCACCAGGTCGACGGCCGGGCAGGTGCTGCTGGTGACCTTGACGTCCTGACCGGCGACGATCCTGAACGGGACGGGACTGCCCACCCGCATGGTCTGCGCGGCCAGCAGGTAGATGATCGACAGCAGCAGGATCCCGGCGATCAGGAACATCCCGCCGTAGAGCAGCGTGAGCCGTATCCGGATCGTCGGCCTCAGCCACGGGAAGGGACCCTCGGGCGGGCCGGGGTCCCAGGTCGGTTTCGGTGGTGCGGGGTGTGGCACCGGGGTCGCCGCCACGCGCGTCAGATCCGGTATCCGGAGCCGGGCACGGTCACGATGACCGGGGGTTCGCCGAGCTTGCGGCGGAGCGTCATCACGGTCACCCGGACCACGTTGGTGAAGGGGTCGGTGTTCTCGTCCCACGCCTTCTCCAGCAGCTGCTCGGCGGAGACCACGGTGCCCTCGCTGCGCATCAGCACCTCCAGCACGGCGAACTCCTTCGGTGCCAGCTGGACCTCGCGGCCGTCCCGGAACACCTCGCGGCGGTTCGGGTCCAGCTTGATGCCGGCCCGCTCCAGGACGGGCGGCAGCGCGACGGTGGTGCGCCGGCCCAGCGCGCGCACGCGGGCGGTCAGCTCGCTGAACGCGAACGGCTTGGGCAGGTAGTCGTCCGCCCCCAGCTCCAGGCCCTCGACCCGGTCGCTGACGTCACCGGACGCGGTCAGCATCAGCACCCGGGTGGGCATGCCGAGCTCGACGATCTTGCGGCAGACGTCGTCGCCGTGCACGAGGGGGAGGTCCCGGTCGAGCACGACCACGTCGTAGTCGTTGACGCCTACGCGCTCCAGGGCGGCGGCGCCGTCGTACACGACGTCGACGGCCATGGCCTCCCTGCGCAGTCCGGTGGCCACCGCATCGGCGAGCAGCTGCTCGTCCTCGACGACGAGTACGCGCACGTCGATTTCCTTCCTCATGTGCCCGGGGCGGGCAGGGTCGATTCCGCCATACATCCTGCCCGTTTCGGCCGTAAACCGGCTGTAAGGCGGCGTACGGCGGCCACCGGGCGCCTTCCCGCGCCCCCGGACCCGCCGGGTGGTGGACGACAGGCGGACGTCAGGCGTACGTGATGCGGAGGTGGTGCGAAGGTACGGCGCAGGTGAGGCGGACGTGAGGATTCCCTCGCTTCACGAGGTTTCTGGGTCCAGGGTGCTGGGGAGGACGACTGCACACCCCGATCACCCGATCACCTACCTCCCGGACACCTCCGTGCCACGAAGAGGGGGCGCAACCACCATGGACGCATTCACCGCAGGGCTTCTGCAGCGGATCCGCAGCACCCAGTACGACCTGGACCGGGCCCGCCAGTCGGGCGACGACTTCCTGGCGGAGGTCGAACAGGGCGAACTGGACGACCTCCACCGCCTGGCGGCGGAGCACGGCGTGCACGTGAACGCCGCCTGACGACGCTTCGCCTTCCCGGCGGGGCCGGCCCACCCTCGGGGGCGGACCGGCCCCGTCGCCGTTCCCGCCGGCCTCCACGGACCGCCACGGACCGCCACGAGGCTCCTCAGACCTCCACAGACCACCACTGGCCCGGGCAGGACCGGCCACCCCCACGGTGGCCTCCTACAGGCCCTGGAACGGCTCCTGGGGCCGGTCCAGGGCACCCTCGGCACCCCGGGCCCCTCGACACCGCGGCACCCCGGCACCCCGGCACCGCGACACCCCGGCCCGGGGTCAGTCGTGCCAGGCTCCCGCTTCGTCCAGCAGCGGCTGCAGCGAGGCGAACACCGCCGGCGTCGCCGCGATCGCCAGCCCGCCGGAGGCCGCCTCACCGGGCCTGCCTCCGGTCACCGCGCCCGCCTCGCGGGCGATCAGCTCGCCCGCGGCCAGGTCCCAGGGGTTGAGCCCGCGCTCGTAGTAGCCGTCCACCCGGCCGCAGGCCACGTCACACAGGTCGATCGCCGCGGACCCGCCCCGCCGGATGTCCCGCACCAGCGGGATCACCCGGGCCGCCACCTCCGCCTGCCGCACCCTGCGCTCCTGCAGGTAGCCGAAGCCGGTCGCGATCAGCGCCTGGTCCAGCGGCGCCGCCGCGCGGCAGGACAGCCGTACGCCGTCCAGCCAGGCCCCGCCGCCGCGCACCGCGTGGTACGTCTCCCCGCGCATCGGCGCGTACACCACGCCCACGACGGTCTCGCCCCGGTACTCGGCGGCGATGGACACCGCCCAGCTCGGCAGGCCGTAGAGGTAGTTCACCGTGCCGTCGAGCGGGTCCACGACCCACCGCACCCCGCTGGTGCCCTCGCTGTCCGAGCCCTCCTCGCCGAGCAGCCCGTCCCGGGGCCGGCGCTCGGCCAGGAAGCCGGTGATCAGCTTCTCGGCGGCGACGTCCATCTCGGTGACCACGTCGACGGCGCTGGTCTTGGTGGCGGCCACGGACAGGTCGGCCGGGCGGCCGTCCCGCAGCAGCTCGCCCGCACGCCGGGCGGCCTCCAGGGCGAGCTCCAGCAGCTCCCGCGCAAGGTCCTCGCCGGCCCCGTCGCCGCCCGGCACGTTCCCGTCCGCCATGTCCGGGCCCCTCACGCGTACGGGCTGTCGGCGCCGGCGGCCGCGGGGCGCGCCTCGCGCGCCGGGCAGCAGCCCACCGCGCAGAGGTCGTGGGACGCCCCCAGCGCACCCACCCAGCACCGCTCCACGGGCTCCCCGCGCTCCAGCGCGGCCCGCTCCAGCACCAGCTCGCGCACGGCCGCCGCGAAGCGCGGATCGGCGCCGACGGTCGCCGAGCGGCGGATCGGCAGGTCCAGCTCGGCGGCCTTGGCGGTGGCCTCGGTGTCGAGGTCGTAGAGGACCTCCATGTGGTCGGAGACGAACCCGATCGGGACCATCACCACCGCGGCGGTCCCTGCCTCGTGCAGCTCCTCCAGGCGGTCGCAGATGTCCGGCTCCAGCCACGGGATGTGCGGGGCTCCGCTGCGCGACTGGTAGACGAGCTCCCAGGGGCGGTCCACGCCGGTGACCGCGGCGACCTCCGCCGCGATCACCTCCGCCACGTCCAGGTGCTGCTTGACGTAGGCGCCGCCGGCCCCGCCCCCGGTGTGGTCCTCGACCGGGCCGGAGGTGTCGGCCGCGGCCGTCGGGATCGAGTGGGTGGTGAAGACCAGGCGGGCGCCGTCGCGGACGTCCTCGGGCAGCGAGTCCAGCGAGGCGAGCACCCCGTCGGTCATGGGCCCGACGAAGCCGGGGTGGTTGAAGTAGTGCCGCAGCTTGTCCACCCGCGGCAGGTCGAAGCCCTCCGCCTCCAGCAGCGCCAGCGCGTCGGCGAGGTTCTCGCGGTACTGGCGGCAGCCCGAGTACGAGGCGTACGCGCTGGTCGCGAGGACGGCGATGCGGCGGCGGCCGTCGGCGGCCATCTCGCGCATCACGTCGTTCAGGTACGGGCCCCAGTTCCGGTTGCCCCAGTACACCGGGAGGTCCAGGCCGTGCTCGGCGAAGTCCTTGCGGAGGGCGTCCAGCAGCTCCCGGTTCTGCGCGTTGATCGGGCTGACCCCGCCGAAGCCGAAGTAGTGCTGTCCGACCTCCTTGAGGCGCTCCCTCGGGATGCCCCGGCCGCGGGTGACGTTCTCCAGGAAGGGCACGACGTCGTCGGGACCCTCCGGGCCGCCGAAGGACAGCAGCAGCAGGGCGTCGTAGGGGCGGGCGGATCCGCCTTCGGGGTTCGGGCGCTGGTCAGACATGTCTGGAATCCTGCCACCCGCCGCAGACCGGCGGTAACCGGCCCGCTGGAATCCCACAGGTTAGGACACCCTCAGCGCGCGACAGGTAAGGTAACCCTTACTTTCCATGATCCCGCTGCCTGGACAGCCAGTGCGCCCCGGACCGCGCGAACGTAATCTGTTCGAATTGACCACGTCCCTTACGGAGGGCACGCCTTGCCCAGTCCCTACCGCGCGATATTCGCGGCCCCCGGCACCACGGCGTTCACCACCGCCGGATTCATCGGGCGGCTGCCGCTGTCCATGGTCGGGGTCGGCATCCTGACCATGATCTCGGAGTTCACCGGCCGTTACGGCCTGGCCAGTGCCCTCACCGCCACGCTCGCGCTCTCCGCCGCCGCGGTGGGACCCCAGATCTCCCGGCTGGTCGACCAGCACGGGCAGCGGAAGGTGCTGCGGCCGACCGCACTGGTGTGCTTCCTCTCCGTCGCGGTCCTGCTGGTGGCCGCCTCCCAGGGCTGGCCGGACTGGACCCTGTTCGTCTGCTGCGTGATCGCCGGCTGCGTGCCGAGCGTGGGCTCCATGACCCGGGCCCGCTGGACGGCCATCTACCGGGACACGCCCCAGATGCACACCGCGTACTCCTTCGAGTCCGTGCTCGACGAGGTCTGCTTCATCTTCGGCCCGATCATCTCGATCACCCTGTCGACCGTCTGGTTTCCCGAGGCCGGACCGCTGATCGCCGCCGCCTTCCTCCTGGTCGGCGTCTGGTGGCTGACCGCGCAGCGCGCCACCGAGCCGGCCCCGCACCCGCGCGCCGAGCAGGCCGACAAGACCTCCGCACTGCGCTCGCCGGGCCTGCAGGTCCTCACCCTCACCTTCGTGGCCACCGGCGCCATCTTCGGCTCCATCGACACCGCGACACTGGCGTACGCGGAGGACCTGGGCCACAAGAACCTCACCGGGATCGTCCTGGCGATCTGGGCGTTCGGCTCCATGGTGGCGGGCATCGTCTTCGGCCTGCTGAAGCTGAAGGGCCGGGCCGAGCCCAGGTGGGTCCTGGGCGTGGTGGCGATGGCCGTGAGTATGATCCCCCTCCTACTGGCCGGGAACTTGCCGTTTCTGGCCGTGGCGCTCTTCGTCTCGGGCCTCGCCATCGCTCCCACGATGATCACCACGATGGCCCTGATCGAGAAGCACGTACCGCGCGCGAAGCTGACCGAGGGCATGACCTGGATCAGCACCGGTCTGGCGGTCGGGGTCGCGGCAGGGTCGTCCCTGACCGGACAGGTCGCCGACATGTCCGGGGCGCGCGCCGGATACGTGGTCTCCATCTCGGCGGGAGCGGCCGCGGCGGCGGTGGCGTTCGCGGGTTACCGCCGGCTGACGAGGTCGGCGCTAGGGGAGGAGCCCTCTACCGATGGGGACGGCGACAGCAGCGAAGTACGGGACCGAGTGGCGTAACTGGGCGGGCAACGTCACGGCCACACCCGCCCGTGTGGTGACCCCGGCCTCGGTCGGGGAGCTTCAGGAGGCGGTCCGCCGGGCCGCCGAGGACGGACTGCGGGTGAAGGCGGTCGGCACCGGCCACTCCTTCACCGCGGCCGCCGTCACCGACGGCGTGCTCATACGGCCGCAGGCCCTGGCCGGGATCCTCGCGCTCGACCGGCCCGCCGGCACGGTCACGGTGGCCGCCGGGACCTCGCTCAAGGACCTCAACCGGGCCCTGGCCCGGGAGGGCCTGTCGCTGACCAACATGGGCGACATCATGGAGCAGACGGTCTCCGGCGCGACCGGCACCGGCACCCACGGCACCGGCCGGGACTCCGCCTCCATCGCCGCGCAGATCCGCGGCCTGGAGCTGGTCACCGCGGACGGCACCCTGCTGGCCTGCTCCGAGAAGGAGAACCCCGAGGTCTTCGCGGCGGCCCGGATCGGGCTCGGCGCACTGGGCGTGGTCACCGCGATCACCTTCGCGGTCGAGCCCCTCTTCCACCTCACCGCCCGCGAGGAGCCGATGCTCTTCGACCGGGTCACCGCCGAATTCGAACAGCACCACGCGGAGAACGAGCACTTCGAGTTCTACTGGTTCCCGCACACCGGCAACTGCAACACCAAGCGGAACAACCGCAGCACGGGCCCGGCCGCCCCGCCCGGCGCGGTCAGCGCCTGGATCGAGGACGAACTCCTCTCCAACGGGCTCTTCCAGGCGGTCAACTCGCTGGGCCGCGCCGTCCCCGCCAGCATTCCCTCCATCGCCCGGATCGCCAGCCGGGCCCTGTCCGCCCGGACCTACACGGACATCCCGTACAAGGTGTTCACCAGCCCGCGCCGGGTCCGGTTCGTGGAGATGGAGTACGCCCTCCCGCGCGAGCGGGTCGTCGAGGCGCTGCGCGAACTCAAGTCCATGGTCGACCGGTCGGACCTGCGGATCAGCTTCCCGGTGGAGGTCCGCACCGCCCCGGCGGACGACATCACCCTGTCGACCGCGTCCGGGCGGGAGACCGCCTACATCGCCGTCCACATGTACAGGGGCACGCCCTACCAGGCCTACTTCACCGCGGCCGAGCGCATCTTCACCGCCCACGGGGGCCGGCCGCACTGGGGCAAGGTGCACACCCGGGACGCCGCCTACTTCGCGGAGGTCTACCCGCGCTTCGGCGAGTTCACCGCGCTGCGGGACCGGCTGGACCCGGAGCGCAGGTTCGCCAACGACTACCTGCGGCGGGTGCTCGGGGACTGACCCGAAGTCAGGGAGGTTGCAGCGGGGCGGGGTGACGGACCGAGCGGCCACCCCGCCCCGGCCGGGGCGCTCACCGGGCACTCGCCCGGGCTGTTACCGAGCACTCGCCAGGCCGCTGCCGGACACTCTCCGGGCCGCTGCCGGGCAGTCGGCGGGCAGTCGGCGGGCAGTCGGCGGGCAGTCGCCGACAAATCATCGAAGCCGATCGTTCCACTTCTGTGGATCCTGTGAATCAGGACACCCCGAATCGACCCTGTCCGCAGGCATATCGACCCCGTCGCGCCCACAACACCCCAGCCCTGGGACAAGTTCGGCGGCGCGGCGGTCCACCCAGGTGGCCCGAATGGAGTACTGTGACCAACCCTGGGACCGTCCATCCTCACGGATGTCCGGACCCGGGAGAGGGGGCCGACGATGGAGAAACGGCGCTCGAAACCGGCGATGACGCACGATCGCACGGATTCCTGCTGCGCACAGTGACCACTCGGTCACTGTGAGTGGCCATCAGGTAACCGTGCCATAACGGCGATCAAGGGCGCATGCCCGACACGCCGGTTTAACTCGGCAAGGTTGTGGCAGGCTGCACCCGGGCAGGCCACACTCGACTAGCGGAAGCAGCGACGCACGTGACGTCGGCAGGCACCACCCGGGAGGTCCCCATGCCCGAACTGCGTGTCGTGGCCGTCTCCAATGACGGCACACGACTGGTTCTCAAGGCTGCGGACAGCACGGAGTACACGCTTCCGATCGACGAACGGCTGCGGGCGGCGGTCCGGAACGACCGTGCCCGGCTGAACCAGATCGAGATCGAGGTGGAGAGCCACCTCCGCCCGCGGGACATCCAGGCCCGGATACGTGCCGGTGCCTCCGCGGAGGAGGTCGCACAGCTCGCCGGCATCCCGGTGGACCGCGTCCGCCGCTTCGAGGGACCGGTCCTGGCAGAGCGCGCCTTCATGGCCGAGCGCGCCCGGAAGACCCCCGTACGGCGCCCCGGTGAGAACACCGGACCCCAGCTCGGCGAGGCCGTACAGGAGCGGCTGCTGCTGCGCGGCGCCGACAAGGACACCGTGCAGTGGGATTCGTGGCGCCGGGACGACGGCACCTGGGAGGTGCTGCTGGTCTACCGGGTCGCGGGCGAACCGCACTCGGCGAGCTGGACGTACGACCCGCCGCGCCGGCTGGTCGTGGCCGTGGACGACGAGGCCCGCTCGCTGATCGGCGAATCGGACGACCTGCCGTCCGCACCGGAGCCGACCTTCCCGTTCGTGCCGCGGATCGCACGGCTGCCGCGGGACCGGCCGCTCGACCGTGCGCTGGACCGCCAGTTGCCGGCGATCGCCTCCGCACCCCCGCCCGAACCGGAGGAGGAGCGGGACTCGCTGACCAGCCTGCTGGAAGCGGTGCCCAGCTTCCGGGGCGACCTGGTCGTCCCGGAGCGGCCCGCCGTGGCCCCTGCGGAGCCGTACGCCGATGAGGACGCGGAGGCCGAGGAGGCCGCCGCGGCTCCGCCGGCGGCATCGGCGGGAGCGGGCTCGGCGTACGCGGACGTCCTCATGCCGCGGACGGTGGCCGGCCACCGCGACCGGCTGACCGGCACCACCGACCGCCAGGCCGAAGCGGACGGCGTCCGGCCGGGGCGCCGCGCGGCGGTCCCCAGCTGGGACGAAATCGTCTTCGGCACCCGCCGCAAAAAGCAGGAGTAGCCTCCGGCGGGCCGCAGCCGATGCCCAGCCGTGCGGCTTTGCGGCCGCAGGCCGCGCCGCCGTGCGACTGCCGGCCGTTGCCTCGGCCGGGCGGGGCTCGCGCCGTTCACACGGCCGTGTGGGCAGGCGTGCCGCAGGGCGGCACGGGTGGGCACACGGCACGACGGCGCGCGCCGAACGCGCAGCGTGTGCCTGTACCCCGACCCCGCTGACGGGGTCGACCCCCGCTCCGGACGGAGCTCCGCACCCAGGCGGAGCCGGTGCTTCGCCTCAGGGGCGGCGGCTCCGTCGGAGCGAGCCATCGCTTCGGCCGGGCGGGAGCGAGCCTGCGGAGCGGCGTTCCGGTGTGCCCACCCGTTCCGCCCCGCGGAACGCCTGCCCACACCTCGGCGAAGCCGCCGCCCATACCCTCGGCGGAGCCGGACCCACCCACGGGGTGGGCCAAGCCAGGCGGAACGCCTGGCCGCACCTCGGCGGAGCCGGGACCGGATCGGAGGCCGGGTGGGGCGGAGCTGCCCTGCGGAGTGCCCCGCCGCGCCGCCGCCGGCGGCTACTGCGGGTCCGGGCCGACCGCGACCGGGCGGGACTCGTCCGAGGACCACTCCGACCAGCTCCCGGCGTACAGCGCAGCGGGAACGCCCGCGACCGACAGCGCCAGGACCTGGTGTGCGCCCGAGACGCCCGAGCCGCAGTACACGCCCACCTCCCCCTCCGCCGAGGCACCCAGCGCACCGAAGCGCGCCCGCAGCTCCGCCGCCGGCAGGAAACGCCCGTCCGGCCCGACGTTCTCCGTCGTCGGAGCCGACACCGCGCCCGGGATGTGCCCGCCGATCCGGTCGATCGGCTCGACCTCTCCCCGGTACCGCTCCCCCGCCCGCGCGTCGAGCAGCAGACCCGAGCGGGCCAGCGCCGCCGCCTCGTCCGCGTCCAGCAGCCCCATCGCACCCGGCTGTGGCTTGAAATCGCCCTCCTCCGGAGCCGGCGCCTCGGCCGACAGCTCGCCGCCCGCCGCGGTCCACGCGGCCAGTCCCCCGTCGAGGACCCGCACGTTCGGGTGACCCGTCCAGCGCAGCATCCACCACGCCCGGGCGGCCGCCCAGCCCAGCCCGCCGTCGTACACGACCACGGGCGTGTCCGTGCCGACACCGGCCCGCCGCATCACCGCTCCGAACGCCTCCGCCTCCGGCAGCGGGTGCCGCCCGCCCTTCCCGGGCGGACCGGCGAGCTCCCGGTCCAGGTCGACGTACACCGCCCCCGGCACGTGTCCGGCCTCGTACTCCGGCCGCAGGTCGGGGCCGCCCAGCTGCCAGCGGACGTCCAGGAGCACCGGCGGCCGGGAGCCCGCAAGCTCGGCCTTCAGTTCGGTTGCAGAGAGGATCGAAGTCATGGCCCCATCCTCCACCCCCGTGCGTACCGCGTGTAACAAGGCCGACATGGACGGGCCGCAGGGATTCGGTCATCTCCTGGCCGGCACCGCGAAACGCGGCCGGTCGGGGCGCGGGACGGCCCTCGGAGTGGAAGCATCACCCCCACGACCGACGCGGCGGCGACGGCGGCAACGACGGAGGAGACAGGGCGATGACCGACCATGCGGAGACACGGCGCGCCCCCGGCACCCCGTGCTGGGTGAGCCTGATGGTGCACGGTCTCGGCACGACGGAGGATTTCTACGGCGCCCTGTTCGGCTGGGAGTTCGCGCCCGGACCCGAGCCCTTCGGCCCCTACGTGCGGGCGCTGATCGACGGCAGGGAGGTGGCCGGCATCGGACAGCTGCCGCCGGACCACAACCTGCCCGTGGCCTGGACGACGTACTTCGCGACCGACGACGCCGACGAGACGGCGGAGACGATCCGCGGGTGCGGCGGCACCGTGGCGGTGGGGCCGCTGGACGCGGGCGCCGCCGGCCGGATGGCGATCTGCTCCGACCCGGTCGGCGCCGTCTTCGGCATCTGGCAGGGGGCCGCGCACATCGGCACCCGGCTGACCGGGGTCCACGGCACCCCTGCGTGGAACGAACTGGTCACCCGGGACACGTCCACGGTCGGCAAGTTCTACCAAGCGGTTTTCGGCCATGACCCGGAGGCCGTGGTGTCGGCGGACTTCGACTACCTGACGCTCCACGTGGTGGGCCGGCCGGTCGCCGCCGTGCACGGGGTGGGGCGCGCCCTGCCGCACGACCGGGGCGCGCACTGGATGACGTACTTCGAGGTCGACGACACGGACGCGGCGGCGGAGCTGGCCGCCGATGTCGGCGGCCGGGTCCTGCGGCCGCCCCACGAGACCGCGAACGGCCGGCTGGCCGTGGTCTCGGACCCGGAGGGCGCGATCTTCACGATCGTCCGCAGCGAACGCTGAGCGCGGATCAGCCGGCGGGGCGGGCCCTGTACCGTCCCGGCTCCCCCGCCGACTCGACGGCCGCGACCAGGGCCGCCGTATCGGTCCGGGCGCCGGGCGCGAGGCGGATCACCGTACGGCCGGTGCGGGCGCTGGTGGAGGCCGAGCGGACCCCATCGAGCTCCTCCAGCCCGTCGTCGATGAGCAGGCCGCAGCCGGTGCAGTGCATGCCCTCGACGACGAGGACCACCACCTGCCCGCCGGGGTGCTCACCGCTCCCGTCCGTGGGCCGGTCCGTGGGCCGGTCCTTGCGCCGGTCCTTGCGCCGGAAGAGGTTCACGACCGCCCCTTCCCGAAGTCGATGGCGCCGGTCTGCATCCCCATGGCACAGGTGAAGCGGAGGGTTCCGGGCCCGGGAGTGCCCAGGTCCACCTCGGTGTCCCCGTCGCGCTTGACGATCTCCTGGACCCCCAGGGCGGGGATGGTGAAGGCACGGGCGCAGCCGCCGGAGTCCTTGCCGTGCAGCACCAGCGTCGTCGGCACTCCGGACCGGGCGGTGAAGCGGGTGGGCGCGTAGAAGTCGGTCACGGTGAGCGTGACGATCTGCCGCCCGTTCGCATCGGTCCGTACGGGTGCGGGCAGGGACCCGGACCCGTCGGCGGAGCCGCTGGACCCGGCCGGGCCGGCGGGGTTCGCGGGGTCCTCGGAGGCGGGGTCCTCGGAGGCCGGGGCGCCGCCTTCCACGCCCTCCACCGTGAACGGGCCGGTGGCGGTGGGGCGGCGGTCCGGGGAGTCGAAGGCGACCCAGCCGCCCGCCTGGAGGGCGGATGCCATCGTCCAGGCGGCCACGGCCAGCACCACCACCCCGGTCAGCCCGGCCAGTTGCCCGGAGAGGGCCTGGCTGCCGCGCCGGAACAGGTACCCGAGCAGACCGAACAACGGGGCCGTGCCCACGACGAACCCGGCCATCACGGCGGCGCCGGCCACCGGCGAGCCCGAGGTGACGGCCAGGAGCTCCATGGACAGGGTCACCCCGCAGGGCACCAGGGCGGTGGCGAAACCGATCAGTGCCGGGGTGCCGACCGAACGCGTACGGGCGCTGCGCCTGAGCACCCGGCCGAGCGCGGCGGGCGGACGCGGTACCAGCCGCCCGGCCGCCTTGACCCCGAAGAGGTCCAGCGCGAACAGCACCATCAGTGCCCCGGCCGCGAGCAGCAGTCCCGCCTGCACCCGCGGACCGGGCTGCAGGGCACTGCCGAAGGCGCCCAGCAGGGCGCCGAGGAGGGCGTGCGAGGCCAGCTTCCCTGCCAGGAAGGCCCCGACCGGGGCCAGTGGGGCGCGTGCGCCCTCCTCGGGGTTGCGGAGGCGGGTCACCGCTCCGGCCAGCAGGCCCCCCTGAACGGCGGCGCACGAGGCACCGCCGGCGAACAGACCGGTGCCCGCACCGGTGATCAGCAAAGCGACGGACGACGACATGCGTCGTGACTCCTGTTCTGCGGTGTTGCGCGGTCGGCGTGCTCGCTCTCAGGGCACGCCGAAGGATGTGGGAGGACGGGCGGGCCTGTCGTCTCACGTCCGGGACACGCACAACCGGTGCAGATCGGGAGGGTCGGGTACGGGCGGCGGCGGGGCATGGGCCCACGCCGCCCCGGTGGCGGTACCGCAGGCGCCCGCCGGGCGCGTCACGGCGGGAGGCTGCGCGTGCCCGGAAGCGTCCTGAACGGGCAGCACCTTGGGGGCGGGGCAGGGATCGGCGTCCGGACATCCGTGGTGTAGCCGGGCCGTGGTGACGGCCGGCGTCGGCATGGCCGATGCCGCCGGAACGGCCGATGCCGCCGGTGTCCCCGAGGCCGTGGCCGTCTCCGGTGCCGTCGGCACGGCCGCCTCCGGCAGTGCGTCCGGCATCACCATCGCCATCGCCGTCGCCATCGGGGACGTCATGGGAGCCCGCATCCAGCCCGCGGCCGACGCCGCGTGCAGCGCTCCCGCCTGCCGTGCCGCACCCGACAGGCAGACGAACAGCGCGCACGCCAGCAGCATCCCGGACCAGGCCCGGAGCGGCAGGGGGAGGCGGCGCAGCACGCCCGCCATGCTAGGACCCGCCGGAGTCCGGCGGCTGACCGCCCCGCCCCGGGGGCTCACCCCGCGGTGTCGGCCGTCCCCGGGGTCACCGGCCCCCGTCCCCCTGCCCCGCTCCCGGCCGTGGCCCCGACCGGGGTCGTGGCCGTGGCCGTGACCGTCAGGCCGGCGATCAGGGCCCCGAGGAGCATGGCTCCGGCCGCCCACAGCAGGGTGTCGGTGTACCCGGCCAGCAGGTCGGTCTTGAGGGATTCCGGCATCCAGTCCTTCATGCCGGCGTGCAGGACGCTGCTGAAGAGTGCCGCGCCGAACGTTCCGCCCGCGTGCTGGGCCGCCGTGACGGCCGCGGCCACCGCGCCGGAGCGCTGCGGGTCGGCGCCGGCGGTGCCGGTGGCGAAGAGCGGGGCGAGGGCGACGCCCGTCCCGAGGCCGTACAGGACGGTGCCGGGCAGGACCTGGACGGCGTACGCGCCCCCCGGCGCCATGCCGGAGAGGAGCAGCAGCCCGCCGGCTGCGGCCGCAAGTCCCACGGCGATCAGGACGCGGGGGGCGACCCGGGCCGCCAGGCGGCCGGAGGCCTGGGACCCGGTGACGACCGCGGCGACCATGGGCAGCAGGGCGGTGCCGGCCCGGACCGGGGGGTAGCCGAGGAAGTTCTGCAGGAAGAACACCACGGGAGGGAAGGAGGCGGCGGCGCCGACCCCGGCCGGGAAGAGCGCGAGGAAGCACCCCAGGCGGGCGCGGGCGGGGCTGTCGGCCGACCCCGGGAGCGGGCGGGGGGTCCTGGCCCGCCATGCGGCGTACGCCGTGAACAGGGCGGCGCCGGCCACGAGCAGGACCAGGGTGATCGGGTCGGCCCAGTGGTCCGGCTGGGCCGCGGTGAAGGCGCAGGTGAGGACGACGAGTCCGGCGGTGCCGAGCAGCGCGCCGATCGGGTCGAACCGGCCTCCGGGGCCGGCGGGGCGGTCGGGGCGCCGGGGGCCGTCGTGCACCAGGGCGAGCGTGCCGGCCAGGGCGACCACGGCGAGGACGGCGGTGGCGTACGCGGCCACCCTCCAGGAGAGGGCCTCCAGGAGCCATCCTCCGGTCAGCAGGCCGAACACGGAACCGCCGCCGACGACCGCGGCGTAGACGCCGAACGCCGTGCCGCGTTCCTTCCCGGCGGGGAAGGAGGCCGTCAGCAGGGCCAGTGTGGACGCCGTGAGCAGCGCGGCGAAGGCGCCCTGCCCGATCCGGGCCGCGGTCAGCAGGCCGGCGGTGCCGGCCGTGCCCGCGACCACGGAGGCCGCCGCGGATCCGGCCAGGCCGCTGATCAGCAGGGCCTTGCGGCCGACGAGGTCCGCGAGGTGGCCGCCGAGGACGAGCAGGGCCGCGAAGGCGAACGTGTAGCTCTCGAAGAGCGGGTCCAGATCCTCGGAGGGGAAGGCCAGGTCGGCCTGCACGGTCGGCAGGGCGAGGTTGAAGGCCGTCACGTCCAGCAGCACCATCAGCTGCGCCAGGGCGATCACCGCCAGGCCCCACCAGCGCCGGGGGTGGGGCGGCGCCGCGGCCGGGCCGGGGGCCTCGTCGGGGAGGGCGCCCGGGGGCGGGCCGAAGCCCTGCCCGGGAGGGGAGTACGCCGGAGGCGTCGGGCCCGCCGGGGCGTAGGCGGGCGGCGGGGGCGGCACCGGAGGCCCGGACGGGGAGGAGGACGAGGGCGAGGGGGACGGGGGCCGGACCGGTACCCGGGGGTCCGGCGGTGCGGCGGGCGCAGCGGCTGCGGTCCCGGCGACGCGCGTCTCGGGAGCGAAGTCCAGCAACCCTGCGGCATGGCGCCCGAGTTGCGCGAGCACCGCACCGGGCAGCCATTCCGCGCCGTCGGCGGCCGCCGTACGCTCGACCACCTGCTCCGGGGTGGGCCGGCGGGCCGGGTCCTTGTCCAGACAGGCCCGGACGAGGTCCGCCAGGCCCTCCGGGACACCGGTGAGATCGGCCTCCTCCTCGGCGACGCGGAAGAGGTGGGCGTTCAGGCCGGTGTCCCTGGCGCCGAAGAGCATGCGCCCGGTGGCGGCGTAGACGAGGACCGCACCCAGGCAGAAGACGTCGCTCGCGGGGGTGAGTTCGAGCCCGCGGACCTGCTCGGGGGACATGAAGCCGGGGGAGCCGATCAGCATCCCCGTGTGCGTGTGCAGGCTGTCCGGCCCGAGGGTGTCCATGGCCCGCACGATGCCGAAGTCGATGACGCACGGCCCGTCGACGGTGACCAGCACATTGGACGGCTTGAGGTCGCGGTGGATGAGCCCCGCCCCGTGCACGGCCTGCAGGGCGAGCGCGAGGCGGTTGGCGAGGATGCGCACCGAGTGCCCGGGCAGCGGCCCGAAGTCCCGCTCGACCACGGCGTGCAGGTCCGGCCCCGGGACGTACCGGGTCGCCACCCAGGGCACGGCGGCCTCCGGATCGGCGTCGAGCACGTCGGCCGTCCAGCTCCCGCCCACCCGGCGCGCCGCGGCCACTTCGCGCGCGAACCGCCTGCGGAATTCCGGGTTCTGGGCGTGCTCGGCCTGCACGACCTTCACCGCCACCGTCCGGCCGCCCTCGGAACGCCCCAGGTACACCAGGCCCATCCCGCCCGCACCCAGCCGGGCGATCAGCCGGTACGGGCCTATGCGGTCGGGGTCCTCGTTGATCAGCTGCTCCACGGCAGCACGATAGCCCGCTCGTCCGTCAGGGGCGCGGCCAATGGCCGATCACGTGAACGACGGCTCACTCAGGGGCGGTTGACGGGACGGAAGACGACGGCGGCACCCCGCCGTGCCGGACGCCCGCTGCGGTCAGCCGCTCGGCCGCCCCGTCGATGGCGGGTGGCGCGATCACCCGGTCAACACATCGGGGCGACGGGTGCGGAGAGGGCGGAGAAGGCGGACTCAGGCCTGGTTGACCGGGAGGACGTCCGGGGAGAGGGCGCCGGCGTGGACTGCGGCGGAGGTCATGCGGCGGCGGTGGTGGCGGCGGCAGAGGACTTCGTAGCCGATCTCCTCCGCCGGGCGGTTGACGTCTCCGACGACCACCTGCTCGCCCTCGACGACCATCACGCCGCCCACCGTGCGGGCGTTGTGGGTGGCGCGGGCGCCGCACCAGCAGAGGGCCTCGACCTGGAGCTGCTCGATGCGGTCGGCCAGCTCGATCAGCCGCTGCGAGCCCGGGAAGAGCTTGGTGCGGAAGTCGGTGGTGATGCCGAAGGCGAAGACGTCCATGCCGAGGTCGTCCACGATCCGCGCCAGCTGGTCGATCTGGGCGGGGGTCAGGAACTGGGCCTCGTCCACGATCACGTAGTCCGCCTTGCCGCCCGCCGAGAGCTCGCCCACCAGGTACGCGTAGACGTCCATCGGGTCGGTGACCTCTACCGCGTCCGTCACCAGACCGAGGCGCGAGGAGAGCTTTCCTTCGCCGGCGCGGTCCTGCCGCGTGAAGATCACGCCGACCAGACCGCGTGCGGAGCGGTTGTGCGTGATCTGGAGCGCCAGAGTGCTCTTTCCGCAGTCCATCGTTCCGGAGAAGAACACCAGCTCGGGCATGGGGAGTTCGAAACCTTTCGGCAGGGTCGACGGTCGGCCGGGTCGGCGGTCGGTGGGCGGCCGGGGCGGGGCGACGGTCGGCGTTCGACCGTCGGCGGGGTCAGGAGGAGCGGACTTCGAGGAGCGGGACGAGCTGTTCCGCGGGGGTCATCGAGCCGTGCATGCCGGTCAGGGCGGACTCGTTGGGCTCGTTGACGGAGGCGGTGATCGCCACGTCGGCGTGGGCGGCGGCGATCACGTCGCCGATCCGACCGAGGACCCGCTCGTCGCACTCCCCCGGCGGCCCGAACCAGCCCAGGTCCAGGGCCTCTTGGCGGCTCGCGACCCAGAAGCGGTCGCCGAGCACCTCGCGCCACACGGTCAGCACGTCGACCTCGGCTCCCGGGACGGCGTACACGTGCCGGGCCCGGCCCTCGCCGCCCAGCAGGGCGACGCCCGCGCGCAGTTCCCAGTCCTCGTCGAAGTCGATCCGCGCGTCCTCGTCGAAGGGGATGTCGACCATGCCGTGGTCGGCGGTGACGTAGAGGGCGGTGCGCGGCGGAAGCTGCTCGGCCAGGCGCTGCACGAGGCGGTCCACGTACATCAGCTGGCCGCGCCAGAGGTCGGAGTCCACACCGTGCCGGTGTCCGGCGCCGTCGAGTTCGCTGTAGTACGTGTAGACCAGCGAGCGGTCCCCGGCGGCGAGCCGGTCCGCGGCCAGGTCCATCCGCTCCTCGCCGCTCATCCGGCCGTGGAAGGTGCCGCCGCTCAGCGCGACCTTGGTGAGCGGGGTGGTCTGGAAGGCGGGCGAGGACACCTGGGCGGTGGCCACCCCCGCGGCGTCCGCGAGCCGGAAGACGGTGGGGTACGGCTGCCAGACCGCGGGCGGGGTCCACGGGTGCCAGCGGAGCTGGTTCATCAGCTCGCCGGTCTCCGGGTTCCGGGCCGCGTATCCGGGCAGGCCGTGCCGGGCCGGCGGGAGGCCGGTGCCGACGGAGGCCAGTGAGGTGGCGGTGGTCGCCGGGAAGCCGGCGGTGATCGGCCGGCCGGTGCCGCCGCGGGAGGACGGCAGCAGCGAGGTGAGGAAGGGCGCCTCGGCCGGGTGGGCCCTGACCTGCTCCCAGCCGAGCCCGTCGATCAGGAACACGCAGTTCCGGTCGGCCGGGGTGAGCTCGGTGAGGGTGGCGGAGAGACCGGGCACGCCCTGGCCGGCCGCCAGCGTGGGCAGCAGGTCGGCGAGGGAGCCGGCGCCGTACTCGGGAACGGGGGCGGTGCCGAGGTCCAGCAGTTCGGGCTCGTCCCAGTCCGGCTGCGCGGGCGGGTACGCCATCAGCGGGCGGCGGGGGAGCCGGTGGCCGCGGTGGCCTCGGAGAGCGCCTGGGCGAAGGCCAGGGTCTGGCGGACGGCCTCGGGGCCGTCGCCCGCCTCGCTGACCCGCAGGCTCAGGTCGTCCGCGGTGGAATTGCCGGTGTAGCCGTGGTCGGAGTCGCAGTTCGGGTCGCCGCAGGCGGCCGGCTCCAGGTCGATCCGGGAGACGGCGCCCCAGCCGATGGTGAGGACGACCTCCCGGGGCAGGGTGCCCGGGGTGTAGGACTCGGGGTTGGCCACGACCCGGCTGAGGACCACCGAGGAGATCGCGCCGATCTTGACCGACTCGGTGGAGGTGGTCGCGTACGGGGACGGGGAACCGGCGTCGGCGGCCTGCTCGTCGGTGTGGCTGACGATGAAGCGGTTGCCGGTCAGGACCAGCACGGTGACGTGCCGGCGCACCTCGTTGGAGTCGAAGGTGGTCTCCTGGTGGACCAGGTACGACGAGATCGGCTCGCCGCCCACCGCGGCCTCCACGGCCTCGGCCACGAGGGCCGGGTAGTAGCCGCTGCGCTCGATCGCCGCGCGCAGCCCCTGGGTCGTCGTACCGGATTTCGCCATGGGGTCCATCCTAAGGCCCGTACGGGGCGCTCCGGCCTCGCCGTGCGGCGCCCCGTGGCCGCCGCGCGCCCCCGGTCGGTGTCCGCTCAATAGCTGGGGAGGGTCCGCGGGCCGAGATCGGTGCGTGCCGGAGGGTGCGCCACGCGGACGGTCGCGCTGAGCACGGAGAGCCCCTCGGCGGCCACCACGACGGGTTCCAGCTCCACCCCGACCACCTCGGGGTGGGTGTCGACGAGCCGGGACAGCCGCAGCAGCAGCTCTTCCAGGGCCGGGGTGTCGACGGGGTCGCTGCCGCGCCAGCCGAAGAGGAGCGGGGCGGCCCGGATGGAACGGATGAGCTCGGCCACGTCCCGGGAGGTGGCGGGCACCAGGCGGTGGGCGGTGTCACCGAGGAGCTCGGAGGCGACGCCGGCCAGGCCGAAGGAGAGGACCGCGCCGACGGCCGGGTCGATCACGGACCGGATCACGGTGTCCACGCCGCGCGGCACCATGGCCTGGACGACCGGCTGCAGCTCGGCGGGCTTCCCGAGGGTCTCGGTGAGCTCGTCGTAGGACCGGCGCAGCTCGGCCTCGGTGGTCAGGTCCAGTCGTACGCCGCCCAGGTCGGCGCGGTGGCGCAGGTGCGGGGCGGTGGTCTTGAGGGCGACGGGGAAGCCGAGCCGCCGGGCCGCGTCCACGGCGGCGTCGGGGGTGGGCGCGGGGAACGTGGGCAGGACGCGGATGCCGTACCGGGCCAGGAGCTCTGCGGCGTCCGCCGGGCCGAGGGTCAGGACGGCTTCGCCGCCGGCGTCCCGCAGCAGGCCGGCGAGCAGGTCGGCGGCGCCGGCCTCGTCGATGTCCTCGTATTCGGGCGTGCTGCCGGCCTCGGCGTCGGCCCGGCGCCAGTCGGCGTAGCGGACGGCCTGGGCGAGTGCGCGGGCGGCGCGTTCGGCGGCGGGGTAGGCGGGGATGCGGAGCGGCTCCCGCGCGGGGCCGGGGTGCGGGGCCGCGGACGGAACCGCGGAGGCGGCGGCCCGGTCGGGCCCCGGGGATCCGGCGGGCCTGGGGGATCCGGCGGACCCTACGGACCCGGTGTGCCCCGGGGACCAGGCGGACCCTGGGTACCCGGCGGCGTCTGCGCCGACGGCCTCCCGACCGGCCGGCGCGGGGCCGGTGGACGCGGAAGCGGTCGTCGCGGGGGTGGTCGCCGCGGGGGTGGTTGCCGCGGGGCCGGTGGCCGTCGGGCCGGTCGGCGCCTCGGTCGCGGCGGCGGAGCCCCGGTGCGTACCGGTACCCCGAGCAGTGTCCGGGGGACCGTCCGGCACCCCGGCCGTGTCAGCGGGGCCCCGGCGGGAACCGGTGCCCGGCCCGACGGCCGTGGAACCGTCCGACACCCCGGCCGTGTCGGCAGAGCCCCGGTGCGTGCCGGTACCCCGTGTGGCGCCGGGGTCCTCGCCGGCGGCCGGGCCGGAACCGCCCGGGTGCCCGGCGGGAACGACAGGGTGCCCGGCACAACCGCCCGGCTGCCCGGCGGAACCATCCGGGACGGCACCGCCCGGCGTGGTGTCGCCCGCGCCGTGGCCCGCGCCATCATGCGTGCCGTCCGGCCGCGGCTCGGCCGGGCCGGCGCTCCGGCCGGTGACGCCGGCGGGCCGGCCCGCGCCCTCCGCGGCTCCCGCCCCGGCGGCACCCGGGCCGGTGCCGCCCGGTCCCGGGACCGGGACGTGGGCGAGGCCCGCGAGGCCCGTCGGTCCGGGGATCCGCGCGGCGGACAGGGCGTCGGCCAGCCCGCCGAGCTCGACGTGGACCACCAGCACCGGCTTGCCCGGCACCTCCGCGGCCGCGGACCGCAGGGCCCGGGCCAGTTCGTCGGCGAGCTCCGGCTCCCCCACGGCAGGTATGGCGGTGACGACCACCGCGTCGTTGTCCGCCGAGGACAGGGCCGCGGCGAGAGCGGCCCGGAAGTCCTCCGGCGTGGCCTCCGTCGTCAGGTCGACCGGCGGGTGCGGCCGCAGCCGCTCCCACACGCAGGCGTCGTAGGTGAGCACGCCCAGCGACTCGGAGTTGCCGAGGATGGCCACCCGGGGCCCGGCGGGCAGCGGCTGTCCGGCCAGCAGCAGGCCGGCGTCCACCAGTTCGGTGACGGTGTCCACGCGGATCACGCCCGCCTGCCGGAGCAGCGCCGAGACGGTGGCGTCGGGGAGCCGGGTGCCGGGGACGGCGTGCCCGGCCGGGGTGACCCCCGTGTGCCGGCCGCCCTTGGCGACGACCACCGGCTTCACCGCCGAGGTGCGGCGGGCGAGCCGGGTGAACTTCCGCGGGTTGCCCAGGGTTTCGAGGTACATCAGGGCCACGTCCGTGTCCGGGTCCTCGTACCAGTACTGCAGGATGTCGTTGCCCGAGACGTCCGCACGGTTGCCCGCCGAGACGAAGGAGGACAGCCCTTCGCCGCGCCGCAGCAGCCCGGACAGCAGGGAGATGCCGATCGCGCCGGACTGGGTGAACAGCCCGATCCGGCCCCGGGCCGGTGCCGGGCCCGGGGTGAGCGAGGCGTTGAGGCTGACCTCCGGCGAGGTGTTGATGACGCCGTAGGCGTTGGGGCCGATGATCCGCATCCCGTACGAACGGGCCTGGCGCAGCAGTTCGCGCTGCCGCTCCAGCCCCTCGGGGCCGCTCTCGCCGTAGCCTGCGGAGAGGACGACGAGGCCCTGGACGCCGTGCTCGCCGCAGGAGGCGACCACCTCGGGGACGCGCTCCGCCGGGACGGCGACCACCGCGAGGTCGACGGGGGCGCCGATGTCGCCGAGCGAGCGGTAGGCGCGGACGCCCTCCAGCAGGTCTCCGGCTATGCCGCCCGCGGGGAGGGCGTGGTTGACCGCGTAGAGGTGGCCGCGGAAGCCGCTGTCGCGCAGGTTGCGCAGGGCGGCGGCACCCAGGCCGCCGCCGGACCGGCTGACCCCGATCACCGCGACCGAGCCGGGCGCGAGCAGCCGCTGCACCGAGCGGGCCTCGGCGCGCTGTTCACGGGCGCGCTGGACGGCGAGGGACTCCGCGGTGGGTTCCAGGTCGAGGGTGAGGTGCACCGAGCCGTCCTCGAAGGTCCGCTTCTGCTGGTACCCCACGTCCTTGAACACCTTGATCATCTTGATGTTGGCGGGCAGCACCTCGGCGACGAAGCGGCGGATGCCGCGTTCGCGGGCCACCGCGCCGATGTGTTCGAGGAGTACGGAGGCCACTCCGCGGCCCTGGTGGGCGTCCTGGACCAGGAAGGCGACCTCGGCCCGGTCGGCGGGGGCGGTGGCGGGGCGGCCGTCCGCGTCGATCCGGTCGTAGCGGACGGTGGCGATGAACTCCCCGCCCACGGTGGCGGCGAGGCCGACGCGGTCCACGTAGTCGTGGTGCGTGAAGCGGTGGACCTGGCGGTCGGAGAGCCGGGGGTGCGGGGCGAAGAACCGGTAGTACTTCGACTCCTCCGACACCTGCGCATAGAAGCTGACCAACCGGTCGGCGTCCTCGGGAGTGATGGGGCGGATACGGGCGGTGCCGCCGTCGCGCAGCACGACGTCCGCTTCCCAGTGGGCCGGGTACGAGGGATCCGACGCGGTGGTCATGGGGTGATCTTAAGGCCGGAACGCGCTGGTGAGCGCTCGCGCGGCGTGTTGGGCAACAGGGGACAAAGCGGTGCAAGCTGGGGAAGGTCCAGGGATGCGGGAGCGCGGGCCGGAGGTCGGCCGGAGCATTCCGCACGCCGTGAGAGACTGGTCTAGACAACCGCCAGAACCTGAAGGGCAACCACCATGGCAGAGCGCCGCGTCAACGTCGGCTGGGCCGAGGGCCTGCACGCTCGTCCCGCCTCGATCTTCGTCCGTGCGGCGACTGCTTCCGGCATCCCGGTGACGATCGCCAAGGCGGACGGCACCCCGGTCAACGCCGGTTCCATGCTCGCGGTGCTGGGCCTGGGCGCCCAGGGCGGCGAGGAGATCGTGCTCGCCTCCGAGGCGGAGGGCGCGGAGGTCGCGCTGGACCGCCTGGCGAAGCTGGTCGCCGAGGGTCTCGAGGAGCTTCCCGAGACGGTCTGACCCTCCGGGTCCCCACACACCCCTGAGCCGCGGCTCCGCTTGGTCGGGAGCCGCGGCTCCGGCATGTGCGGTGTCGCCGCGGCCGACCGTGTGCGTGCCGGCGCCGAGCGGGGCTTCGGCCGGGCGGGAGCGAGCCTGCGGAGCGGCGTTCCGGTGCGCCCACCCTCCCCCAAGCTCTCGGCTCCGCTCGAGCAGGGGGACCCCCATCGCCCCGCGGAACGCCTGCCCACACCTCGGCGGGGCGCCGATATCGGCACCAGAATTCCCCCGGGCACTATTCCGCGAACGCGGGCGAACTGCGCGGGCAGGTGCCATGAGAACACCCGGAGCTCCGCGAATTACCGGCATCAGGAAAAGCCGCCGTGCGGGCCGCGGCAGCCGTCCCTTTGTATACCGGAATTGTTAAATACCGCCGCCCGTCGTGTTGACGGCACGTTGCGGAATCCTCACCGCGCCGCCCCGGCCCGGGCCGTCCGCCACCGCGGCCGGTACCCCTCCTCCGCCCGCTCCGCGTGCGCCGCCGTCAGGGCTCGGGCGCGCTCCGCGTCCCCCCGCGCCACCGCGTCCACGATCGCGCCGCGCTCCGCCCAGGACTCCACCGGCCGGGTCGGCGGCTGGACCGCGAACATCCAGGCGACCTTGTGCCTCAGCTGCGCCAGCAGCGAGATCAGGCCGGGGCTGGCGGACGCCTGGGCCAGCGTCTCGTGGAACCAGCCACCCAGTGCCCGCAGGTCATCGCCCTGCCCCTGCCTGGCCCGCTCCTGGCCCAGCCTGACCAGCCCCCGCAGCACCTTCAGATGGGCGTCCGTACGGCGCCGGGCCGCCCTGGCCGCGGCCAGCGGCTCCAGCAGCATCCGCAGCTCCAGCAGGTCCGCCGCCTCCTGTTCGGTCGGCTCGGCCACGCACGCGCCCGCGTGCCGCCGGGTGATCACGAACCCCTCGGACTCCAGGGTGCGCAGCGCCTCGCGGACCGGGACCCGGGAGACCCCGTACCGGCGGGCCAGCAGTTCCTCGGTGAGTCTGCCGCCCGGCTCGAATACACCGGTGACGATGTCGTCGCGAATTGCCGTACACACCGCATGCGCAGGAATACGCAAGACCGGACCTCCGCCTGATTGCGAGCCGCCGATTTCGAAACCGGTACCGATCGGATACCTATCCGAGAACTGTATGACAGGGCGCGGGAATTTCCGAGTACGGACGGGAAACCCAAGGGACCGGAGACCCCGCCCGGAGACGGAGGAAGGCCCCGGCTCGGTGAGCCGGGGCCTTCCTCGGGGTTCTCGCGTCCGGTCAGACGGTGACGCCGTGACCGCGCAGGTACGTGATCGGGTTGATGTCCGAGCCGTACTGGGCGCCGGTCCGGGCCTCGAAGTGCAGGTGCGGGCCGCTGGAGTTGCCGGTGTCGCCGGACAGGCCGATCTGCTGGCCCGGGGCGACCTGCTGGCCGACGCGGACGCTCAGCGACTTCATGTGGCCGTACTGGGTGTAGGTGCCGTCCGCGTGCTTGATCACCACGTTGTTGCCGTAGGCGCCGCCCCAGCCCGCCTCGACGACGGTGCCCATGCCCACGGCGCGGACCACGGTGCCCTCGGAGGCGTGGAAGTCGATGCCGGTGTGGCTGCCGGAGGACCACATGCCGCCGCCGGCCTTGTACTGGGTGGAGACGTAGGAGTCGGCAAGCGGCGAGACGAAGGTGTTCAGCCGCTTGCGCTCGGCCTCGCGCTCGGCGCGCTCCTTGGCCTCGCGCTCCGCCTTCACCCGGACCTCGGCCATGCGCTTGGCCTCGGCGGCCCGCTGCTTGGCCTCGGCCTCGGCCTGCGCCTTGAGGGCGGCGGCCTCGGCGGCGGACTGCTGGGCGTCGGCCTGGGCCTCGATCTCGAGGGCCGCGTCGTCACCGATGCTGATGTGGTTCAGGCCCGGGTCCGGCGCCGTGCTGTCGTTGTCGGCCGCGAAGGCCGGGGCGGCGAAGGAGCCGATGACGCCGGTGGTGGCGAGGGCGGCGATCCCGGCTATGCCGGCGGTCTTCTTCGTCAGGCGGCTGGAACCACGGTGCTTGCCGGCGCCACGAGTGCCCATGAAAAGGGTGATCCTTTCCTTCCCTCTCGCCTACCGGGTTAGCTGACGGGTTCGGAGCAGGAAGGTCTCCTACGGACGCCTCCGGGGGGAAGGCTGTCCGATTCACCCCAGGGACTGATGTGGGTCCCCGGCTCCCCAGGCTCGCGCCTGACGGGGACTCGGCGATCGCTGTCCGGTGCCGCGGGTGCGGCTGTTGCAGCTGACGGACAGCGAGACCGACGCTAGGCGGATCATCACTCGATCACCAAACGGACACGGGTTTTTGTTGCGTACGCCACACGACATACGGGCAACCCCACCCGTAAACCAGACATTCGAGACGCAAGGGGGCCCTGGCGGACAACCCGCCAGGACCCCTTGAGCGGAAACCCGGTTGACGGCGGCCGGACCCGTCCGGCGGTGCGCCTACGGGCCCAACCGGCCTTGCTCAACCGGCCGTTGCCGTGGTCAGTTGGCGACCACGGTCACCTCGCCGATGCCCAGCGCCCGGACCGGCTCCGCGATCTGCGACGCGTCGCCGACCAGCACCGTCACCAGACGGTCCACCGGGAAGGCGCTGACGACCGCCGACGTCGCCTCCACGGTGCCGGTTTCGGCCAGCCGCGCGTACAACTGCGCCTGGAAGTCGTCCGGGAGCTGTTGCTCGACCTGGTCGGCGAGGGTGCCCGCGACGGAGGCCGCGGTCTCGAACTTCAGCGGGGCCACGCCCACCAGGTTCTGCACCGCCACGTCCCGTTCGGCGTCGGTCAGGCCGCCCTCGGCGAGCGTCCGCAGCACCGTCCACAGGTCCTGCAGGGCCGGACCGGTGTTCGGGGTGTCCACGGAGCCGTTGATGGCCAGCATGGCCGCTCCGGTGCCCTCCTGGGTGGACCGCAGCACCTGCCCGAAGGCGCGCACCCCGTAGGTGTAGCCCTTCTCCTCGCGGAGCACCTTGTCCAGCCGGGAGGTCAGGGTGCCGCCCAGGCAGTACGTGCCGAGCACCTGGGCCGGCCACACGCGGTCGTGCCGGTCCGGCCCGATCCGGCCGAGGAGCAGCTGCGTCTGGACCGCGCCGGGCCGGTCCACGATGATCACGCGGCCGGTGTCGTCGGCGGTCACCGGGGGCACCGGGCGGGGCGTGGCGGTGCCGCCGGTCCAGCCGCCCAGGGTGTCCGCCAGCACCGCGTCCAGGTCGATGCCGGTGTAGTCGCCGACGACCACGGCGGTGGCGGTGGCGGGGCGTACGTGGGCCTCGTAGAAGGCGCGTACGGCGGCGGAGTCGATCCGGGCGACGGTCTCCTCGGTGCCCTGGCGGGGCCGGGACATGCGGAGGTCGGCCGGGAACAGCTCCTTGTAGAACTGCTTGGCCGCCCGGCGCTGCGGGTTGGCCAGCTCGTGCGGGATCTCGTCGAGGCGGTTGCGGACCAGGCGGTCCACCTCGCCGTCGGCGAAGGCGGGGGCGCGCAGCGCCTCGGCGAGCAGGCCCAGCGCCTTGGGCAGCCGGGAGGCCGGGACCTCCAGGGAGACCCGGACGCCGGGGTGGTCGGCGTGCGCGTCGAGGGTGGCGCCGCAGCGCTCCAGCGCGGCCGCGAACTCCTCGGCGGAGTGCTTGTCGGTGCCCTCGGACAGGGCCCGCGCCATGATCGCGGCCACGCCGTCCAGTCCCTGGGGCTCGGCGTCCAGCGGGGCGTCGAGGAAGATCTCGACGGCCACCACCTGCTGGCCGGGGCGGTGGCAGCGGAGCACGGTCAGGCCGTTGGGCAGGGTGCCGCGCTCGGGGGCGGGGAAGGCCCACGGCTTGGGCGCGCCGGCCTGCGGCTGCGGGTGGAAGGTCATCGTGACGGCTGCGGTGTCGCTCACTGCTCCGCCCCCTCGTTCTCGTCGTTCCCGGCATCGGCGGCGTCAGCGGCATCGGCGGCCTCGCCGGCTTCCGCGGTGAGCGGCTCGTAGGCCAGCACCGCCCGGTTGTCGGGGCGCAGCCGGGCGGCGGCCACGGCCTGCACCTCCTCGGCGGTGATGTCCAGGACCCGCTTGACGGCGGTCAGCGCCAGCTGGGGGTCGCCGAACAGCACCGCGAACCGGCAGAGTTCGTCGGCGCGCCCGGCCACCGTGCCGAGCCGGTCCAGCCATTCGCGCTCCAGCTGGGCCTGGGCGCGCTCCATCTCCTCGGCCGTGGGGCCCTCGGCGGCGAACCGGGCGAGCTCCTCGTCCACGGCGGCCTCGATGGCGGGGATCTCGACCCCACCGGAGAACTTGACGTCCAGCCAGCCCAGGGAGGGCGCGCCGGCCAGGCGCAGCATGCCGAACCCGGCCGCGACGGCCGTCTGGTCACGGCGCACCAGGCGGTTGTGGAGGCGGGAGGACTCTCCCCCGCCCAGGATGGTCAGGGCCACGTCGGCGGCATCGCACTCGCGGGTGCCGTCGTGGGGCAGCCGGTAGGCGGCCATCAGGGCCCGGGCGGGCACCTCCTCGACGAGCTCCTGGCGCAGCTGCTCGCCGATGGTCTCGGGGAGGGTGCCGTCGCGCGGCGGCTGCTTGCCGTCGTGCGCGGGGATGCTGCCGAAGTACTTCTCGATCCAGGCGAGGGTCTGCTCGGGGTCGATGTCGCCGACGACCGAGAGCACCGCGTTGTTCGGCGCGTAGTAGGTGCGGAAGAACGTGCGGGCGTCCTCCAGGGAGGCCGCGTCCAGGTCGGCCATCGAGCCGATCGGGGTGTGGTGGTACGGGTGGCCCTCGGGGTAGGCCATGGCCGTCAGCTTCTCGAAGGCGGTGCCGTACGGCACGTTGTCGTACCGCTGGCGGCGCTCGTTCTTCACCACGTCGCGCTGGTTCTCCATGGACTCGTCGTCCAGGGCGGCCAGCAGCGAGCCCATCCGGTCCGCCTCCAGCCACAGCGCGAGCTCCAGCTGGTGGGTGGGCATCGTCTCGAAGTAGTTGGTGCGCTCGAAGCTGGTGGTGCCGTTGAGCGAGCCGCCGGCGCCCTGGACGAGCTCGAAGTGGCCGTTGCCCTTCACGCTCGCCGAGCCCTGGAACATCAGGTGCTCGAAGAGGTGAGCCAGACCGGTACGCCCCTTGACTTCGTGCCGGGAGCCGACGTCGTACCACAGGCAGACCGCGGCCACCGGGGTCAGGTGGTCCTCGGAGAGCACCACGCGCAGGCCGTTGGCCAGCCGGTGCTCGGTCGCTGTCAGGCCGCCGGAGGCGGTCTGCTCGGTGGCCGTGTGACCCATGGGCATGTGGTCCCTTCGATGGCGATGCTGAGATTCCTGTCAGACCTGTCACTGTATGCAAGCGCACCGACATCCGGAGAAGTTCCCGGTGTCCGGCGACTCCGCCGGGCGGCCCCCGGAATGCCCCCGCAACGAGCCGCAGAGCAGCCCCCGAGGGCGACTCCGCCTGGGTCGGGGTCGGCGTTGTCGGTGCTGGGGGCCACAATGGTCCGCGTCAGACCCCCGTCCCGTCTTGGTAAGGAGCGCCGCAGCGATGGCCCGCCGCAGCACGAAGACCCCGCCGCCGGAGGATTTCGAGGAGAAGATCCTCGACATCGACGTCGTCGACGAAATGCAGGGCTCCTTCCTCGAGTACGCGTACTCGGTGATCTACTCGCGCGCCCTGCCGGACGCGCGGGACGGATTGAAGCCGGTGCACCGCCGGATCGTGTACCAGATGAACGAGATGGGCCTGCGCCGCGACCGGGGATACGTCAAGTGCGCCCGCGTCGTCGGCGAGGTCATGGGCAAGCTGCACCCGCACGGCGACGCGTCGATCTACGACGCCCTGGTGCGCATGGCGCAGCCCTTCTCCATGCGGGTGCCCCTGGTCGACGGCCACGGCAACTTCGGTTCGCTGGGCAATGACGACCCGCCGGCCGCGATGCGGTACACCGAGTGCCGGATGGCCGACGCGACCTCGCTGATGACGGAGTCCATCGACGAGGACACGGTCGATTTCACGCCGAACTACGACGGCCAGGAGCGGGAGCCGGTCGCCCTCCCGGCGGCGTACCCGAACCTGCTGGTGAACGGCGCCTCCGGCATCGCGGTCGGCATGGCCACCAACATGCCCCCGCACAACCTGGGCGAGGTCATCGCGGCCGCCCGGCACCTGATCCGGTACCCGCAGGCGGACCTGGAGGCGCTGATGCGCTTCGTCCCGGGTCCGGACCTGCCCACCGGCGGCCGCATCGTGGGCCTGAACGGGATCAAGGACGCCTACGAGACCGGCCGCGGCACCTTCAAGATCCGCGCCACGGTGTCCGTGGAGGACGTGACGGCCCGCCGCAAGGGCCTGGTGGTGACGGAGCTGCCGTTCACGGTCGGCCCGGAGAAGGTCGTCGCGAAGATCAAGGACCTGGTCGGCTCGAAGAAGCTGCAGGGCATCGCGGACGTCAAGGACCTCACCGACCGCGCGCACGGCCTGCGCCTGGTCATCGAGGTCAAGAACGGCTTCCACCCGGAGGCCGTGCTGGAGCAGCTCTACAAGCTGACGCCGATGGAGGAGTCCTTCGGCATCAACAACGTGGCGCTGGTCGACGGGCAGCCGCTGACCCTCGGTCTGAAAGAGCTGCTGGAGGTCTACCTCGACCACCGCTTCGACGTGGTGCGGCGGCGCAGCGAGTTCCGCCGCGGCAAGCGCCGCGACCGGCTGCACCTGGTCGAGGGCCTGCTGGTGGCGCTGCTCGACATCGACGAGGTCATCGCGCTGATCCGGGAGAGCGAGAACTCGGCGCAGGCCAAGGAGCGCCTGATGGCGCGCTTCTCGCTGAGCGAGATCCAGACCCAGTACATCCTGGACACCCCGCTGCGCCGGCTCACCAAGTTCGACCGGCTGGAGCTGGAGTCGGAGCGCGACCGGCTGAACGCCGAAATCGAGGAGCTCACCCGGATCCTGGATTCGGACAGCGAGCTGCGCAAGCTGGTCAGCGCGGAACTGGCGGCGGTGGCGAAGAAGTTCGGCACCGAGCGGCGCACGGTGCTGCTGGAGTCGGCGGGCGCGCCGGTGGCGGCGGTCCCGCTGGAGGTCGCCGACGACCCGTGCCGGGTGCTGCTGTCCTCGACGGGTCTGCTGGCCCGCACGGTGACCGCCGCCCCGCTGCCCGAGGCCGACGGCCGGCGCAGCAGGCACGACCTGATCGCCTCCCAGGTCACGGCGACGGCCCGGGCCGACGTCGGCGCGGTCACCTCGACGGGCCGGCTGCTGCGCATCGCGGTGATCGACCTGCCGCAGCTGCCCGACACGGCCTCCGCGCCCAACCTGGCCGGCGGCGCCCCGATCAGCGAGTTCCTGTCCGGCCTGGAGCCGGACGAGAGGGTGGTCTGCCTGACCTCGCTGGACGAGGCGAACTCGCAGGGCCTGGCCCTGGGCACCGAACAGGGCGTGGTCAAGCGGGTGGTGCCGGACTACCCGGCCAACAAGGAGGAGCTGGAGGTCATCACCCTCAAGGAGGGCGACCGGATCGTCGGCGCGGTGGAGCTCCGCACCGGTGAGGAGGACCTGGTCTTCATCACCGACGACGCCCAGCTGCTGCGCTACCCGGCAGGCCAGGTGCGCCCGCAGGGCCGCCCGGCGGGCGGTATGGCGGGCATCAAGCTCTCCGACGGCGCCAAGGTGATCCACTTCTCGGCGGTGGACCCGGCGGCGGAGGCGTACGTCTTCACGGTCGCCGGCGGCCAGGGCACCCTGGACGACTCGTCGTCCACGGCCAAGCTGACCCCGTTCGACCAGTACCCGCGCAAGGGCCGGGCCACCGGCGGCGTGCGCTGCCAGCGGTTCCTCAAGGGCGAGGACGGCCTGGTGCTGGCCTGGGCGGGCCACGCCCCGGCCCGCGGCGCCACGGCCAACGGCACCCCGGTGGACCTGCCGGAGCCGGACCCGCGCCGGGACGGCTCGGGTACGCCGCTGCCGAAGCCGGTGGACGTGGTGGCCGGCGGCATGCTCTGACCTGCGTACCGGCCGCGGCTCCGTCCGCCGCGGCCGGTACGGGTGGGTCAGGGCCGGGTCCGGGCCGGTCCGGGCGGATCCTGGTGTTCCGGGCGGATCCCGGTGCTCCGGGCGGATCCGGCGGCATCGGGTGGTCCGCGGCCCGTTTCGGGCCGTTAAGGTCTTGGTGACGCAGTCGGCCCTCATGTCGTGGCCGCTGCGGGTGGGGGGAGAGCCGCTGATGAGCCGTCGGTCGAACGGTCCGCTGCAGACCTGGGCAGCCATCCAGCGGCAGCAGCAGGAGGCGGAGCGGCGGCAGCGCGCGCACGAGCGCGAGGTCGCACAGGGGCTGCGCCGGCAGGAGACCGCCTACCGGCGCCACCGTGCGGCCGAGGCGCAGCGCCGCACCGATGAGCTGGAGGCCCGGGCGGAGGCCCTGCGCGGACTGCTGGCGGCCGGGTGCCGCGCCCCCGCGTTCCGGCCCGGTGGGGCACAGCGGCTCCCGGAGCAGGTGGAGCCCTTCGACCCGGGCCACCTGGCGCAGCCGGTGCCGATGCCCCAGCTGGCGCACTTCCAGGGGCAGTCGGGCTGGTCGCTGACCTCGGGTCAGCGGCAGCGGGCCGAACGCGAGGCGCACGCCCGCTACACCCAGGCCTGGCAGGCGGCGCACGCCGCCGAGGGCGAGCGGCAGCGGCAGCTCGCGGCCCTCCGCGCGCAGTACGACCGGTGGGCGGAGCAGCGGCTGGCCGAGATCCGCCGGCACAACGCGGCGCTGACCGGGCGGGGCGGCGCCCTGCGGGCGGGGGACCCCGGGGCGGTCGTGGACCACTTCTCCGAGGCCCTGGAGTCCGCACCGGGCTGGCCGCAGGAGCTGCCGCTCCAGCACGAGGCCGCGTACGAACCGGCGACCCGCCGACTGGTCGTCGACTGGGAACTGCCCGGCTTCGAGGTGGTGCCGGAGGCCAAGGCCGTGCGGTACGTGCCGAGCACCGACCAGGACAAGGAGACCGCCCGGCCGGTCACCCAGCGGCGCGAGCTGTACCGGGACGTGCTGGCGCAGTGCGTGCTGCTGGTCGTGCACCGGGCGTTCGCGGCGGACGAGTTCGGCGTGCTGGACTCGGTGGTGGTCAACGGCTTCCTGGACGGACACGATCCGGCGACCGGCCGCCCGGCCCGGATCTACCTGGCGGGCGTGCAGGCCGCCCGGTCCGCGGTGACCGGACTGCACCTGGAGCAGGTGAGCGCGGTGGACTGCCTGGTGGACGAGCTCCGCGGGCAGCTGTCGGCGCGCCCCGACCAGCAGACGGCCGTACGGCCGGTGCTGCCGGTGGCCGAGGCCGGCCGCGGCACCGGCCCGGCGGCCGGACCCGGCGCGGGTGCCGGCGTTCCCGGGGGCGCCGGGGCCGCGGGTTCCGCGGGCGGCGGCCCCGGCGGGCCGGAGCCGGACCTGTTCCTCATGGACCCGATCGAGTTCGAGGACCTGGTCGCCGAGCTGTTCCGGGCGATGGGCATGGAGGCAGTGACGACCCAGCGGTCCGGGGACGGCGGGGTGGACGTCGAGGCGGTGGACCCGACGCCGATCCGCGGCGGCCGGATCGTGGTGCAGGTCAAGCGCTACCGGAACACGGTGCCGCCGACGGCGGTCCGGGACCTGTTCGGGACGGTGCAGGACCGCGGCGCCAACAAGGGCGTCCTGGTCACCACTTCCTCGTTCGGGCCCTCCTCGCACCGGTTCGCGGAGGGCAAGCCGCTGGAGCTGGTGTCCGGGCCCGACCTGGTCGAGCTGCTGCACCGGCACGGGCTGCGCGGGCGTCTGGGCGGCGGCCCGGCGGGCCCGCCGGCCCCGCCCTCCCCGCCTTCCCCCGCGGGTATGGCGGCCCCCTCGGGCGCGACGCCCCCGGCGGGCGTCCCGTCCGCGGCGGACGCCTGGGCCCCGACGCTGGCCGCGCTGCCGGTCCCGCCGGTGCCCCCCGCTCCGCCGGCCATGCCCTCCGCTCCCCCGGCCGCCCCCGCGTTCCCCTCGGTGTCCACGGCGCCCACCGTGGCCGCGATGCCCGCGGTCACCGCGGCGGGTCCCGCCGGGGCCCCGGGCGTCCCGGGTGCCCCGCCGGCCGCGGGGCACATACCGCCGGACGCGTTCAACGTGCTCGGGCTGAACTGGGCGGGCGCCGTACCGCTCGACGTGTGCGCACTGGTCTGCCGGGGCGGGGAGGTGCTGAGCGAGGAGCACCTGGTGTTCTTCAACAACCCGAGCACCCCCGACGGTTCCGTACGGGCCCGGCAGCACGCCGCTCCGGACCGGGCCGCGGTGGAGGTCGCCTTCGACCACCTCCCGGACCGCGCCGACCGGCTGGTGCTGGTCGCCGCCGTGGACCCGGAGCAGGACCCGGCCGGGGACCTCGCCGGGTTCTCGGGGGCCTACGTACGGCTGCTCGGCGCGGCCGGCGAGGAGCTGGACCGGCTGGAGGTCAACGACGGCCGGCCCGGCGAGACCGCGCTCGCCCTCGGCTCGTTCCGGCGCCGGGCCAACGGCGACTGGGACTTCGTGGCCGGCGGCCGCGGCTACCGGGGCGGGCTGGCGGAGCTGCTGGGCGACCACGGCGTCGAGGTCGCCTGACTCCAGGACGCGTCCGCTCCCGGATCGGCCTCCCGGTCCGGCGCCGAGTCCCGTTCCGACTCCGGGTCCGAGTCGGGGTCCGGCTCGTGCTCCGGCTCCCGGTGTACGTAGCGCAGCACGCCCCACATGCTCTCGGGGCCGAGCCGCCCCGGGTCGGGCTCCCGGCAGTCCTCCAGCCCTGCGCGCAGGGCTGCCCCGTCCGTGCCGGAACCGATCAGGACCAGTTGGGTCCGGCGGGGCTCGGTGCGGCCCCAGGGCAGCGGGGCGAACCGCAGGAACCTGCCCACGGCATGGACCTCGTACTTCTCCCGGTGGCCGGGGACGCCGAAGTACACGTAGCCCTTGATCCGGTACAGGCCGGGCGGACGGGCGTCGAGGAAGTCGATGAACCGGCGCGGGCTGAGGGCGCCGTCCGACGTGAACTCGGTGCTCTCGTAGTGCGCGTGGGCGTGCCCCTGATGTCCTGCGGAACCGCTCCCGGACCCGCTCCCGGCCTCGTCCTCGGCCTCCGCGAGCAGGTCCTCGAAGGACAGCTGGCCCCGGGTCTCGGCCCACGGCCTCCGGTCGAAGAGGATCTCCGGGTCGATCCGTCCGTGGTCGGCGGCGACCACCGGGACACCGGGGCAGAGCCCCGCCAGCACGCCTTCGATGCGGGCGGTTTCGGCCGGGGCCACGCGGTCGGTCTTGTTGAGCACGACGAGGTCGGCCACGCCCAGGTGGCGGTCGGTCTCCGGGTGCCGGGCCCGGGTGGCGTCGAACTCGGCGGCGTCCACCACCTCGACCATGCCGCCGTAGCGGATGGCGGGGTTCTCGCTGGCCACCAGCATCCGGACGAGCTCCTGCGGCTCGGCCAGCCCGCTCGCCTCGATGACGATCACGTCGATGCGGTGCTGCGGCTGTGAGAGCTTCCCCAGGTAGAGGTCGAGCTCGCTGCCGTCCACCGCACAGCACAGACAGCCGCCGCCGAGCGAGACCATGGAGTCGCCGACCTGGCCGGCGACCTTCATGGCGTCGATCTCGATGGAGCCGAAGTCGTTGACCACCACGCCGATCCGGGTCCCCCGAGCGGCCCGGAGCAGGTGGTTGAGCAGGGTGGTCTTGCCGGAACCGAGGAATCCGGCGAGGACGACGACGGGGATGGGGTGGATGGGCTGCCTGCTGTCCGCCCGGGCGCTGCTGTTCACCCGGACGATCGTAGTCAGCCGGCCGCCGGAACGGGCTGCGGCGGGGTCGGGCCCACGTAGCGGGCGGCCGGGCGGATGATCTTCGAGTCGGCCGCCTGCTCCAGGACGTTGGCGCTCCAGCCGACCACCCGCGCCACGCAGAAGGTGGGGGTGAACATCTCGCGCGGCAGACCGCACAGCTCCATCACCACCCCTGCGTAGAACTCGACGTTGGTGTGCAGTTCGCGGCCCGGCTTCAGCTCGGCGAGGATCGCCTCGACCCGCTCCTCGACCTCCACGGCGAAGTCGGCCAGCGGCCCGCCGAAACCGCGCGCGACCTCGCGCAGCATGCGGGAGCGCGGGTCCTCGGTCCGGTAGACGGGGTGGCCGAACCCCATGATCCGGTCCCCGGCGCGCACCCGTTCGCGGATCCACGGGTCGATCCGGTCCGCGGTGCCGATCGCGTCGAGGGTGTCCAGGGCGCGGCTGGGCGCCCCGCCGTGCAGCGGGCCGGAGAGCGCTCCGATCGCCCCGGTGAGGCAGGCCACCACGTCCGCCCCGGTGGAGGCGATCACCCGGGCCGTGAAGGTGGAGGCGTTGAAGCCGTGGTCGACGGTGGAGATCAGGTAGCGCTCGACCGCCCGGGCCCTGACCGGGTCCGGTTCCTCGCCGGTGAGCATGTACAGGTAGTTGGCGGCGTACGGCAGGTCCTCGCGCGGCTCCACCGGCTCCAGGCCCCGTCCGAGCCGGTGCAGGGCGGTGAGCAGGGTGGGTACGGCGGCGCAGGCGGCCAGCGCGTCGGCGGCCCGGCGCTCGGGGTCGAGGTCGTACAGCGGGCGGAACCCGGCCGAGGCGCCGAGCAGCGACAGCGCGGTGCGCAGTCCGGCGAGCGGTCCGGAGGCGGCGGTGGACCGGGCGAGGGCGGGCAGCGCCGCCCGTACGTCGCCGGGGAGGCGGCGCAGCGGGGCCAGCTCGGCGGCGAAGGCGGCCCGTTCGGCGGGGCCGGGCAGGGTGCCCCGGAACATCAGGTGCCAGACGTCCTCAAAGCTGCGCCGCTCGGCCAGTTCGACGGCGGAGTACTGGCGGTAGTGGTAGAAGCCCTCGCGGCCCCGGACGTCACCGAGCGCGGTCTCGGTGACGACGACGCCCGCGAGTCCGCGGGGTGCGATGACCTCGGTCTGGCCGGCGGTGGCAGCGGTGGCGTTCACGGTGGTATTCATGAGTCGACCATCCATGCTTGATGGAGTCCTCGTCAATCTTGATTCAATCAACATATGTAGGGTGGACATATGAACGACCGGCTCACCACCCGCGAGGCCGCCGAACTGCTCGGCGTGAAACCGGCGACGGTGTACGCGTACGTCAGCCGCGGCCTGCTCGGCAGCCGCCGCGAGCCGGTCGGCCGGGGCAGCACCTTCGACGCCGCCGAGGTCGCCGCACTGGCCCGGCGGAACCGCCGGGAGGCGGCCGCCCCGTCCGGCGAGCTGTCCGTGCGCACCGCGCTGACGCTCATCGAGCCGGACCGCTACTGGTTCCGCGGGGTGGACGCCGTGGAGCTGGCCGGCCGACACGGCTACGAGGAGGTCGCCGAGTGGCTGTGGACCGGGCGGCTGCAGCTCGGGATCCGCTTCACGGCCCCGCCCGGGCTGCTGGCGGCCGCCCGGCGGGCGGTGGCCGCGTTGCCGGACCACAGCGGGCCGGTGGACCGGCTGCGGGTGGCGACGGCCGCGGCGGCGGTCGCGGACCCGCTGCGGTTCGACCTGTCCGAGGATTCCGTGCTCGGCGCGGCCCGCGGCCTGATCCCGACGCTGGTCGGCGCCCTTCCGATCCTCGGCACCGAGCCGCCGGACGCCGGGGAGGGACCGGCCGGCCTGGCCGCGGAGCTCTGGCCACGGCTCACCGGACTCCACCGTGACCCCGCCGCCGTCGGCGTCCTGGACCTGGCGCTCGCCCTGCTCACCGACCACGACCTGGCCGCCTCCACGCTCGCGGTCCGGGTAGCGGCCTCGGCCCGGGCCCACCCGTACGCCTGCGTCTCGGCCGGACTCGGCGCCCTCGAAGGCCCGCTGCACGGAGGTGCCGGACCGCTGGCGCACCGGATGCTGCTGGACGTGCTGGAGCGCGGCGGGGCCGCCCCCGTCGTCGCGGACCACCTGAGGACCGGCCGCCGGGTGCCGGGCCTCGGGCACCGGCTCTACCAGGGCGAGGACCCCCGCGCCGCCGCCCTGTTCGCCCGGCTCGCCGGACTGGAGCCCGCCGCCCCGGCGCTGGCCGCGGCCCGGGAGGTCGTGGCGGTCACCGCCCGCCAGGGCCGGGGCCTGCACGCCAACGTCGACCTCGCGCTCGCCGTGCTGACCGTGTCCTACGGCATGTCCGCGGAGGCCGGCGAGACCGTGTTCGCGGTGGCCCGCACCGCGGGCTGGATCGCACACGCCCTGGAGGAATACGGCGAACGCCCCCTCCGCATGCGCCCCACCGGCCAGTACACGGGCCCCCGCCCACCCCGCCCCCTCCCCTGAACGCAAGGGGCGCGAGATGCCAGGGGCGCGGGGAACTGCGCGACCGGCCCCCACCCACCCGCAGGCCGGTACGAACGGGGTAGCCCCCGAGCCGGGGCGGAGCCCCGGTTTCGGGAAAGGGCGGGGAGGGGAAACGGCGCCTCCCGCCGGACCGGCGGCACCCGGCGCACCCCGAGCCGGCACGGCCGCACGCCCCGGAGCCGGCGCGGCTACCGTGGACCGCCATGAGCACACGGCGCACCCTCCGCTTCCCCCGGCGCGCGGTCTCCCAGATCCTGCTGACCCAGCTGGCCATCGCCGCCGGGGTCGCCGTGCTGGCCACCGGACTGTTCCTCGCACCGCTCAGCGCCCAGCTGGACGACCAGGCGATGCGCCGCGCCCTCGCCATCGCCCAGAGCACCGCCGCCGACCCTGCCGTCGCAGCCGGCCTGCTGGACTCCGCGGCCACCGAGGACAGCCCCGTGCAGACCGCCGCCGAGCGGATCCGCCGCGCCACCGGCGCCGAGTACGTCGTCGTCCTCGACCGGAACGGCATCCGCCGCTCCCACCCGAGCCCCGACCGGATCGGCCTGCCCGTCTCCACCGACCCGGGCCGGGCCCTGGCCGGCCACGACGTGATGGAGATCGACGAGGGCACCCTGGGCCGCTCGGCCCGCGGCAAGGTGCCGCTGCTCGCCGCCGACGGGGAGATCGTCGGCGCGGTCTCGGTCGGGATCGCCTACGACAGCGTCCGGGACCGGCTGCTCGGCGCCATCCCCGGCCTGCTCGCGCACGCGGGCGGCGCACTCGCCGTCGGCGCGCTGGCCGCCTGGCTGATCTCCCGCCGGATCCATCGACAGACCCGTGACCTGGCCTTCTCCGATATCTCCGGACTGCTGGCGGAACGCGAGGCCATGCTCCATTCGATCCGCGAGGGCGTGGTCGCCCTCGACCCCGCCGGCCGCGTCCGGCTGGTCAACGACGAGGCGGCCCGGCTGCTCGGCCTCGACCCCGACGCCCTGACCGGACGCCCGGTCGCGGACGTGCTCGGCCCCGGCCGCACCGCCGACGTGCTGTCCGGCCGGGTCACCGGCCACGACCTGGTCGCCGTACGCGGCCCCCGGGTGCTGGTGGCGAACCGGATGCCCACCGAGGACGGCGGTGCCGTCGCCACCCTGCGCGACCGCACCGAACTGGAGCACCTGAGCCGCGAGCTCGACTCCACCCGCGGCCTGATCGACGCCCTGCGCGCCCAGGACCACGAGCACGCCAACCGGCTGCACACCCTCGTCGGACTCCTGGAACTCGGGCTGTACGAGGAGGCGGTGCAGTACGTCACCGAGGTGGCCGGGGTGCACCGGAGCACCGCCGAAGAGGTCACCGAGAAGGTCCGGGACCCGCTGCTGGCCGCCCTCCTGGTGGGCAAGGCCACGGTCGCCGCCGAGCGCGGGGTGGCCCTGCGGCTGGCCGGTTCCACCCTCCTGCCGGACCGGCTGGCGGACCCGGGCGGCCTCGTCACCATCCTCGGGAACCTGGTGGACAACGCCCTGGACGCGGCGGCCGGATCGGAGGGCGCCCGGGTCGAGGTGGAGCTCCGCGCGGAGGGCCGCACCGCCGTCCTGCGGGTGCGCGACAGCGGGCCGGGGGTTCCCGCCGCGCGCCGTGAGGAGATCTTCACCGAAGGCTGGTCCACCAAGCAGCCCCGGGCCCACCGGGAGCGCGGTCTGGGGCTGGCGCTGGTCCGCCGGCTGGCGGAGCGGCAGGGCGGCAGCGCCCGGGCCGGCGAGGCCGCGGACGGCGGGGCGGAGTTCTCCGTGGTGCTCCCGGAGGCCCTGAGATGACCGGCGGCACGGGCGGAGCGACGCACGCCGGGCCGATCCGGGTCCTGGTCGTGGACGACGACGTGCACGTCGCCCGCATCAACGCGGCCTACGTCGCACGGGTCGCCGGCTTCACCGTGTCCGGGCAGGCGCATTCCGCGGCCGACGCCATGGAGTTCCTGGGCGGGCACCCGGTGGACCTGGTGCTGCTGGACCACTACCTGCCGGACGGGACCGGCCTGGACCTCGTACGCCGGCTGCGTCAGCTCGGCCGGCAGACCGACGTGATCATGGTGACCGCGGCCCGGGACCTGGCCACCGTCCAGTCGGCCATGCGGCTCGGCGCCCTCCAGTACCTGGTCAAGCCGTTCACCTTCGCCGGGCTGCGCGCCAAGCTGGAGGCGTACGCGGCCCTGCGGCGCACCCTGGACGGGGGCGGCGAGGCCGAACAGGCAGAGGTCGACCGGATCTTCGGGACCCTGGCCGGCGCCGCCGGACCGGTGGACCTCCCCAAGGGCCACTCCCCCACCACCGCCGAACTGGTCCGGCAGGTGCTCCGTACGGCCGACGGCCCGCTCTCCACCCAGCAGATCGCCGACCGGGCCGGGATCAGCCGGCAGACCGCCCAGCGCTACCTCAAGCTCCTGGACCGCGCGGGCCGGGTCCGGCTCACCCTCCGCTACGGAGAGACGGGCCGCCCCGAACACCGCTACGCCTGGATCCCGGCCGGCTGAGGCCCGCGCCGGGCACACCACTCACACCGGGCACACCGACCATACGACTCACACCGCCCCCGCCCCCGTCAGCGCGCGGACCTCCGTCTCCGCGTACTTCACCGGGTCCGGGGCCTCGCGCGAGGTCACGGTGCCGAGCCAGCCCGTCAGGAAGCCCAGCGGGACCGAGACGATGCCCGGGTTCTGCAGCGGGAAGACCTGGAAGTCCACACCGGGGAACAGGGCGCCCGGGCTGCCCGAGACCACCGGCGAGACCAGCACCAGCAGGACGGCCGGGACCAGTCCGCCGTAGACCGACCACACCGCGCCCCGCGTGGTGAACCGGCTCCAGAACAGCGAGTACAGCAGCACCGGCAGGTTGGCCGAGGCCGCCACGGCGAAGGCCAGCCCGACCAGGAAGGCCACGTTGAGGTCCTGGGCCAGCAGCCCCAGGCCGATCGCCACCGCCCCGATGCCGGCCGCGGCCAGCCGGGCCACCGCCACCTCGCTGCGCTGCTTGGCGTGCCGCCGGCGCAGGGAGGCGTACAGGTCGTGGGCCACCGAGGCGGAGGAGGCCAGGGTGATGCCCGCGACCACGGCGAGGATCGTCGCGAACGCGATCGCGGCCACCAGGGCGAACAGCACGGCGCCCCCGGTGGACTCGGCCCCGCCGCCCAGGAAGGCCGCGAGCAGCGGTACGGCGGTGTTCCCCGAGGCGTTGGACTCCCGCACGGCGTCCGGGCCGATCAGGGCGGCCGCCCCGAAGCCCAGCACGATGGTCATCAGGTAGAAACCGCCGATGAGGGCGATCGCCCAGACCACCGAGCGGCGGGCCGCGCGGGCGGTCGGCACGGTGTAGAAGCGGGACAGGATGTGCGGCAGGCCGGCGGTGCCGAGCACCAGGGCCAGCCCGAGGCTGATGAAGTCGAAGCGCGCCGTCCAGTCGCCGCCGTAGCGCAGGCCCGGCCCGAGGAAGGCCGCGCCGTGTCCGCTGCGGTCGGCGGCCCCGGCCAGCAGGCGGCCGAAGTCGCCGTGGAAGCGGAGCAGGACCAGCACGGTGAGGGCGATCGCGCCGCCCATCAGCAGCACGGCCTTGACGATCTGGATCCAGGTGGTGGCGCGCATGCCGCCGAAGGACACGTAGAACACCATCAGGGCGCCGACGCCGATCACCGTCCAGGTGCGGGCGGCCGCACCGCTGCTGCCGAGCAGCAGGCCGACCAGGCTGCCCGCGCCGACCATCTGCGCGACCAGGTAGAGCACGGAGACGGTGACGGAGGAGGCTCCGGCGGCGATCCGGACCGGCCGTTCGCTCATCCGCGCGGCGACCACGTCTGCGAGGGTGAACCGGCCGCAGTTGCGGACCAGTTCGGCGACCAGGAAGAGGACCACCAGCCAGGCGACGAGGAAGCCCACCGAGTACAGCATGCCGTCGTAGCCGAACAGCGCGATCAGGCCGGAGATGCCCAGGAAGGAGGCGGCCGACATGTAGTCGCCCGCGATGGCGAAACCGTTCTCCAGGGGGGAGAACAGCCGGCCGCCCGCGTAGAACTCCTCCGCCGAGCCCTGCCGGTGGCGGCTGACCCAGGTGGTGATGCCCAGGGTGACGGCGATGAAGAGGCTGAACAGGACCAGGGCGAGGGTCTGGTGCTCGGCGGTCACCGGCCGGCTCCTCGGGCGTGCTCCTCGTCGAACACCGTCCACCGCAGGTCGAGCGCGGCGCGGTCCCGGCGCAGCCGGGCGTGCCGGGCATAGGCCCAGGTCAGCAGGAAGGTGCTGAGGAACTGGCCGAGTCCGGCCAGCAGCGCCACGTTGACCGTGCCGAACACCGGACGCGCCATCAGGCCGGGTGCGGCGGTGGCGGCGACCACGTAGGCGACGTACCAGAGCAGGAAGGCCGCGGTCGCGGGGACCACGAAGCGGCGGTACCGGAGGCGGACCTCCTGGAAGGCGGGGCTGCGCTGCACCTCCAGGTAGATGTCGGCCGCCGTCCGGGCCGGCTGCTCCCCGGTCGGGTCCGGGCCCGGGCCGGACTCCCCGCCCGTGCGCCCGATCTCGTCGCCGCCCTCGTCGCCCCAGCCGGTGGCCGGCGCGTCGTACCAGGGGTCGTCGAGCCGGATCGTTCCGGCATCGCGACCGTCGTCCTTGTCCACCGAGCTCTCCCTTGCCCGCGGCCGCTGTGGCCGAGTGCCCCAAGGATGGACGGAAGGACTCATTCCGGACTGGGGTATCGAAGGGCTTCACTCCATCAGGTGATGGAGCGAAGCCCTCCGGAGCGGGTCAGGCGTCGATGCGCGAACGGTCCAGGGTGGCCGCCGAGCTGGTGATGAACTCCTTGCGGGGGGCGACCTCGTTGCCCATGAGCAGGTCGAACACCTGCTCAGACGCCTCCAGGTCGCCGATGTTGATCCGGCGCAGGGTGCGGTGCCGCGGGTCCATGGTGGTCTCCGCGAGCTGGTCGGCGTCCATCTCGCCGAGGCCCTTGTACCGCTGGATGGAGTCCTTGTAGCGGATCCCCTTGCGCTGGTACTCCAGCAGCGTCTGGCGGAGCTCGTTGTCCGAGTACGTGTACACGTACTTGTCCTGGCCCTTCTTGGGCTGGACCAGCTCGATCCGGTGCAGCGGCGGTACGGCGGCGAACACGCGGCCGGCCTCGACCATCGGCCGCATGTACCGCTGGAAGAGGGTCAGCAGCAGGGTGCGGATGTGCGAGCCGTCCACGTCGGCGTCCGTCATCATGATGACCTTGCCGTAGCGGGCCTGGTCGATGTCGAAGGTGCGGCCCGAGCCGGCCCCTATGACCTGGATGATCGCCCCGCACTCGGCGTTCTTGAGCATGTCCGAGACCGAGGACTTCTGGACGTTGAGGATCTTGCCGCGGATCGGCAGCAGGGCCTGGAACTCGGAGTTCCGGGCGAGCTTGGCGGTACCGAGGGCGGAATCCCCCTCGACGATGAAGAGCTCGCTGCGCTCGACGTCGTCGCTGCGGCAGTCGGCCAGCTTGGCGGGCAGCGAGGAGGTCTCCAGGGCCGTCTTCCGACGCTGGGCCTCCTTGTGCTGGCGGGCCGCGATACGGGTCCGGGCGGCCGCGACGATCTTCTCCATCACGGCGCGGGCCTGCTGCTTGTCGTCCCGCTTGGTGGAGGTGAGGAACGCCTTCAGCTCCCGGGCCACCACCTGGCCGACGATCCGGGCGGCCGCCGAGGTGCCGAGCACCTCCTTGGTCTGGCCCTCGAACTGCGGCTCGGCCAGCCGGACGGTCACGACCGCGGTCATGCCCTCCATGGCGTCGTCCTTGACGACGTCGTCCTCGGCGACGCGGAGCAGCTTGGCGGAGCGGAGCACCTCGTTCACCGTCTTGGCGACCGAGCGCTCGAATCCGGACACGTGGGTGCCGCCCTTGGGGGTGGCGATGATGTTGACGAAGGACTTCAGCTGGGTCTCGTACCCGGTGCCCCAGCGCAGGGCGATGTCCACGGCGAGCTCGCGGGTGACCTCGGTGGGGGTCATGTGGCCGCGGTCGTCCAGGACCGGGACGGTCTCCTTGAAGGTGCCCTGGCCGGTCAGCCGCAGCACGTCGCAGACGGCCTTGTCCTGGGCCAGGAACTCGCAGAACTCGCTGATGCCGCCGTCGAAGCGGAACGTCTCCTCGGTCTTGCCGGCCCCGTCGATGCCGCGCTCGTCGCGGACCACCAGGGTCAGGCCGGGCACCAGGAAGGCGGTCTGCCGGGCGCGCTGGTAGAGCGTCTCCAGGGAGAGCCGGGCGTCCTTGAGGAAGATCTGCCGGTCGGCCCAGTAACGGACCCGGGTGCCGGTGCGGCCCTTGGGGACGCGCTTGATCTTCTGCAGGCCGTTGCCCGGGTCGAACGGGCTGTCCGGGCCCTGCTCGGTGAAGATGCCGGGGACGCCGCGGCGGAAGCTGATCGCGTGGGTGGAGCTGTTGCGGTCGACCTCGACGTCGAGACGGGCCGAGAGGGCGTTCACGACGGAGGCACCCACGCCGTGGAGACCGCCGGAGGCGGCGTAGGAGCCGCCGCCGAACTTGCCGCCGGCATGCAGCTTGGTCATGACGACCTCGACACCGGAGAGGCCGGTCTTGGGCTCGACGTCGACCGGAATGCCCCGGCCGTTGTCCCGGACCTCCACCGAGCCGTCGTCGTGCAGCACGACCTCGATGTGGTCGCAGAAGCCGCCCAGGGCCTCGTCGACGGAATTGTCGATGATCTCCCAGAGGCAGTGCATCAGGCCGCGGCTGTCGGTGGAACCGATGTACATTCCGGGGCGCTTGCGGACGGCCTCGAGACCTTCGAGGACGAGCAGGTGCCGCGCGGTGTAGTTGGAGCCGTCCCGGTCCGCTCCGGTCAGCAGCGCGTTGGAAGGCACGGACGTGTCGGCGGTCACGCAGTTCGCTCCTCGCTGAATTTCTTTTCCGGCCCGTTCGGGCCCAGGGTTGGCTCGTTGCCCGTCAGAGGGTACCGATGCCTGGTAGAGCCGGTGCAACGCCACCCTCGCGGTTCATCAGCCTAATGCAGAACCGTACGGATGTTCGATCCCCCGATGGGGTGAAGCAAACATCACGTTCCCTTCCGCGCATGAACCATTTAGGGTTCGGGCACGTCCTCATGAACAACCGGCACTCCCGCCGGGGAGGACGAGACCCCATGCGACGACGACAAGCAACGACAAACAACGCGAAACCGTAAAGCAACGCAATACGGCTCCTTCGCCGCCAACCGGCAGCAGCCGGCCAGCTTCGGAAGGAAGTTTCGAGGAAAAGCCGCGAGCGGGAACGTTTTCGGCCTGGTTGGATGTTGACCCTGGTACGACAGCTCGTCGAGCTAGAGAAGAGGCGACGTGACTACTGTTCTGACCCCCGCGACCCCGCTGACGGCCGCTGACCGATGCGACCGTTGCGGCGCCCAGGCATATCTGCGCGTCGTCCTGATGAGCGGCGGTGAACTGCTCTTCTGCGCCCACCACGGACGCAAGTTCGAGCCGGAACTCAGGAAGATCGCCGCGGACATACAGGATGAGACTGAGCGGCTCACGGCCGTTCCGGCCAATGCCGACACCGAGGAACGCTGAGCGCTGACCCCTCGCATCCCGACGAGCCAGGACCGGCCAGGCCGGTCGACGGGCGGTACCCCTGAGATCCAGGGGGCACCGCCCGTCCTCATTTCCACCCGCGACGGGTCGCGTGCCGCCGACCGCGCCCTCAGCCGGCCACGAAGCCGGCCAACGGCGCGATCTTGGTGTAGACCCCGGGACTGTCCGCGCGGCCGCAGCCGCGCCCCCAGGACACCAGGCCGATGAGCCGGCCCCCGGCCACCAGCGGACCGCCGCTGTCGCCCTGGCAGGCGTCCTTGCCGCCCGCCTTGTCCCCCGCGCACACCATGGAGTCCTCCAGGTACCGTCCGTCCGCGTCGCCGGGGTATGCCTCCCGGCAGACCTCGTCGGCGAGCACGGTCACCTCGGAGACGCGGAGCCCGTACGCATAGTCACCAAACCCCGTGGTGTCGCCCCACCCGTACACCGAGGCCGCGGCTCCCGCGGCGTAGCCGGGGTCGCCGGCCCCGGCCAGCGGCAGCACACGGTCCACCGGCACGGCCTCTTCGAGCTCCAGGACGGCCAGGTCCCCCGCGTTCGTCACCGCGTCGTACGCCGGGTTCACCCGGGCCCCGCGCACCGCTATCTCCCGGCCCTCGGTGGCCCGCAGCTCGGTCCGCCCGGTGATCACCCGCAGATCGCGCACGGATTCGACGGGGCCGCCCAGCACCTGGCGGCCCAGGCAGTGCGCCGCAGTCAGCACCTTGGTCGGCCCCACGATCACACCCCCGCAGAACTGGCCCGCCCGCGTACCCCCGAACCGGTCACGGCTGGACAGGGCGACCACCCAGGGACTGTCGGCGACCATGGTCGGCCTGCCTCCGATCACCACCCCGTCCGCGGCGGCCCGCGGCGCCTGGGCCAGTGGTATGGCGGCCGCTCCTGCCGCCAGGGTCAGTGCGCCCGTCAGAACACGGGCGATGGGACGACGCATGAGGCCTCCTGACTCTGGGTGGATGTGACTCCACCCAGAGTGGAATGCCCGGTGGCCGTGCGCACCCGCGCGGCCACCGGCGTACGCCCCCTCCGGCGTCCTCGGACCCGGACGGGCGGGACCTCAGTCGAGGTAGTCGCGCAGCACCTGCGAACGCGACGGGTGGCGCAGCTTCGACATGGTCTTGGACTCGATCTGGCGGATCCGCTCACGGGTGACCCCGTAGACCTTGCCGATCTCGTCCAGCGTCTTGGGCTGCCCGTCGGTGAGGCCGAAGCGCATGGAGACCACGCCCGCCTCGCGCTCGCTCAGGGTGTCCAGCACGGAGTGCAGCTGTTCCTGCAGAAGCGTGAAGGAGACGGCGTCGGCGGGCACGACCGCCTCGGAGTCCTCGATCAGGTCACCGAACTCGCTGTCGCCGTCCTCGCCCAGCGGGGTGTGCAGGGAGATGGGCTCGCGGCCGTACTTCTGGACCTCGATGACCTTCTCGGGGGTCATGTCGAGTTCCTTGGCCAGCTCCTCCGGGGTGGGCTCGCGGCCGAGGTCCTGGAGCATCTGGCGCTGGACGCGGGCGAGCTTGTTGATCACTTCGACCATGTGCACCGGGATGCGGATGGTGCGGGCCTGGTCGGCCATGGCGCGGGTGATCGCCTGCCGGATCCACCAGGTGGCGTAGGTGGAGAACTTGTAGCCCTTGGTGTAGTCGAACTTCTCGACGGCGCGGATCAGGCCCAGGTTGCCTTCCTGGATCAGGTCCAGGAAGAGCATGCCGCGGCCGGTGTAGCGCTTGGCCAGGGAGACCACGAGGCGGAGGTTGGCCTCCAGCAGGTGGTTCTTGGCGCGGCGGCCGTCCTCGGCGATGATCTCCAGTTCGCGCTTGAGCTTGGGCGCCAGCTTGTCGGAGTTGGCCAGCTTGTCCTCGGCGAACAGGCCCGCCTCGATCCGCTTGGCGAGTTCGACCTCCTGCTCGGCGTTGAGCAGGGGGACCTTGCCGATCTGCTTGAGGTAGTCCTTGACCGGGTCGGCGGTGGCGCCGGCCACGGCGACCTGCTGGGCGGGGGCGTCGTCCTCGTCATCGTCGGACAGGACGAATCCCTTGGCCTCGCCGGTCTCTTCCTCTTCCTCGCCCCCCTTGCCCGCGGCGGCGTCCTCCAGCGGCTCTTCGTCGGTGGGCTCGTCGGCGGTCTTCGCGGCCGCCGTCTTCTTCGCCGCGGTCTTCTTGGCGGTCGTCTTCTTGGCGGGGGCGGCCTTCTTGGCAGCCGTCTTCTTCGCCGCGGCCTTCTTCACGGGCGCGGTCTCGGTTCCGGGCTCGTCCGCCGTCGCTTCGGCGGCGGCGTCCGGGGCCGCGGGCGTCTCCTCCGGGGCGGCGGCCGGGGCGGCGCTCGTCCTGCCCGCGACGGTCTTGGTCGCCGTCCGCTTGGCCGGAGCCTTCGCTGCGACGCTCTTGCGGCTGCGCTTGGGGGACTCCGCGGCACTGACCATCAGCGTCACACCCTCTTCCTCAAGGATCTGGTTGAGGCTGCGGAGAACATTCTTCCACTGGGTCTGCGGAATCTGGTCAGCCTCGAAGGCCCGACGCACGTCATCGCCGGCGATCTGCCCCTCGGCCTTGCCCCGCTCGATGAGCGCCATCACAGACTCGGACTCGGCGATCTCCGGCGGGAGCGTACGGGATGTGCTGGCCGACACGAACAACCTCTCGGAACGATGGAAACGGCTTCCGACCCCGGTCAGGTGCTGGACCGGAGCCGACGACCACCGACGGGGATGGGCCGGCGGCGCGGGCAGCGGCCTGGGAGCTGCACAGCACCCGGTCCGGCTGCTGTCTTCCCTCCGTCGGCCATCACCTCTTAGGTCATCGCACGACCTCGCAGAGCGTTACGCCCAATATTCGTGGCCCGAATCACATCACCTTCACACCGGGCTGTCCCGATACGTTCCTGCCGGGCTCTTGGGGGGTGCCGGACGGCCCAGCCGCCGGACCCTCCGGGCCCGGCGACCACCCGCTCCGCCCCCCGCGAGCCCCCGCGCGCACGGGCGCTCAGTGCTCGCGCGGGGCGGGAACCACACGCTCGACCTCCGGCTGCACCGTCAGCAGCTGGCGTACGGCGTTCTCGGCACCGGCGCCGTCACCGGTGGCCAGGGCTTCGACGATCCGTGCGTGGTGTGCGACACAGGTCTCGCTCCGGCGGTCACAGGCTGTGACCGGGCTGCCGGAGACCTGGAGGGCGGCGGAGACGATGCCGGCGAGGTGCTCCAGCATCCGGTTGCCGGCGACCTGGATGAGCAGGGCGTGGAACTCGTTGTCGGCGCGGGAGAAGGTGATCGCGTCGCCCTGGGCGAGGGCGTGGCCCATGATCTCGACCATGTCGGACATCCGCTGCTGGATGTCCTGGCGGCCGTGACCGGCGGCGAGGCGGGCGGCCAGCGGCTCGATGGTCCAGCGGAGCTCGTTGAGCTCGCGGCGCTGGTCGTCGCGCTGGGGGCCAAAGGCCCGCCACTCGATGATGTCGGGATCGAGCAGGTTCCAGTCGCTGACCGGGCGGACCCGGGTGCCCACGTTGGGGCGGGCGCTGACGAGGCCCTTGGCCTCCAGCACCCGCAGGGACTCGCGGACGACCGTGCGGGAGACCTCGAAGCGCTGGCCGATCTCCTCGGGGACCAGCGGGCGGTCCGCACCGAGGTCGCCGGAGACGATCATCTGACCGAGCTGCTGGACGAGTTGGCCGTGCAGTCCGCGGCCGCGGCTGCCGGCCGCGCGCCGGCCGACCCGGCTCAGCTCGACGTCGGAGCCGTCCCAGTGGGGCGCGCCGACGCGGTCGGCGCCGGGGGCCTCCGCGTAGGGGTAGCGGTCGAGTTCGCCCGGGCCGGCGAGACCGGTCTCGGCGTGGCGGGCGGTGGTCATCATGGTGTGCGCAAGGGTACTCACGCATCCTTTGTCGGCCGTGCTCGAAGGCCCCTTGAGGTCTTTGGTGAAAAGCACACGAAAGGGTGATCAGCGCCACCTCCTCAATTGACGCCTTATCGTAAGGAACCGATCATCGCCGGATCACCAGCGGACGCGCCCGCGCAGACCGGTGAATCCATAGGCGCAGAGCAGCACCGCCAGGGACAACACCAGTGCGGTTCCGACGGGTTGGGTCATCACCCGCAGCGCCCCCAGGACCAGCCGGTCGGCCTCGGGCGGCCACTGCGCGAGGGTCAGGCCGCGCAGTCGGGCGGCGATCCCGGACGCCGGGTGGGCGGACGGCCCGGCCAGCGCCTTGCTCACGAGCGGGACGACGAGCAGCGGGACGGCGAGTACGGCGCCCAGCCCGGCCGCGGCCGAGCGGAACACCCCGGAGGCGAGCACCCCGGCCCAGGCGCAGCCGACCAGCAGCCCGGCCCAGCTCGCGGCGGGCGCGAGCCATTCCGCGGGGGACCGCAGCAGGCCGTGGTCGAACACCAGCCTGAGCGCGGCCGCGTCGGCGGCCACGGCGAGCCCGCCCAGCACCAGCGCGAGGACCGCGGCGACACCGAGCTTGGCGAGGAGCAGGCCCATCCGGCGCGGGGCGGTGCCCCGGTCGGCGGCCAGCGCCGGGTATTTGTACTCCTCGCCGAACGCCAGTGCGCCGAGGAGTCCGGCTCCGAGCGCGGCCGGGGGCAGCGGGAGCTTCTCCGGCCAGGCGGCGAGCAGCCGGTTCTGCGGGGTGTGCCCGGCGCGGGCCAGGAGCAGGGCGGTGAGCACGGAGGCCACGAGCACGGAGGCGGCGGTGAGCACGGGGGTGGCGGTGCCGAAGACGCGGCGCAGCTCGTAGCGGAGCGGGCGGAGCGGTCCGCCGATCCGGCGCACGGCCGAAGCCGGCCGACCGGAGGCCGCCGCCCGGACGCCGCCGGCCGTCGCGGCCGGAGCCGCGCCGGTGCCGGCGTCACCGGCCCGGTCGGCCCGGGCGGCACGGGCGGCGTGGTCAGCATGGGCGGCGTGGTCGGGCTGTCGGGTCTGGTGGGTCTGGTGGGTCTGGGCCGGGATGCCGACGTCTCCCGACTCGTCGGCGAGCTGGTGCACCAGCACCCCGTGCCGGAAGGCCGTCTCGCCGATCTCGGCACAGGTGCTGCCGTAGACGGAGAGCCGGTTGCCGCTCTCCTCGACGATCTCCACCGTGCGCTGCCCCTCGCGGGCCTCGCGTCCCAGTACGTCGGCCAGCCGGGCGGCGTGCGGACTGCGCACGGCAACCCTGGGGCGCATCCGGGTCCGGGCGAACCCCGCGGCGTCCTGGTCGGCGACCAGCCTCCCGGCCTCGATGGCGACCACCCGGTCGGCGGCGCGGGCGGCCTCCTTGGGGTCGTCGGTGGTGAACAGCACGGCACCGCCGAGGGCCGCGTGGCCACGCAGGAGTCCGTGCAGCCAGTTCTGCTCACGGGGCGACAGCCCGGCGGAGGGCTCGTCCAGCAGCAGGGTGCACGGGTCGGCGAGCAGGGCCGCGGCCAGGCCCAGCCGCCGGTCCATGCCCAGGGAAAGGGATCCGAGCCGGTGGTCGCGCAGGCCGGCGATCCCGACGACTTCGAGCATGGCGTCCGCCCGGGAGGCGGGGACGCCGACCGCCGCACAGAGCATCCGCAGCTGGCTGCGCACGGTGCGGGCGGGATTCCCGGGGACGTCGCCGAGGAGCACGCCGACCTCGCGCGCCGGATGCGGGATCCGGTGGAGCGGTCTGCCGCGGAAGTAGGTGACGCCGCGCCCGGGTTCGAGTTCGAGCATCAGTCGGAGGGTTGTGGTCCGGCCCGAGCCGGGCGCGCCGAGGAGCGCGGTCACCTGCCCCGGGCAGGCCTCGAAGGTGAGGCCGTCCACGGCGGGCGGGTGGTCCCGGCGGGGTGCACTGGTGAGTCCGATCGCCTGGAGCATCGCTGTCTCTCGCGGGGGGTGGGACCGCTCGGCGGCCGTGTGAGTACCGCCATCAAGATAACGCGATATGTCCGATTTTCGGCGCAACCGGCCCGGATCGGCCGGGCTTGGTGTCGGACCGTCAGACTTCCGGCCGCAGCATCGGCGGGTTGAGCAGGGTGGCCCCGCCGGCCCGGAACAGCTGGGCGGGGCGGCCGCCCTGACGGGTGGTCGTACCGCCGGCCGGCACCAGGAACCCGGGGGTCCCGGTCACCTTGCGGTGGAAGTTGCGCGGATCGAGCGCCACGCCCCACACCGCCTCGTACACCCGGCGCAGCTCGCCGACGGTGAACTCCGGCGGGCAGAAGGCGGTGGCGAGCGAGGAGTACTCGATCTTCGAGCGGGCCCGCTCGACGCCGTCCGCGAGGATGCGGTCGTGGTCGAAGGCGAGGCGGGACGCCTCCCCCTCGGGAACGAGGAGCTCGTCGACGGGCGCCCACCGGGCGCTGTTGGCGTCGCCTCCGGCACGGGGGGCGGGCAGGTCGGGGGCGAGCACCAGGTGGGCGACGCTGACCACGCGCATCCGCGGGTCGCGGTCGGGGGCTCCGTAGGTGGCGAGCTGTTCGAGGTGGGCGCCGTTGTCCGCGTCGGGCTGGGCGGGATCGTGGGCGCACAGCCCGGTCTCCTCGGCGAGTTCCCTGGCCGCGGCCGCGGCCAGGTCCTCTTCCCCGCGCACGAATCCTCCGGGCAGCGCCCAGCGCCCCTGGAACGGCTGCTCACCCCGCTTGACCACGAGCGCGCACAGCGCGTGGCGCCGCACGGTGAGCACGACCAGGTCGACGGTAACGGCGAAGGGCGGGAAGGCCGACGGGTCGTAGGGCGACATGCCGCGATCATAGTCGTCTTCCTGACGATAATCAGCGCTTTGGTGATCCCGAAAGCGATCCCCCTCCGGGACGGGTTTCGCGGGCCCGGATGAGGCACGGTCCGGTGGATCACCCCGGACGACCGGCGTCGTCCGTGCCGTCGATCGCCGGACCGGGTGGGCTGTGGCGGGGGCCCGGGCAGGCCGTCACGGGGCCCGGGTCGGCTGCGGCAGGCCGGAGTCGGCTGTCGCGTGGCCCGGGTCGGCCGTCACAGGGCCCGGGTGGGCCGTCTCAGGGCCCGGGCAGGCCGTCACGGGACCCGGGTGGGCCGTCACAGGAACCGGGCAGGCCGTCACGGGACCCGGGTGGGCCGTCACAGGACAGGAACCGGGCAGGCCGTCACGGGACCCGGGTGGGCCGTCACAGGACAGGAACCGGGCAGGCCGTCACGGGACCCGGGTGGGCCGTTACGGGACCCGGGTGGGCCGTCACAGGACCCGGGTGGGCCGTCACGGGGCCCGGGTGGGCCGTCACGGGGCCCGGGTGGGCCGTTACGGGGCCCGGGTGGGCGTCGGTGTCCTGTGGGGCTCTTCCCGTGGTGAGCGGGGGGCGGTGGCGGAAGGCGGCGGGCGCCGGTGTCGGGCCGGGCCCACCTGGCCTCGGCTACGTGGCCAGTTGCAGGGCATCGGCCGCCTCCTCCACCATGCCCAGGCCCATTCTGCTGACCCGGACGGCGAACGGTTCGCCCGCCACCCGCAGCCCGGACAGCCGGAGTGCGCCGAGCGGGGCCCCGGCGAGCGGGGCGAGGGTGACCGTGCCGGCCGGGGCGTCCGGGCGGACCCCGATCACGGCGGCCAGCACGTGGATCCCCGCGGCCGCGGCCACCGAGGCGGGCCGGCAGGCGGCGGGATGCGGCAGCGGGGCGCTGCCGGCGGTGCGCTGCTCGGCGGCGTACATCTCGGGCAGCCGGTACCCGAAGTGCTCGGCGGCGTCCAGCAGGCCGCGCAGCAGGCCCGCGGCCTCCTTCCCGAAGCCGGCGGCGGCCAGACCTGCGACGGCCACGGCGGTGTCCTGCGGGCGGACGGCCCCGGAGCGGTGCCCGAACGGGTTGTGCCCGGGCTCCCGGGCCGCCATGCTCCGCAGCCCCCACCCCGAGTCCATCGGCGGGGCCCCCAGGAGTCTGGCCAGGTGCTCGGTGCGGACCGGGTCGAGCAGGCCGGGGGCGAATGTGCCCCCGCCCAGCAGCCCGGTGTCGAGCAGGTGCGCCGCGGCCGCGGTGAGCCGGGGCAGGGGCCGGCCGTCGGGGTGCAGGGCGGCCGCGGGGCGGCCGCCGGAGGGGCCGTCGGCCTCGATCCAGAACTCCGCGCGGAACCGCTCCCGCAGGGCCGCCGCCCGGTCCCGCCACTCCCCGGCGCCGGGCCGGCCGCAGGAGTCGAGCAGGTCGGCGCCGAGCAGTGCGGCCCGGTGTACGTGGGCCTGGGTCTCGCAGCGGCGCGGACCGGCGGCCGGGTCGGCCAGGAAGCCGTCCTCCCCCAGCCGGGCGCGGAGCCAGTCCAGGCACCGCTCGGCGGCGGGCAGCAGCCCGGCAGCCTCGGCTTCGGGCAGGCCCCAGCGGCGGGCCTCGGCGAGCACGACCGGGAAGGCCAGGGTGGCCTCGGTGCCGGTGCAGCCCGGGGGGAGCTGGGGGCCCGCCCCGCGCAGCGGTCCGGGGATCATCCCGGCATCCGGACCGCGCCCCGTGATCTGGGTGCGGGCCAGCACGCGCAGGGTCGCGGCGGCGAGCCCGGTGCCGAGCGGCAGCGCCATTCTGGCGGCCCACAGGGACTCCGCCGGGGCCATCCCCAGGCGCCAGGGCGCGCCGCCCGCGAGAAAGGCGTCCAAGGGCCCCGAGGGGTCTCTCAGGAGCAGCGCCCGCAGATCCGCGACGCTGGTCCGGAACCATTCCTCGGCGCGCGGGTCGTCTCCCTCCGCGCGCGCCTCGGAGAGGGTCCCCGCGGCCGGTCCGGCGGGCGCCCGGCCGGCCCGGTCCTGAGCGGTGCGCAGCTCGATGGTGCGGGCCTCCCCCGGTGCCAGGTCCAGCTCCCACCGGAGCAGTCCGGCGGAGGCCAGGGCGTCGTCCGGGGGCGGATCGGCGGTGGTGACGGCCTCGGCGCCGCCGTCCGTGCTCCAGCGCAGCCCGGAGGTGTGCACTCCGGCGGGAAGTTCGGGCCCGGCGCGGCCCGCGGCCACGGCGGCCAGGTCGGCCAGGTCCGTGCCGAGGGCGATCTCGACGGGCAGCCGGTGCCGGCGGGCGGTGAAGTTGCGCAGGGTGATCCGCTCGGTGCCGTCCGCGTGGCGTACCCGTTCGACTCCGATGTCCGGGTCCGGTCCGGCCTCGGCCCCGGTACGCACGGTGGCGGTGAAGCCGGCCCGGTCCGCGCCGAGGCTGCGGCCCTGGACGGCGACCGGATCGCGGCCGGCGACCCGGAGCAGGCAGCGGGAGAGCAGCCGGCGCCCGGAGCGGTAGATGCCCTCCAGGCCGCGCCCGGTCAGCTGGCCGTGCTCCGGGGAGATCACCAGACAGGGTGCGGCGACGCAGATCACCGCGCCGTGCACCGGGGGCAGCTCGGGCCGGCGGGCGGGGGGAACGGGGTGCGCCATGCGTCGGCCTCCCTTCTCTGCCGGGGCCGCGCCCTGTGCCGGCGCCGCGCCCGGGTCGGGTCCTCGGGGGCGGCCGCACGCCCGGACCGCCGCCACCGCATGGCGCAACGCCCCCACCCCCGCCAGGGTCACGCTCCTTCCCACCCGGGAAGCCCGACGGGCCCGGCCCACCCGGCAGGCCCGGCCCACCCGGGACGCCCGGGACGCCCGCCCGTATGGCCGCTCGGCTGCGACGCGGGCGCTCACTGTCCGCTCCCGGCCGTACGGCGGACGCCTCGCCGGGTGCCCCGGGTACGGCGACCGGGGGGACGGGCGGCGACGCGCTTGCGCCGTGGTTCCCGGCGGCGTCGCTCCTCGCGCAGGCACTGCCGCAGCCCCTCGGGATCGATGCCCTCGTTGCAGGCCCGGTGCAGCAGTTGGGCGAAGCGGTACTCGCCGTCGGCCTGGAGCGCCAGCGCGAGGACGACCCTGGCGGTGGGTTCGTCCCCGGTGGACCAGGACACCCAGCCGGCCAGGGTGAGCGGTGCCGCCGCGTGCTCCGCGAAGGGACCGACGCAGCGGCGGGCCAGTGCCCGCCAGAGCCGGAGGGCGGGGGCCGCCTCCTCGTCCTCCATCCACTCGGCGGCGATGTCGCGGATCTCCCGGTCCTGCAGCCCCAGGATGAGCGCGGCGGCCTCGTCGTGGCCGAGCAGCGCATCGTCCCAGTCGTCGCCGGCCGGGCCCGGCTCCGCGGGCGGGGCCAGGGTGAGCCGCCGCATCAGGGTCCGGGCCAGCGCGAGGGTCTCCTCGCCGGTCTCCTTGCGGGTGGCCGCGTCGAGGATCTTCGGCATCAGGGCGGCCGCGGCCCGGTCCAGCGCCGGCAGCTGCTCCTCGGCGACCTGGCCCCGCAGCGGGGCCAGCCGGCCCTCGATCTCCTTCAGGGAGCCCCGGACGCGCAGCCCGGCATAGGTGGCGGCGGCCGCCATCACCGAAGTGCCGGGCACGGCCAGCGGGTTCCCCTCGGCCGGGCAGCAGCGCGGATCGGGGCAGCAGTACGACCAGTACCGGCCGCCGGAGATGCACAGGGCCTCCAGCACCGGCACATCCAGCGCCCCGCAGGCCAGCCGGATCCGCTGGGCGAACGGCCGGAGCCGGGTCATCACCCGCTGCGGGCTCTCGCCGTCGGGCGGGTCCTGGCAGAGGAACAGGACGATGCCGTCGGGCCTGCCCCCGCGCCGTTCGCTGCCGTGCACCAGGCAGTCGGCGACCTGCCGGGCGGTGTCGTCCCACTCCGCCGGTCCGGCGGGCAGCCCGACCCTCAGCCGGCCGCCGAACCGCCCGCCCTCGCCGTGCACGGCGACCATGACCAGGGAGTCGGTCGGATGAAAGCCGATCATGTACGGGAGCGCGTCGGCCAGTTCGGCCGGGCTGCGCAGGGTGATCCGGGGGCCGTCGTAGGAACCGGTGGACGCGCTGGGTTCGTGGTTCTTCGTCATGCCCCGACGGTCCCGCACCCTCCCGGACACCGAAACCCCTGTGGATAACCCCCGCGGCCACCCCGGATCTCCCTCCGGGTTTCCCGCCGGATCCCTTGTCCGGCGGGGCGCGTACGCCCTACCGGGTCGCCGCCAGGCCACCGTCCAACGGGATCACCGCGCCGGTCAGGTACGCCGACGCGCGGGACCCGAGGAACCGGATGACGCCCGCGAGGTCGTCGAGTCCGCCGGCCCGCCGCAGCGGGCTGCGCCCGACGGTGTCCGACGCCAGGGGCAGCTCCGGCGCGAACGGCGGGTACGACGCGAACGGCCCGAGCGCGACCGCGTTGACGGCGATCCGCGGACCCAGCCGGACGGCCAGCTGCCGGGTCAGATGGTGCACCGCGGCCGTGCTCGCCGCATGGGCGTACGACGTCTCGTCGGACGGGACGCCGGGCGGGGCACCGGGCGGGGCACCGGACGAGACGCCCGACGGCAGGTCGGACGCCGGGTCGGACGCCGGGTCGGACGCAACGCCGTACGACCCGTCCAGGTCCGCGATGGTGTCCTCGGTGGTGTGCTCGGTGGTGTGCCCGATGGTGACCACACGGGCCGGATCCCCCAGCCCCGCCGCCGCCTCCAGGGCCGGCCGCAGGAACCGGGTGAGGTGGAAGACGGCCTTCAGGTTCACCCCCAGCGCCCTGTCCCAGCCCGCGTCGCCGGACCCGGCCGGCGGCGCCGGAGGCAGGGTGCGCGCGCCGTGGACCAGCAGGTGCAGCCGGCCGGCCCGTCCGGTGAACTCCTCGGCCAGCCCGCGGCAGCCGCCCTCCGTCGCGAGGTCGGCGGTCAGCGGGAAGCACTCCCCCAGCAGCGAGAGACGGGCGGCCGTCTTCTCGGCCGCCGCCGCGTCACGTGAGGTCAGGTACACCGTGGCGCCGGCCTCGACCAGGGCCTGTGCGATCAGCGCGCCGATGCCCCGCGCCCCGCCGGTCACCAGGGCCGTCCTGCCCCGGACCGAGAACAGTCCCGTTCCGTCCTGCGTGGGATCCGAACCGGTCACAGCGCTCCTTCGTCCAGCGGAAGTCCAGCGGAACATGCACTCCGTTTCGTCCGGCCCGTCACCGGCCCGTTCGTCCGGCCCGTCATCGGTCGGCCCGACCGCCCCGTCACCGGATCGGCTCTTCCAGGAGCGCGGCCAGGGCCGCCATCACCGGCAGGTGCTGCGGCGGCACCACATCGCGCCCGGTGCGGCCGACCGAGCCGGGCTCCGCGGCCAGGGCCGTGCAGAGCGGGTGCCGCGCGGCCCCGCTGTCGATCAGCCGGACCGGGCCCGGGTACGGCTCCGGGCGGTACCCGCCCAGGACCCGCACGGTCTTGCGGAAGACCTCCAGCCGGGTGGCGACCGGAGTCGGCGCCCGCAGCCGGGCCGCCCGCCCCAGTGCCTCCAGCCGTGCCGCCCTCGGCCTCAGCCGCAGCGCGTGGTCCCCGGGCACCGGCGCCCCGGCCGGATAGTCGAACTCCGCCGGCCGCAGCCCGAGTTCCCTGGCGAACAGGCTCTCCAGCAGCAGCTCGTCGGTCACCGGTACGTCGACCCGGTAGCCGTCGACCAGCAGCACCTCGCCGACCTCGGCGCCCAGGCCGTCCAGCATGCGCGCCACTTCGAGCGCGAGCAGCGCCGCGGCTCCGGCGCCGACCACGCAGACTCCGCCCGGGTGTTCGGCGCGCACCAGGCGCGCGTATCCGCCGGCCCGTCGCCGCAGCAGCAGGTCGTCGTCGGCCCGCAGATAGCCGTCCGCGTGGCCGGCGGACAGTCCGAAGACCCGGCGTTCGGGATCGAGGAGATCGGCGAGCTGCTGGTACCGGTCGAGTTCGCCGGTGCCGTCGTGGACGAGCAGCACGGTCGGTCCGATCCCGCCGGTGCCCAGCCGGACCAGCGGGGAGGCCGTCCTCCTGCTGTCGGCCTCCCGCGGGTCGGCGGACCCGTGGGATTCGAGGTACCGGGCCATCGCGGCCACGGTGGGCTCCGGCAGCAACTGCCCCACCAGGGTGTCGAAGAACAGGTCGGCCGCCTGCGGCACATGGGCCCGCAGCCGGGCCACGAGCTGAGCGGACAGCAGCGAGTTGCCGCCGAGCTCGAAGAAGTCGTCGTTGCGGCCGACCCACTCGACCTGCAGGACGTCGGCCCACATTCCGGCCAGGGTGGTCTCCAGCCCCTCGCGGGGCGCGGCGCTGCCGGGCACCGCCGCGCGGTCGGTGATCTCGCTCAGCTTCTCGGTGAGGGCGCGCCGGTCGATCTTCCCGTTCACGGTGACCGGAAGCTCGGGCAGCGGGTGGATCACCGCCGGGCACATGTGGTCGGGCAGCCGCTCCCTGAGGTACTCCTCCAGCCGCAGGTCGTCCAGGCTCGTCCCGGTGGGTTCGAAGGCGACGAAGGCGACGAGTCTGCGCCGGAGGGCGTCGTCCCCGTCCGCGAGCACCACCGCGCCGCGCACCGCCGGGTGGCTCGTCAGGGCCGCCTCCACCTCGGCCGGCTCCACCCGGTGCCCGCGTATCTTGACCTGGTGGTCCTCACGGCCGAGGAACTCGATCGCGCCGGTCGGCAGGTACCGGCCCAGGTCGCCGGTCCGGTAGAGCCGCCGGCCGGTCACCGGATGGGTCAGGAAGCGTTCGCGGGTGCGTTCGGCGTCGCCCAGGTATCCCAGTGCCAGCCCGTCGCCACCGATGCAGAGCTCGCCCGCCACCCAGTCCGGGCAGTCGCGCAGTGCGCCGTCGAGGACATGGAAGGTCTGGTTCCGCAGCGGGAAGCCGTACGGGATGCTCGGCGCGGCCGGGTCGACCTCGCCGATCGGGTAGTGGATCGACCAGATCGACGCCTCGGTCGCGCCGCCGAGCGAGACCAGGCGGAGGCCGGGGACGTGGGCGCGGATCCGGTCGGGGAGGGTCACCGGGATCCAGTCGCCGGACAGCAGCGCGAGGCGAAGCGGTCCGGTGCCGTGCCCCACACCGGCATCGCCACCGGCACCGTCGCTGTCACCGCCGCTGCCGCTGCCACTGCCACTGCCACCGGCGTGCGCGGCCAGGTGGTGTCCGAGCATCTGCAGGTGCACCGGGACCGAGTTCCAGACGGTTACCCCGTGCCGTTCGACCAGTTCGGCCCAGTGCCCGGCGTCGCCGGCCCGGGCCGGATCGGGCAGCACCAGCGCGGCGCCCAGGGCGAGCGGGCCGAACACGTCGTACACCGAGAGGTCGGACCCCGGGTTCGCCAGTCCGAGCAGCCGGTCGGCCGGTCCGATGCCGAAGCGGTCGTTGATGTCCGCGATGGTGTTCGCGGCGGCCCGGTGGCTGATCATCACGCCCTTGGGCGTGCCGGTCGAGCCCGAGGTGCAGATGACGTAGGCGAGGTCGTCCGGTCCGACCCGGCGCACGGTGGCCTCCGGGAGCCCGCCGTCCGCGGCGACCTCGTCGAGGGCGACGACCCGCACGTGCGGGGGCACCGTGTCGTCGGGGCGTACGGAGACCATGAAGGCCGCCCCGGAGTCCCCGAGGATGAGGTTGCGCCGGAGGACCGGCTGTCCCGGGTCGAGGGGCAGGTACACGGCGCCGGCGGCGAACGTGCCCAGCACCGCCGCGATCTGGTCGAGTCCCTTGTCCAGGGCGACGGCCACGATGTCGCCGGGTGCGGTCCCGGCGGCGCGCAGTGCGGTCTCGATCGCGCTCGCGCGGCCGGCCAGGGCGCGGTAGGTGTGTGCGCCGTCCGCGTCGATGACGGCCGTCCGGTCCGGGTGGCGGCGGGCGGTGTCGAACACCGGCTCGTGCAGCAGGACCTCGGGACGGGCGCCCGCCGTCGCGTTCACCCCGGCGCGCCGCTCGGCCTGCGCCGCGGGCAGTGCGAGGACCTCGGTGTCGTCCCAGGGCCCCGTCCCGCACGCCAGCCGCCGCAGCAGGGCCTCGAAGGCCGCGAACATGTCCCGGGTCATGCCGGGCGGGAACACCCCGTCCCGCACGTTCCAGTTCAGCAGCAGCGCGCCGTGGCGGTCCGTCACCTGGCAGTCGATCCACACCTGTGGTGTCCGGGAGAGGGCGAAGCCGATCTCACCGGCCGGCTGCGCGTCACCGGGTCCGCTCCCGCCGATCGTGCTGGTGAACACGACGGGCATGACCGCCTCGTCCCGGCTGCGCCGGCGCACGAGTTCGCGGATGACCTCGATCCCGGAGAAGAGCCGGTGGTCCATGGCCTCGAAGAGCTGCCCGCCCAGCCGGCGTGCGCGCTCCGCGAAGGTTTCGCCCGCCCCGGGCCGGACCGCCAGCAGCACCACTGAGGTGAAGTCGCCGATCAGCTCGTCCACCTGGGGGTGCAGCGGCAGCCGGTTGTGCAGGGTCAGGTTCAGCGTGAACTCCGGGCGCCTGGACCACCGCCCGATGACCTCCGCGAACGCGGCCAGCACGGCGCCGGAGGCGGTCGTCCCCGCGGCGGCCGCGTGGTCCTTGAACGCGGACCAGTCCGCCTCCGCCAGAGTGCCGGTCAGATGGTGGAAGGAGGGCTCCGCGCCGGAGCCGTCGGCCTTCGGCAGCTCGGGTGCGGGCGGGAGGTCGTCGATGCGCGCCAGCCAGTGGTCCCGGTCGCGCCGGTAGCGCGGGGACTGCGGCAGCCGGCGTTCGGCGAGCACGTAGTCCCGGTAGGTGATGCCGCACGGCGGCAGCCGGTGGTCCGGGTCCGCCTGCAGCTGCTCCAGCTGGCCGAGCAGGTGCCTGATGCCGGTCCAGTCCGCCATCAGGGAGTCCACGGACAGGTGCAGGACGGCCCGGTCGTCGGTCCGGGTGATGCGCAGCCCGAACAGCGGCCACTCGCCGGCCGGGTACGCCTTCCGGCCGAGTTCCTCCCGGACCTCCTCCAGCCGGGCGCGCACGGCGCCGGCGCCCGCCCCGCGGAGGTCGGCGGTCTCGATCCGGTACGGCGGTACCGAGGGCAGCACCTGCTGGTGGCCCTCCTCGTGGACCACCACGCGGAGCATGTCGTGATGCTCGATCAGGCGGTTCCACGCCCGCTCGGTCCGCTCGGGGTCCAGTTCGGGGTACTCGACCTCCAGGTAGGTGTGGCAGGCGACGCCGCCGTACGCGTACCCGTGCCGGCGGCCGACCAGGTACGCCGTCTGTACGTCGGTCAGCGGGAAGGGCTCGTGGCGGTCCGCGGGGGCGGCCACGGCGACGGGGAGCCCGGCGCCGCGCAGCGCCGCGAGCAGGTCCCCCTTGGCGCCGCGCAGTTCCGCGATGCGTTCGGGGGTCAGCACCCCTCTGGGCGCCCGGTAGCGCAGCCGTCCCCCGTCCTCCCACAGGCGTACGCCCGCCGCGGACAGCTCGGCGATCAGCTCGTGCGCGCTCACCGGATCCCGTCCCCGGCCGTGTGCGCGGCCGTGTTCCCGGTACCCAGCGCAGTCCCCCGAGCGGTCCCCCGGCCGTTCCGGCCACCCGTCCCGCCATTCAGCCCCTTGAACCCCGCGTGTTCGGCTGCAACCTTTTCGGCCGACTTCCGGGTGGGGATGTCCGGGCGACAACACGGCGGGATCAACGGTTGGTGTTCGCCGCCGAGGAGACGGTCGCCGCAGTGACGGAGAATCTTCACCACGACCGGCCCGGCCGGATTGAGCTCCTGACTGTCCGACGGCATCGGAGTCACACACACCTCTCGGGTGAGGGAAAGCGCATCAGGCCTTCCTCCGTGGGAGTTGCACACACACGGGCGGACCGTGCGAAATCCGTACGGCGCCCACCGGCGCGGGTGACCGCCGCCGGCGCCGTGCGGGAGAGGACCGGCGCCGACGGCGGGGTCAGATCGCCGCGCGGAGCGGCAGCGCCGCCGGCCGGGCGTCCGTGCCGGGGGCGGCGGTGGATGGGCTCATGCGGAAATGCCCGGCGAATTCAGCGACGCCGTATTCGACACACCCCGCACGCACCACACCCATGGCCGAAATCGCCCCCCAGACGACACCGCAATCGATTCCACACCCGATCGCATTCCCATACCCGTCGACATCTTCCGGGCACCGGAAAGTGGTCGGGCAGAGGCACGGACCGACGATAACAACCGGGTGACACGAATGTCAGCAATCGGATCCGACTGCAAAGGAACTTGGTGAAATCAGCACGACAAGGCCGTGAGGAATGCACGCTTCATGCCGGGCGAAAGGGAAATTTGACCGCAGATGCTCAGGCCGCGGCGGCGAGCACCAGGGGCAGGACCCGTTCGCTGCCCGCCCGGCGGAGCAGACGGGCCGCCACCGCCAGGGTCCAGCCCGAGTCCGTGAGGTCGTCCACGAGCAGGACCGGGCCGGGGGCGGCGGCCAGTGCGGCGGCCAGGTCCTCGGGAACGGCGAAGGCGCCGGACAGCGTCGCCAGGCGCTGGGCGGAGTTGCTGCGCCGGGCCCGGTGCGCGCCGTCCGGCCCGGTGTACGCCAGGGTGCCCAGGAAGGGGAGGCGGCCGACGGCCGCGATGCCCTGGGCGAGGGAGCCGACCAGCTGTGGGCGGGTCAGGGACGGAACGGCGACGACGCCGACCGGCCGGGCGGAGGCGTCGGCGGCGTCCGGCGCCCAGCCGCCCGCGGAGCGCGCCCAGTCGGCGAGGACCGCCACGGCGGCCTTGAGGACGTCGTCGGGGACCGGGCCGTCGGGCGCGTTCCCGGCCAGCAGCGGGCGCAGCCGGTTGCCCCAGCCGATGTCCGAGAGCCGACCCAGGGCGCGCCCTGTGGCGCCCTGCTCGCCGGCGGGGATGCGCCCCTTGAGGTTGATGCCCAGGGCGGGCATGCCGGTCGGCCACATGCGGCGCGGCTCGACCTCCACGCCGGGGCGGTCCAGTTCCTTCACGGCCGCGGTCAGCGTCTCGGCCGAGACGCCGGAGTGCGCCCAGGCGCCGGCGCAGTTGTCGCAGCGGCCGCACGGGGCCGCTCCCTCGTCGTCCAGCCGGCGGCGCAGGAACTCCATCCGGCACCCGTCCGTGCCCACGTAGTCGCGCATGGCCTGCTGCTCGTCGGCCCGCTGCCGCGCCACCCAGGCATAGCGTTCGGCGTCGTAGGCCCAGGGGCGGCCGGTGCTCTCCCAGCCGCCCTTGACGCGCCGTACGGCACCGTCCACGTCGAGGACCTTGAGCATGGTCTCCAGGCGGCTGCGCCGCAGGTCCACCGCCGCCTCCAGGACCGGCACGGACAGGGGCCGGCCCGCCTCGGCGAGGGCGGCGAGGGTCTGGCGGACCTGCGCCTCGGGCGGGAAGGCGGTGTCGGCGAAGTAGCGCCAGATCGCCTCGTCCTCCTTGCCGGGCAGCAGCAGCACGTCTGCGTGGTCCACGCCGCGGCCGGCCCGGCCGACCTGCTGGTAGTAGGCGATCGGTGAGGACGGGGAGCCGAGGTGGAGCACGAAGCCCAGGTCCGGCTTGTCGAAGCCCATGCCCAGGGCCGAGGTGGCGACCAGCGCCTTGACCCGGTTGGCCAGCAGGTCGGCCTCGGCCTGGAGGCGGTCGGCGTTCTCCGTTCGCCCCGTGTACGAGGCCACGGGGAAGCCGCGCTGCCGCAGGTACGCGGTGGTCTCCTCGGCCGCGGCCACGGTCAGCGCGTAGATGATGCCCGAGCCCGGCAGCTCGTCCAGGTGCTCGGCGAGCCAGCCCAGGCGGTGCGCCGCGTCCGGCAGCCGTACGACTCCCAGCCGCAGGCTCTCCCGTTCCAGCGGGCCGCGCAGGACGAGGGCCTCGCCGGCGCCGGTGCCCAGCTGCTCGGCCACGTCCGCGGTGACGCGCGCGTTGGCCGTGGCGGTGGTGGCCAGCACGGGCACGCCGGGGGCGAGCTCGGCCAGCATCGCCCGCAGCCGCCGGTAGTCGGGGCGGAAGTCGTGCCCCCAGTCGGAGATGCAGTGCGCCTCGTCGACCACCAGCAGGCCGGTCGTGGCCGCGAGCTTGGGCAGCAGCTGGTCCCGGAAGTCCACGGAGTTGAGACGTTCGGGGCTGACCAGGAGGACGTCGGTCTCGCCGCGCTCCACCTCGCCGTGGATGGTCTCCCACTCCTCCGGGTTGGCCGAGTTGATCGTGCGGGCCCGGATGCCGGCCCGTTCGGCCGCCTCGACCTGGTTGCGCATGAGCGCCAGGAGCGGGGAGACGATCACCGTGGGTCCGGCGCCGCGGCGGCGCAGCAGGGCGGTGGCCACGAAGTACACCGCCGACTTGCCCCAGCCGGTGCGCTGTACCACCAGGGCCCGGCGGCGCTCGACCACCAGGGCGGCCACCGCCTGCCACTGGTCCTCCCGCAGCCGGGCCGCACCCTCGGGGGCGCCGACGAGCCCGGCGAGGATGGCATCGGCTTCGGCGCGGAGCTGCAGATCGTCCATGCCCCCATGCAACCGGATGCCACCGACAATCGGCCAACTCACCCAGCGTGACGACCCGGGGGCGAACGGTCCGCACGCCCGCCGCGGGGATCAAGGACGGCCAGACCGGCGGACGCGCCGGGACCGCCCGAACGCCCCGCCGCTCCGGCTCGAACGGGGTGTTTCCGCTGGTAATAGCGGTTCGGAGGGAACGCCGTGCGTCATCTTCGGCTCAACGGGGCAAGGATATGAACGGCATACCAGCCAATTCCGGTCGGCGGCGGCAATTGCTCGTTGCCGCGCGCTGACGGGCCACGCGAGAATTGGAGGGCTCCCGCTCGGCTCGACGGCGCTCAAAACAGGGCCGCGCTGCGGCGCGCCCTCACCCAGCTCTGCCCGTTCGCCGGGCGTGTACCCGAAGGGAGGACCGTGACCTTCGGATTCGCCCCGCCCGCGAGCTCGTCGTCCGCCACGGCAGGCCACGGCGCCGGTCGGCACGGCCGAGTGCTGGAGCCCGCAGAGTGGACGGCCGCCGGAATTCCCCTGCTGAGCAATCCGCGCGAGGTGGTCAGCGGGCTGCACTCGCGGCACGCACCGGTGCCCGGCGTCGCGGTGATCGCCGTGCTCGGCCCGGAGGAACGTCTCGTCGCCAGCGCCTCTTTCACCCAGCGGACGGTCTCGGCCGACGGCTGGGACTACCGCAACGCGCTGCTGGCCCGGCTGCGCCGGGTCATCCCGCACGACCTGCGCCGCCGGACCCCGGTACGGACGGCGGTGCTGCTCTACTGCCGTGACGGGGACGAGCGGTGGACCCCGGAGGACGGGGCGTGGATGTGGGGACTGCGGGACGCCTGCACCCTGCACGGGCTGCGCTGCGGTGCGTACATCACGCTGACCGGGGAGGGCTGGCAGGTGCTCGGCGAGGGCCGCGGCGGCCGCCGCCCCGACGCGGACTCCAGGCCCGTGGGCCTGGGTGACATCGTGACGGATCCGGTCCCGCTCACCCTGCGCACCGGCGGTGGCGCGGCCGAGCCGCTGCGCCGTACCGCCGCCCGCTGACGACACGGTCGGCCGGCAGCACCGTTCGCGTCGCATCGCCGCCGTCGTACCGCTGTCGCCGTCGTGCCGCTGTCGCTGCTGCGCCGTCAGCACCCCGCGTACGGTGCGGCGTACGTACGCGGACGGGCGTACGGTCGCCCGCCGGCGGGGGTGGGGCCGGGGACGGGACCGCGCTGTCCCGGCTCCGGCTCCGGATCCGGCACCGGGGCACGTGCGGGGCCGGCCGTGGCCCGCCCCGCCCCAAGATGCCACCGGGTCCCTTCCGGGGAACGGGGCGTCAGACGCCCGTCCCCAGAACGGAGTTGATCTGCTGCCCCTCGCCGCACACGATCAGCAGCGCACCGGCGCGCGCGAGCGCGGCCGGCAGGGCGTCGGCGGTCGCGTCCTGAGGCCCGCCGTTGACCGCGAACACGACCACGGGACGTGCGGCGGCCCGCTGCACGTGCGCCGCGTCCGCGTAGAACACGTCGTCCCGGGCGTCGTGCTGGGCCCAGTACGCGGCCTCGCCGAAGGACAGCTCGTGGGCGGCCCACGGGTGGGGTTCGCCGGTGGTCAGGACCAGGATGTCGGCCGGCGCGCGGCCGGTGTCGAGCAGCAGGTCGACGGCTTCCTCGGCCGCGTCCAGCGCGCCCTCGGCCGAGGCCGGGATGAGCTGGACCTGCGGCACCGCGGCGGAGACCGAAGGGGCTGCGGGGACGGGTCCGGGAGTGGCGGTCCGCTGCGCCGGCGGGGCGGGCCTGGGGGCACCGCCCGCGCGGTTCGCCGCTGCGGGGGACGGACCGGGGCGTCCGGGCCGGGGTACGGCGGCGGGACGCGGACCAGGTACGGGGCGGGGGGTCTGCGCGGTGCGGCTCGGGGCCGGAGTGACGCGGGGACCCTGGGCACTCTCGTGAATCTGAGGCTCCTCGGGGGTGAGAGGCATGGGTTGATGTCTATCAAACACCGGTACGAAACGTACCGGTGGGTGGCACGTGGGCGCGATCAGAAATCGAAGCCGAGCTGGCCTCCGGTTTCCAGTTCCAGCGATTCCTCACTGCGGCGGACCTTCTTGAGGTGCCGCCACCGGGGCAGTCCGTCCATGTACGCCCAGGAGAGGCGGTGGTACGGGGTGGGCCCCAGTCGTTCAAGTGCCGCCCGGTGCACGGGCGACGGGTATCCGGCGTTCGCGGCGAACCCGAACTGCTCGATGCCTTCGGCTCCTTCGCCGAGTACGGCCATCATCCGGTCGCGCCGGACCTTGGCGATCACCGAGGCCGCGGCGACGGCGACGCAGGACCGGTCGCCCTTGATCACCGTACGGACCTGCCAGGGCGTGCCGAGATAGTCGTGCTTGCCGTCGAGGATCACCGCGTCGGGCCGGACCGGCAGCGCCTCCAGCGCGCGGACCGCGGCCAGCCGCAGGGCGGCCGTCATCCCCAGTTCGTCGATCTCCTCCGGGGAGGCGTCGCCGAGGGCGTACGCCGTCACCCAGCTCTCCAGTGCCTCGGCCAGCTCGTCGCGCCGCTTCACGGTGAGCAGCTTGGAGTCGGTGAGTCCGTCCGGCGGCCGGCGCAGTCCGGTGATCGCCGCGCACACGGTGACGGGGCCGGCCCAGGCCCCTCGTCCTACTTCGTCGACCCCGGCGATGACCTTGGCGCCGGTGGTAGCGCGGAGGGAGCGTTCGACGGTGTGGGTGGGTGCTTCGTACGGCATGGCGCCAGCAAGGGTACGCCCGTCGGAGCCGCCTGCGACACCCCGGCCCGGACCGTGGTCACGCGCGGAGCAGCGGCAGCAGCACCTGCTCGGTGAAATCCTCGATGTCCGCGTCCGGCCATTCGCTTCCGCACACCTTCGAGCGGTACATCATCATGGCCGGAATCACGTCCTCGACATACTGTCCGCGGGCGTCGGGCCGTACGTCGCCACGCATGATTCCGCGGTCCACGATCATCCGGAACACCGCCCCCGACGGCCGGATCAGCCGGTTGGAGATCAGCTCGTGGAAGCGTTCGGCGCCACTTGAGTCGCATTCGTGAAGGACTGACCTCAGGGCCTGCCCGGAGCGGGAGTGCATCACGTCACGCATCCACTTGCAGAGCTGCAGCACGTCCCCTCGGACGGAGCCGGTGTCGGTCGGCTCCAGCAGTGCGGGGAGGCGCGCCTCCAGTGCGTCGGTGACCAGGTCGGCCTTGTTGGACCAGCGCCGGTAGACGGCCGCCTTGCCGGTGTGCGCGCCGGCCGCCACGCCTTCCATGGTCAGCGAGTTCCAGCCGACTTCGCAGAGCTGCTCGATGACGGCGTCGATGATCGCCCCCTCCAGCTCGGCACCCCGCCGACGCGCCGGAATCACCATCACACACACCTCCGCCCGGCTCGGGGGCGACCGCCAACCGGCCGCGCACCGCCTGTCGTTCGCGCGCCCGTCGCACACCATTTCAGCCTTAGAGAACGCTTGCGTTCCCTTGTCACGCCATCCTACGGTGGCAACCAGTGAACGGAAGCGTTCACTATTTCACCTTGGGGGATCAGCAGTGACAAGGACACAAGTGGCCGCGACCCGAATACCGGGGGCGGCCCGCCGGGAGGGACGCCCCGGCATCGCACTGACCGTCATCGCAGCCTGTCAGCTCATGGTCGTGCTCGACGCGACCATCGTGAACATCGCGCTCCCGCACATCCAGACGGCGCTCGACTTCTCGACCACCGGCCTGTCCTGGGTGCTCAGCGCCTACACCCTCACCTTCGGCGGACTGCTGCTGCTCGGCGGCCGGGCCGGCGACATCCTCGGCCGCCGCCGGGTCTTCATGACCGGAATCGCGCTGTTCACGCTGGCCTCGCTGCTCGGCGGCTTCGCCCAGGAGCCGTGGCAGCTGCTGGCCGCCCGCGCGCTGCAGGGCGTGGGTGGCGCGATCGCCTCGCCGACCGCCCTGGCACTGATCACCACCACCTTCCCGGAGGGGCCGGAACGCAACCGGGCCTTCGGCGTCTTCGCCGCCGTCTCGGCGGGTGGCGGTGCGATCGGCCTGCTCGCCGGCGGCGTGCTCACGGACTGGCTCGACTGGCGGTGGGTGCTCTTCGTCAACGTGCCGATCGGCGCCCTGATCCTGCTGCTGACCCCGCTCTTCATCAGCGAGTCCGAGCGGCACCCCGGCCGGTTCGACATCGCGGGCGCCCTCACCTCCACCCTCGGCATGGCCTCCCTCGTCTACGGGTTCATCCGCGCCTCCGAGGAGGGCTGGCGCGACGGGCTGAGCGTGGGCTCCTTCGTGGCCGCCGTCGTGCTGCTCGCCCTGTTCGCCGTGATCGAGTCGCGGGCCAGGGAGCCGATCACCCCGCTGCGCATGTTCGCCGACCGCAACCGGGCCGGCACCTACCTGATCATGCTCAGCCTGGCCGCCGCGATGTTCGGCATGTTCTTCTTCATCGTCCAGTTCGTGCAGAACGTGCTGGGCTACTCCCCGATCGCCTCCGGCTTCGCCTTCCTGCCGGTGACCGCCGCCATCGGCATCGCCGCCGGGCTCTCGCAGAAGCTCCTGCCCCGCTTCGGCCCCAAGCCGTTCATGGTGACCGGATCCGCCCTGGTCGCGATCGGCCTGGGCTGGCTCACCTTCCTCGACACCGACAGCTCGTACGTCTCCGGGATCCTGGGTCCGATGGTGGTCTTCGCCTTCGGCATGGGCCTGAACTTCGTCACCCTGACGCTGACGGCCGTCTCCGGGGTCGCCACCCACGAGGCCGGCGCCGCGTCCGGACTGCTCAACGCCAGCCAGCAGGTGGGCGGTTCGCTCGGCCTGTCCATCCTGGTCACGGTGTTCGGCACAGCGGCCCGCGAGGAGACCACCAAGCAGCTCCCGGCCTTCGCCGCCCAGGCCACGCCCGAGCAGATGGCGGTCTTCAAGGAGACCGGGGTCATGCCCGGCCCGGCCGGCCACCAGGTGCTCGCCACGGGCATCTCCGACGCCTTCACGGCGGCCGCGGGCATGGCCCTGCTGGCCCTGCTCATCGCCCTGATCGTGATCCGGGTCCGCAAGAGCGACCTGGCGGCCCTCAACGGCAACGCCGCGGCCGGGGGTCCGGCCCACTGACGGCGCCCGGGAGCACCCCGCAGCACCACTCGGCAGTACGGGGCGTCGGCCCGGCGGACCTCCGCCGCGGCCGGCGCCCCTTCCCCCGTCGGGCGCTCCCGCACCGGGTGGGCCCACGGGCGCGCGGCGGTGCGCTCAGTAGGAGGAGGCGTAGCGGTCGGCGAACGTCCCCAGCCCCGAGCACACCTCGTACGGGGCGGTGACCGGGCACCGCTGCAGGATCCGCATGGCCCGCTGCTCGCCCAGGCTGGTCGCGTACCAGGGCGTCCGGCCCCGGCCCGCCAGGTCGTCGTTGATCCCGCGCAGGGCGCACGACCGGTACGGCTCGGGCAGCCGGTCCAGCGCGGGCACCGCGTCCGCCGACAGCGACTGGACGTAGGCGAGGTCGATCACCCCGCCCCTGTCCTGCTCCGCGGCCCGTTCGAACCGGGCCACGTTCCGCTCGGCGATCAGCCCGTCCGGCGACGCCAGTCCGAAGGCCAGTACGGCGGCCCCGGCGCTCGCCACCACCGCGCGGGGCAGCCACCGGGCGCCGAACACCCCGGCCGCGATGATCAGTACGATCACCAGCCCGAGCCACAGCTCCACCGCCGCCACCGAGAGCCGCAGCCGGGTCAGCCCGTACGCGTCCACGTAGAGGTCCATGCGGCGCAGGGCCGAGGCCACCACGACGAGGGTCAGCACGCACAGCGTGCCCAGCACCGCGCGCACCAGGCTCCGGTCGCGGGGGCCGGAGCGGGGCGACCGGCGCAGCGCCAGGGCGATCACCACCAGCGTGAGCAGGGTGGCCCACAGCAGCTGCCAGAAGCCCTGCCGGGCGTACTCCGCACGGGTCAGACCGGTCCGCTCCAGCACCCGGTCGTAGCCGCCGAACAGCACGGTGAGCTGCACCGCGATGAACCCGGCGAAGAGCAGGTCGAGCACGATCAGCGGGAGGGCCCACTCGGCCCGGGAGCGCGGCTTCGCCGGGGCGATCCTGATCCGGTCCCAGCACAGCGGGCCGGCGGCGGCCCGGGCGGCGGCCACCGCCGCGACCCCGCCGAACAGGAAGAGCAGCACCCGGACCGGCCCGTCCTCGACCGAGACGTCGGGGGCGAGGCCGCCCAGCAGATCGGCGAACGCGGCGTCGGCCGAGGCGAAGAGGGCGCCGAACAGGACCAGCAGCACCGCCGCCACCGCGGCGGCCCGGACCAGCGGCCACCAGCGGTCCCGGGTCCCGCTGCCGAGGCCGCGCAGGCCCTGCCAGGCCCAGGCGAGGCCGGTCGGCGCGGCGTCGAGGAAGCCGAGCGGGCTGAGCAGCACCCCGGGCCAGGTCCGGCTGCCGTAGAGGGCGAGCGCGGCCAGGCCGACCGCGGCGAACACGGCCGGGACGGAGGTCCAGCCGGCGTCGCGCAGTGCGGGTACGGCGAGCAGGGCGAGGCAGCCCAGCGCCCACGCCACCGTCCACGGACGGGCCTGGCGGCCGGCGGTACGGGCGGCGGCGTACGCGGCGAGGGCGGCCGGGAGCGCGGTGATCAGCAGCCCGATGCCGAGCCCGTCGCCGAGCAGCAGCGCGGCGGCCAGACCCGTGCCGAGCACCCCCCAGAGGGTCGCCGGAGGAACGGGCGCGGGGTCGGCCGGACGGATCAGGGCGACCCATCCGGGCTCCGCGGGCCGCACCCCGGCGGGGCCGGGGCGGCCGGAGGGAACGGGGTGACCGGACGCTCCGGACCCGTCGGACTCGCGGGACCCGCCGGAGCCCTCGGGCTTGCCCGACCCACCGGATTCGCCGGGTCCGCCGGGGGCCTCCGGAGTGCGCCAGGCCGGGTGGGGCTGCCGCTCGGCCCGGCCGGGCCTGCGGCTCTGCCGTTTCCCGCTCCCGCCGGCCGGTTGGTCCTCCATCGCGCCGTCGTCGCGCTGTTCCGGCATCCGTGCCCCTCCCCTGTCGGCCGCACCGGCCCGCATCGGGGCCGGGGCGGCGGAGCGGTCAGGGTAGGCCGCTGACGTGCGGCTCCCTCCCGCCGCGGAGTCCGCTGTGGCAGGACCGTGACAAACACGGCCCGGCGGAGGGGAGCCCCTCCCCGGGCACGGACCGGGTCAGGCAGCCGTCTCCGGCAGCCATGCCGGCAGCGCCTCGGTCCGGGACAGCCACTCGGCCGGGACCACGTCCTCGCCCCGCGCCCCGAGCACCCCGCCCACGATGGAGCAGGTGGTGTCCACGTCCCCGCCCGCCTGCGCGGTGGTCCAGAAGGCCCGCTCGTAGTCGTCCAGCGAGCGGGCCGCCGACCACAGCGCGAAGGGCACGGTGTCGTGCGCGCTCGTACGGCGGCCACAGCCCAGCACCGCCGCCACGGTCGTCGCGTCGCCGTAGTCGAGCATGTCCTTGGCCCGGCGCAGTCCGGCGCCCACCGCGCTCCGCGGCACCAGAGCGATCACCCCGTCGAGGAGTTCGGCCGGGGTGGGCGGTCCGGCCGGAGCGGCCGCCAGGGCGGCGGCCGCGGCCACCGCCATCGCCCCGCACACCGCCTCCCGGTGCTGGTGGGTGGTGTACGCGGAGATCTCCGCCTGGTGCGTGGCCTGTTCGGGGTCGTCGGCGTACCAGGCGCCCAGCGGCGCGATCCGCATGGCCGCGCCGTTGCCCCACGATCCCTGCCCGTTGAACAGTTCGGCGGCCAGCGTGCGCCAGTCCCCGCCCTCGCGGATCAGCCGCAGCATCCGGTTCACGGCCGGTCCGTAGCCGCGGTCGAAGTCGTGGTGGGCGGCGAAGGACGCGGCGAGCGCGTCCTGGTCGATCCGGCCGTGCCCGGCCAGCACGGCCGCCACGGAGCAGGCCATCTCGGTGTCGTCGGTCCACTGCCAGGGGCCGGGCGGCAGCTCGCGCCGCTTGAGCCGCGGGTAGTTGGCGGGAACGAAGAACTGGGAGCCCAGGGCGTCCCCGACCGCCAGCGCGCGCAGGCTGGCCAGCACGCGGGCGTAGCGCGGGTCGGCGGAGGCGGCAGCGCCGGAAGGGGAGGAGGAGCTGACGGAAGAAGGGACGGAAGAGGGAGAAGGGCCGGAAGAGGCGTCAGGGGTCGTCATCGCGGGTCACTCTAGTCGGCTCGGTCGTCGAGGTCGTAGGACTCGGGAGTGGTCCACCGCTCGAACGGGCGGTCCAGGCGGTAGCGCCCGTCCGCCCCCAGCCGGAGGACCCGGAATTCGCCGTTGCCCGGGTTCGACAGGCACTCGAACTCGGCCACGGACCAGTGGAACCAGCGCATGCAGAACAGCCGCATGGTGAGCCCGTGCGTCACCAGGAGCACGTTCGGCGGGTGGTCGGGCTGCTCGAAGCTGCGGTGCAGGCTCTCCAGGAAGGAGCCCACCCGGTCGTACACGTCGGCTCCGGACTCCCCCTGCGCGAACCGGTAGAAGAAGTGGCCGTAGGCGTCCCGGTAGGCCTTCTGCAGCCGGACGTCGCCCCGTTCCTGCCAGTTCCCCCAGTCCTGCTCGCGCAGCCGCGGCTCCTCTCGTATCCGCACCCGTCCCGGGTCCAGCCGAAGTTCGCGGAAGGTCTGGAGGGTGCGCCGGTAGGGGGACACGTACGCGCTGATGTGCTCCTCGCCGAAGAGCTCGCGCAGCCGTTCGCCCGCCTCGACCGCCTGTTGGTGGCCCTTCCGGGTCATCCGCAAGGCGTGGTCGGGTTCCCGCTCGTACACCGTGTCGTCGGTGTTGCCCTCCGATTCCCCGTGCCGGAGGAGGACGATGCGCTGTGGGCGTGACATGCCCCGACCCTAAGTCGCGCGACCCGCGGGAACGAACGCAGCACGCCGGTGGGACCGCACGCCGGTAGGACCATCACACCGTCCAGGACGGCTCCAGGTCGATCACGTCCCCGGTCAGCGCCTCGACGTCGGCCTCGGTCTGCGCGCGCAGCGACAGCCGTTCGACCCGCTCCTGCCGGTACTTTCCGTGCTCGGCCGCCGACTTCCACATGGACAGCACCAGGAACTCGCGCCCCGGCGCCTCCCCGAACAGGCCCCGCACCATGCCCGGGGAGCCGGCCATGGCCGGGTTCCACACCTTCTCCTGCATCAGCGCGAAGTGCTCGACCCGGCCGTCGCGGACCCGGGTGTGCGCGACCCGGATCACGTCGGCGTCGGTGAAGCGCGGCTCGAAGCCGGTCTTCACGTCGAAGCGGTGGTCGAAGAGCGTGCTGCGCGGACCGGTGAAGGTGCCGTTCTGCGCGGCCGCCAGCCGGTCGTACGAGCGGGCCATGAAGGAGTCGTAGAAGGCCCGGCTCTCCCAGAACGCGAAGATGTGCGCGACGCCCTGCCTGCCCCGGCTCCAGCCACCGCCCTGCCCCCTGAATCCCGGCTCGCCGGGCAGCCCGGCCCATTTCCGCTGCCCACGCTCGAACCCCCGTCGATCCGTCACCGTGCAGCGAATCCACTTGACCAGCACCGGGCCATCGTACGGGCCCGGGACCGGCCGGGGTCAGTCCTCGGCGCGGTACCTCCGCACGAGTTCCGTCCCGTCCCGATCGGACAGCCGGATCCCGAACTCCCGGTCGAGCAGCGGGAGCAGCTCCCGGACCGGCACGGTACGGCTCACGGCCGGGGCCCGCCCGCCGGCCGGTACGACGGTCAGCCGGTCGCCGATCAGGGCCGTACGGGCGGACTCGGCGGCCCGCTGGACGATCAGCTGCCGGGTGAACGCCGCCCGCGGGTGGGAGGAGCTGTAGTGGTTCATCAGGACCCAGTCCACGGGGTACGCGTGCTGCGGTGAGAAGGCGTACAGGTCGCGCCACTCCCCCTCACGCAGGAAGCACAGGGCGAGGATGCCCTCCTCCTCGGCGCGCATCCGGTACGTCCACTCCCCCTGCCGGACCTCGGTCCCGGGGCGGTCCAGCGGTACGGGCTCCAGCGGGCCCTGGTGGCCGAACCCCGCATCGCAGAGCCAGCGAACGCCGTCCACCGTGACCACGAGGAGGGCGTGGGTGACGGGCATCAGGGCGCCGCGGGTGCGGTTGCGGGCGGCCCGCCCGGAGACGTGGAAGCCGATCCGTTCCAGGGCGGCGGCGAGCAGGGAGTTCTGTTCGTAGCAGTAGCCGCCGCGGCCACCGCGCACCAGCTTGTCCTCGATGTCCTTCAGGTCCAGCCCGACCGGACGGCCCAGCAGCACGTCCAGGCTCTCGAAGACGATCGACCGCACGTGGGCCCGGTGCAGCCCGCGCAGGGTCTCCAGGTCCGGGGCGGGTCGCCCTGCGTACCCGATCCGCGCCAGGTACGCGTCCAGGTCCAGCTCGTCACCGCTCCACATGGCTCCCCCGAGTTCCCAGGTCCGGTCGTGCTCGGGTCAATGATCACCCGAGGGGTGCCGGACGGGGCGGTACGGGTCCGGACGGGTGATCCTCGCCGGCCGGCGGCCGCCGGGCCGCGTCGCCCGCCGCGGGCCGCGGCCGCGGGCGGTCTCATGGCAGGTGCGGCGGCATCGGGCAGGTGCGGCGGCATCGTGACAGGGGCCGTTCGGTACGGCCGGCACGCCGGAGAAGGGAACCAACCGTGTTCGGGAACACCGAGGCATTCAGCAGTTTCGCCGTGGACGACATCGAGCGGGCGAGGCGGTTCTACGGGGAGACCCTCGGACTGCGCGTCACGGAGGAGTCGATGGGGGCCCTCCTGCTCCACGTCCCCGGCGGCACCCCGGTCTTCGTCTACCCCAAGGACGGGCACGCCCCGGCGACGTACACGGTCCTCAACTTCCGCGTCCCCGACATCGACACGGCCGTCGACGAGCTCACCGCCCGGGGGGTCGCCCTGGAGCGGTACCCGGGGTTCGAGGCCGACGAGAAGGGCGTCGTCCGCGGCGGACCCGAGGGCGGCCCGGCGGCGATCGCCTGGTTCACCGACCCGGCGGGCAACGTCCTCTCCGTCCTCCAGGAGAACTGACCCCTACGCTCTGGTCCATGGATACCTCGGCTGAATCATGCGGGCAGGGCGCGGGACCGGTGACGGTGGACGAGGGGGTCGGGATACCCGTGCCCGCGCCCGGTGAGGTCTGGACCGTGGGTGCGGTGGTCCTCAACGAGCGGGGGGAGGCGTTCGCACAGCGGCGCAGCGCCGACCGCCGGCTGTTCCCGGACTGCTGGGACATCGTGGGCGGGCACGTGGAGCCCGGCGAGACGCTCGTCGGGGCGCTGGCCCGCGAGGTGTCCGAGGAGACCGGCTGGCGGCTGCGGCGGATCCGGCGTTCCCTCGGGGTCTCCACCTGGACCGGCGACGACGACGGCACCGTGCGCCACGAGGCCGATTTCCTGGTCGAGGTGGACGGCGACCTGGCGCGACCCGCCCTGGAGCGGGGCAAGCACTCCGGGTGCGGCTGGTTCGGCCCGGACGCCCTGGAGCGCCTGAAGGAGAACCGCGCCCCGGGGGAATTCTTGGTCCACGACCTGATCGCCCGCGCCCTGGACACCGCCCGCACCCCGGACAACGCCTGCGCCCCGGACTCGGACACCGGCCGATGACTCCGCGGTGTCAGCCGTTCTGCCAGCCCGGGAGCGTCGGCAGCACCTTCTCCGCCACGGCGAGCAGCGTCGTGTCATCGGGCATCAGGCTGCCGCTCCGCCGCCAGACGGTCACCTCGTAGAAGCCTCCGCCGTCCTTCGCGTCCCTGGCCACCGCCAGGGAACGGGCCATGGGACCGCGGCCCGAGGTGGCCTTGCCGCTTCCGCCGATGTTGAAGCCGATGGCGAGGGTCTGGCTGGAGTAGAAGACCGCGGGGCGCCCCAGGACCGTCTGCTTCTGTACGTCCGAGCCCAGGAGCCCGGCCGACTCGACCCGGAGGTCGTAGTCCACCCCGATCTCCACGTGGTGCTTCTCGGTCTCCGCGGTCGCCTGCGGCGCGGCCCTCTTGGTGCCGCTGCCGAAGGTCTGCCAGTCGCCGCTGCCGCTCGCGGACCTCACCGGGTCCTGCGGGGTGCCGAGCAGAACCGGCAGGTCCGGCCGGTTGAGCGCCTCGCACAGCCGGGCCCCGGAGGCGTACTGCGCCGGGAGCACGTCCGTGGAGACGGAACACCGGGCCGGCCCCTCGGCCTCCTGCCGATCGGCCGCCTGCATCGCCCAGGCTCCGGCCGCGAGGCCCCCGACCAGCACCACGGCCGCGATCACCTGCGCCGGCGCGCTCATGCCCTTGTCCGCCACTGCCACGTTGTCGGCCATGTCCCCCACCCCCCTGTACGCGCCCCCTGCGCGCCGGTGAGCCTAACCCGTGATCGTTACCCGGGGGTAGCCCCTTCTCACCTGCTGTTTTCCCGGTTGCGTTCCCGGGTGCCCGGGCGCCTTCCCGGGCGGGCACGCCGCACGACCCCGAAGGGGACCGGCCGAGGCCGGTCCCCTTCGGGTCATCTATCGGTCAGGCTCAGCTGCAGCCGCTGGTCGAGCCGCAGCCCTCGCAGATGTAGCAGGAGCCGGCGCGCTGCATCTTCGTCCCGCAGGAGAAGCAGAGCGGGGCGTCGGCCGAGACGCCGAGCTGCATCTCCACCAGTTCCGCGTTGCTGTGCGCCACCTTCTTCGGGGCCGGGACCTCCACCACCGGGACGGCCGGGACGGCCGCCAGCGGGGCGGACTGCGCCAGGGACTCGGTGTCGAGCTCCTCGTCGAGCGGCTCGTAGGAGCCGGTCTCCAGGTGGCGCTGACGCTCCTCGGCGGTGTGGATGCCGAGCGCCGAGCGGGTCTCGAACGGCAGGAAGTCCAGGGCCAGGCGGCGGAAGATGTAGTCGACGATCGACTGCGCCATCCGCACGTCCGGGTCGTCCGTCATGCCGGCCGGCTCGAAGCGCATGTTGGTGAACTTCGAGACGTAGGTCTCCAGCGGGACGCCGTACTGCAGGCCGACCGAGACGGCGATGGAGAAGGCGTCCATCATGCCCGCGAGGGTGGAGCCCTGCTTCGACATCTTCAGGAAGACCTCGCCCAGGCCGTCGTCCGGGTAGGAGTTGGCGGTCATGTAGCCCTCGGCGCCGCCGACCGTGAAGGAGGTGGTGATGCCCGGGCGGCCCTTGGGGAGGCGCTTGCGGACCGGGCGGTACTCGACGACCTTCTCCACCGCGGTGCGGATGGTCTCCTCCGCCTTGGCGGTGACCTCGGCCTTCTCGTCCTCCTTCTTCTTGGCGGAGAGCGGCTGGCCGACCTTGCAGTTGTCGCGGTAGATCGCGAGGGCCTTGACGCCGAGCTTCCAGGCCTCGAAGTAGATCTCCTCGACCTCCTCGACGGTGGCCGACTCCGGCATGTTGACCGTCTTGGAGATGGCGCCGGAGATCCACGGCTGGATCGCGGCCATCATGCGGACGTGGCCCATCGCGGAGATGGAGCGCTCGCCCATCGCGCAGTCGAAGACCTCGTAGTGCTCGGTCTTCAGGCCGGGCGCGTCCACCACGTTGCCGTGCTCGGCGATGTGGGCGACGATCGCCTCGATCTGCTCCTCCTGGTAGCCCAGGCGGCGCAGGGCCTGCGGGACGGTGCCGTTGACGATCTGCATGGAGCCGCCGCCGACGAGCTTCTTGAACTTGACCAGGGCCAGGTCCGGCTCGACACCGGTGGTGTCGCAGGACATCGCCAGGCCGATGGTGCCGGTCGGCGCGAGGACGGAGGCCTGCGCGTTGCGGAAGCCGTTCTTCTCGCCGAGGCGGATGACGTCCTGCCAGGCCTCGGTGGCCGCGGCCCAGACCGGGGTGTCCAGGTCGTCGGTGCGCGGGGCGACGGCGTTGGCGTCGGCGTGCTGCTTCATGACGCGCTTGTGCGGCTCGGCGTTGCGGGCGTAGCCGTCGTACGGGCCGACGACGCCGGCCAGCTCGGCGGAGCGCTTGTACGCGGTACCGGTCATCAGCGAGGTGATGGAGGCGGCGAGGGTACGGCCGCCGTCGGAGTCGTACGCGTGGCCGGTGGCCATCAGCAGGGCGCCGAGGTTGGCGTAGCCGATGCCCAGCTGGCGGAAGGCGCGGGTGTTCTCGCCGATCTTCTGGGTCGGGAAGTCGGCGAAGCAGATGGAGATGTCCATCGCGGTGATGACGAGCTCGACGACCTTGGCGAAGCGCTCGACCTCGAAGGACTGGTTGCCCTTGCCGTCGTCCTTGAGGAACTTCATCAGGTTCAGCGAGGCGAGGTTGCAGGACGTGTTGTCCAGGTGCATGTACTCGCTGCACGGGTTGGACGCGGTGATGCGGCCGGACTCGGGGCAGGTGTGCCAGTTGTTGATCACACCGTCGTACTGGATGCCCGGGTCGGCGCAGGCCCACGCGGCCTCGGCGAGCTTGCGGAACAGCGCCTTGGCGTCGACCTTCTCGATGACCTCGCCGGTCATGCGGGCGCGCAGGCCGAACTCGGTGCCGTTCTCCACGGCCGTCATGAACTCGTCGTTCACGCGCACCGAGTTGTTGGCGTTCTGGTACTGGACGGACGTGATGTCGTCGCCGCCCAGGTCCATGTCGAAGCCCGCGTCGCGCAGGGCGCGGATCTTCTCCTCCTCCTTCACCTTGGTGGCGATGAAGTCCTCGACGTCCGGGTGGTCCACGTCGAGCACGACCATCTTGGCCGCACGGCGGGTGGCGCCGCCCGACTTGATCGTTCCCGCGGACGCGTCGGCGCCGCGCATGAAGGAGACCGGGCCGGAGGCGTTGCCGCCGGAGGAGAGGAGCTCCTTGGAGGAGCGGATGCGGGAGAGGTTCAGGCCGGCGCCGGAGCCGCCCTTGAAGATCATGCCCTCTTCCTTGTACCAGTCGAGGATCGACTCCATGGAGTCGTCGACGGACAGGATGAAGCAGGCGGAGACCTGCTGCGGCTGGGGCGTGCCGACGTTGAACCACACCGGGGAGTTGAAGCTGAAGATCTGGTGCAGCAGGGCGTAGGTCAGCTCGTGCTCGAAGATCTCGGCGTCGGCGGGCGTGGCGAAGTACCCGTACTCCTCACCGGCCTTGGTGTAGGTCTTCACGATCCGGTCGATCAGCTGCTTCAGACCGGTCTCGCGCTGCGGGGTGCCGACCGCGCCGCGGAAGTACTTGCTGGTGACGATGTTGACCGCGTTCACCGACCAGAAGTCGGGGAACTCGACGCCTCGCTGCTCGAAGTTGACCGAGCCGTCGCGCCAGTTGGTCATGACGACGTCACGGCGTTCCCAGACGACCTCGTCGTACGGGTGCGCGCCGGGGGTGGTGTGGATGCGCTCGATGCGCAGGCCGCCCTTGCCCGCCGACTTGGCACCCTTCGCGCGGGAACCGCGTGCCGGGCCGCTCGCCGTCTCTGTCATGCTGCCGCCTCCCATATGCGGGCAAAAACGCCCTGATGTGCCAGCAATATTCCGTGGCACGGTTCTGACTTGATCTTCATGTGGCTCTGTGCGGACTGACGGGCCGCTGTGCGGCCGCCCGGTCAGTCGGCGGCGGAGGCGGGCGCGGGGACCGGACCGGTCCCGGCGGGCTCGCTCACTCCGCTGCGAGGCCGCTGCCGCAGTTCCGCGATGGCGGCCTCGAAGTCTTCCAGCGTGTCGAACGCTCGGTATACGGACGCGAAGCGCAGGTACGCGACGAGGTCGAGCTCCTGCAGGGGGCCGAGGATGGCCAGGCCCACGTCGTGGGTGGTCAGCTCGGCGCTGCCGGTGGCGCGCACGCACTCCTCGACCCGCTGGCCGAGCTTGGCGAGGGCGTCCTCCGTGACGGGCCTCCCCTGGCACGCCTTGCGCACGCCGGAGATGACCTTGGAACGGCTGAAGGGTTCGGTGACACCGCTGCGCTTGATCACCATCAGTGACGCCGTCTCCACCGTGGTGAAGCGGCGGGAGCAGTCCGGGCACTGACGGCGACGGCGGATCGACGTGCCGTCATCCGTGGTGCGGCTGTCGACGACGCGGCTGTCGGGGTGCCTGCAGAAGGGGCAATGCACGGTTCTCCCACCCTCCCTCACGGCACGACTGAATGGCCCAGGACAGCCCTGTGCAACAGCGCGGCGGCTGTTCTGAGGGCTCCTGAGGCAGACACCAGCATATGCGATCCCACGCGTCCCAGATGACACGGGAGCCACAACTGCTGGGTGACTTCGACCATCCAACCACTAGATCTTGTGTTTCGCATGACCTGGGTCCCCACCGCGTGTCGCGGGACGGAATGCCCGGATTCGGGCTCCGGGACTGCCAGACTGGGTACCGGCCCGGACGGTACCGGCCCGGGCGGGGGCCGTCCGACCGGGAAGGGTACCGTAAGGACGCGGCGCCGGACCGAACCCGCGTTCGGCACCGAAGCCCCCCGGCCACCCCGGGCCACGGCACCCCGGACTGCGGTCCATACACCTCTTACGGTCGTCACGTAGAGCAATCTGCGATTTTTCACTCGAACGTGTGTTTGGCGCAACCTTTCGAAAGCAACTACCGTTGTCCAGCCAGGGGAGAACATTCCGTTCGAGAGGGGCCGCCGACGTGACCACCACCGCAGACAGTGCCACCATCACTGCCCAGAACCGCTCCCAGAGCCGAGTCGAGCCGGTGCATGCCATGACTGACGCAAGCCTGAATCCCGACGGGGAGGCCTCCGTACGCCCCGCGCGCTCGCTGCCCGGACGACCTCCCGGGATCCGCGCCGACAGCTCCGGCCTCACCGACCGGCAGCGGAGGGTCATCGAGGTCATCCGCGACTCGGTGCAGCGGCGCGGATACCCCCCGTCGATGCGGGAGATCGGCCAGGCCGTGGGCCTGTCCAGCACCTCCTCCGTCGCGCACCAGCTGATGGCCCTGGAGCGGAAGGGCTTCCTGCGCCGCGACCCGCACCGCCCGCGCGCCTACGAGGTCCGCGGCTCGGACCAGCCCAGCTCGCAGCCCACGGACACCACCGGCAAGCCCGCCGCCTCCTATGTGCCGCTGGTCGGCCGGATCGCCGCCGGCGGCCCGATCCTGGCCGAGGAATCCGTCGAGGACGTCTTCCCCCTCCCCCGGCAGCTGGTCGGTGACGGCGAGCTCTTCGTGCTGAAGGTCGTCGGCGACTCGATGATCGAGGCGGCCATCTGCGACGGCGACTGGGTCACCGTCCGCCGCCAGCCCGTCGCGGAGAACGGCGACATCGTGGCCGCCATGCTCGACGGCGAAGCCACCGTCAAGCGCTTCAAGCGCGAGGACGGCCACGTCTGGCTGCTCCCCCACAACTCCGCCTACCAGCCCATCCCCGGCGACGAGGCGACCATCCTCGGCAAGGTCGTCGCCGTCCTGCGGCGGGTCTGACACCCCGCCGCCCCTGGCGAACCCCGGGACCCACTGCGCCGGTCCCGGGGTTCTTGGCGTTCCCGGGGTTCCGGCGTACCCACTTGCCCTCGGCCGTACCTACTTGCCCTCGGCCTGGGCGGCCGTGTCGATCGCCGCGAGGGAGCGGCGGACCTGGTTGCGGTCCGTGGTGTACCAGAAGTCCGGCAGTGAGGACTTCAGGAAGCCGCCGTACCGGGCCGTGGCCAGCCTCGGGTCCAGCACCGCCACCACACCCCGGTCGCCCGAGGCGCGTACCAGCCGACCCGCGCCCTGGGCCATCAGCAGCGCCGCGTGCGTGGCCGCGACGGCCATGAAGCCGTTTCCGCCGTGCTCCTCGACCGACTTCTGGCGGGCGCTCATCAGCGGGTCGTCCGGCCGCGGGAACGGGATCCGGTCCATGATCACCAGCTGGCAGCTGGGACCGGGCACGTCCACTCCCTGCCACAGCGACAGGGTGCCGAACAGACAGGTCCGGGGATCCGCCGCGAAGTTCTTGATCAGTTCTCCGAGGGTCTCCTCGCCCTGGAGCAGGATCGGGTGGTCCAGCCGGGTCCGCAGCTCCTCCGCGGCCGCCTTCGCCCCGCGCATCGAGGAGAACAGCCCCAGGGTGCGGCCGCCGGCCGCCTCGATCAGCTCCGCCAGCTCGTCCATCATGTCGCCGCGGGTGCCCTCGCGCCCCGGCGTGGCCAGGTGCTTGGCGACGTAGAGGATGCCCTGCTTCGGGTAGTCGAACGGCGAGCCGACGTCCAGGCCCTTCCAGACCGGCACGTCCTCGCCCTCCACGCCCTCCGGGGAGAGGCCCAGCGAGGCCGCGACCCCGTTGAAGTCACCGCCCAGCTTGAGCGTGGCCGAGGTGAGGACCACCGAGCGGTCCTCGAACAGCTTCTCCCGCAGCAGGCCGGAGACCGACAGCGGGGCGACCCGCAGCGTCGCTCCGCTGTGTCGATAAGCGGCTCCGCCGCGGGGCTCGTGCCGCTCGTACCAGACCACGTCGTACTCGGAGCCGAGCGTGATCCGCTCCGCCACCGCGTGGATGTTCTCCACGGAGGCCAGCGCCTGCTTGCGGACGGCGTCCTCGTCGGCCATCGACTTGTCGCGGGTCGCGCCCATCCGCGAGATCACCTCGCGGGCCGCGTCCCGCAGCGCGAGCAGGGCGTACCCCAGGTCCTCGGGAACGGTCTCCAGCCGCCCCGGCAGGGCCAGTTCCATGATCCGCTCGAAGGACTCGGCGGCGTTCTGCAGGGAGTCCGCGGTCTTCTCGTCGACCAGCTTGGCAGCGCGCTTCACCGCCCGGTTGACCTGCCCCGGGGTGAGCTCGCCGGTGGCCACTCCGGTCACCCGGGAGACCAGCTCGTGGGCCTCGTCGACGATCAGCACCTCGTGCTGCGGGAGGACCGGCGCCCCCTCGATGGCGTCGATGGCGAGCAGCGCGTGGTTGGTGACGACGACGTCCGCCAGCTTGGCCCGCTCCCGGGCGGCCTCGGCGAAGCACTCGGCGCCGTACGCGCACTTGGTCGCGCCCAGGCACTCCCGGGAGGAGACCGAGACCTGGGACCAGGCCCGGTCGGAGACGCCCGGGGTCAGGTCGTCGCGGTCGCCGGTCTCCGTCTCGTCCGCCCAGTCGCGCAGCCTCAGCAGGTCCTGGCCGAGCTTGCTGCTGGGGGCGGCCGCCTCGAACTGGTCGAAGAGGCCCTCCTCCTCGTCCTGCGGCGCGCCCTCGTGCAGCCGGTGCAGGCACAGGTAGTTGGAGCGGCCCTTGAGCATGGCGAACTGCGGCCGCCGGCGCAGCTGCGGGTGCAGCGCCTCGACGGTGCGCGGGAGGTCCCGTTCGACCAGCTGGCGCTGGAGGGCCAGGGTGGCCGTGGCCACCACCACGCGCTCGCCGTGCGCGAGGGCCGGCACCAGGTAGCCGAGGGACTTTCCGGTGCCGGTGCCTGCCTGGATCAGCCGGTGCGCGTTCTCGTCGATCGCTTCGGCGACGGCTTCGGCCATGGCCACCTGGCCGGGGCGCTCCGTGCCGCCGACGGCGGTGACGGCGGCGTGCAGCAGGTCGGGGAGGGAGGGCTTCGTCATAGCACTGACAACCCTACGCGGCTCCACCGACACCGGTGGTCAGAGCAGGGTCCGGAGGGCACGGTCACGGAGCATCAGGGCGGCGCGCTTGTCCGGCAGGTCGATCTCCGCGGCCAGCCGGAACCCGGCGTTGAGGAAGGCGGCCACGGAGGGGGTGTTGCGGAGGTCGGGTTCGGCGACGACCCGGGTGCAGCGGGGACGGTTGTCGAGGATCATGTCGGCGACCGTCCGCAGCAGTACGGTGCCCAGCCCGCGGCCGCGGTCGGCGGCCTCGCCGATCAGCACGTGGATCCCGGTGTCCTCGGGGCGGGCCGGGTAGTGGGCGGCGAGCGGGTCGAGATCGGCCCGGTAGATCTCCCAGTAGCTCATCGGGGTGCCGTCGAGCAGGCCCAGGCAGGGGATGCTGCGGCCGTCCCCGGCCAGCTGGGCGCTCAGGTGGGCGGCGGTCACCAGGCTGGGGCCGGCCAGCCCCCAGAAGGCGGCCACCTCGGGGTCGTTCATCCAGCGGGCGATGAGCTTCCGGTCCCGGGCAGGGCGTACGGGTTCCAGCCGGAACAGGCCGGCCCGGGTGGCGGCCGGGCGCCAGTCGGCGGGACTGTCCAGGAGGTCCGCCTCCGCGAGCCGGGGCAGCAGCTCGGCGGGGAGCGGCCGGCCCTGGGCGGGGAGGGCACCCGGTGGGAGTGCGGTCTCCGGTGCGGCAGCCGTGCCCGGTGTCGCGCACGTGCCGGGTGTGGCGAACGTGCCGGGTGTGGTGAATGTGCCCGGTGTGGTGAATGTGCCCGGTGTGGTGGCCGTGGCCGACGCGGCAGCGGGGGCGGGGGCGGTGTTGATCGAGGTCATGGTGGTCACCCGTGGAGGGGATTGGGGATCGTGACGTAGACGGACTGGGTGTCGACCGGCCCGACGAGCTCGTCGAGGCCGCCCACCCGGGTGAGCAGGTTGGCCTTGCAGCGCAGGGCCGGGGAGTCCAGCAGCAGGGCGGGGAGCGGGCCGAGGCCGGCCGCCTTGCCGAGGAAGCCCCGGAACGCGGCGAGCAGGACGCGCTCGTCGGCCAGGCCCTGCGACCCGAAGGCGCCGATCAGGCCGAGCACGTTGTTGATGCCCAGGTAGTAGGCGAAGCGTTCGTCGGTGACGGCGTCGGAGACGAAGGTGTCGCTGGTGGTGCCGATGCCGGGGAGCCGGGCGTCGAGGGCCGCGCGGTGGGACTCGCGGAAGTAGTAGCCCTGGTTGTCGCGGTAGCGGCCGCCGACGGGCCAGCCCTCGGCGTCGAGGAGGACCAGGGTGTTCTGCTGGTGCGCCTCCAGGGCGATGCCGGCGATCGCGTCGAGGCCGAGCACGGGCAGCACCACGTGGTCGAGGTAGCGCAGGAACCACTCGGCGGCTACGGCCGGGGTCGGGCGGCCGGTGCGGGCGGCGAGCCGGCAGACCGTCTCGGCCAGCGCGGAACGCAGGGTGGTCCGTCCGGGCCAGGGCCGCGGGGCGGTGAACCCGGCCACGCACAGGGCCCGCTCGCCGGAACGGAACGGGTTGTGGCGGAGGACGGCGTCGAGCCCGGGGACCGGGGTGCCGGCCGGGTCGTCCACGGCGACCCAGGCGGGGTCGCGGACGATGTCGAAGCCGGGGTGGGCGGCCTGCCACCGGTCGGCCAGCCCGGTCCGGAGCAGGCGGTGCACCTCCACCCCGCGGTGCAGTTCCTTGCGGAGGTTCTCCCGGCGGGAGTTGGTGATCGGCAGGCCCAGGGAGAGCTTGAGCATCGCGGGGCCGGCCGGCCGGTGGACGGTGCGCACGGAGGAGGTGGGGTACCAGGGGGCGCCGAAGGGTCCGAGGTCGTGGAGCAGTCCGGCGTCCAGGAGGGCGGCCGCGGCCGGCCGGCGGAGCACCTCGCGGGCCTGCCAGGGGTGCAGCGGGAGCGGGGTGGTGCCCAGGGGCAGCGGGAGTCCGGGGGCGAGCCGGGCCAGCAGGTGTCCGGCGGGGAGGGCGCGTCCGCCTTCGGTCCACGCGGAGTCGGTGGCGACCACGGAGGGGGCGACGGCCACCCAGTGCAGCGGGAAGGAACCGTGGAGCTCCGGCGAGTAGCGGCGGGCCTCGCTCTCGGTGAGCCCCTCCCGGCTCTTGGGGGCGGGGTGGAGGGGGTGGCCGAGGACCAGGGACTGTTCGGCGTGGAGGAAGGGGTCCCGGCCCACGGGCGCGGGTGGCTCCGGCCGGGCCCGCCGCTCGGCGAGGAAGGCGGCCGTACGGCGTACGGAGTCGGCGACCCGGCCGACCAGGTCCGCGCCGGGCGGGGCGGCAGCGGGAGCGGCGGGTCCGGCCGGGGCCCGGCCGGCGGGACCGGGCGGGGTCCCGGGAGCGGTCGGCGCGCCGGGAGCGGCCGGGGCGGTGCGCCCGGCCTCGCGGACCAGGAGTGCCGCGGCGGTGACCGCGTCGAGGACCGGGGCCCCCGCCGGGACGCCGTCGATCCGCGCCGGGCCGAAGCGGTGCAGGCCGGCTGCGGACCAGTGCCGTACGGGCACGACCAGGGCCGTTCCCGAGGCGGGCAGCGGGATCCGCAGCGGGCCGTCCCCGGCGGGCCGGGCCAGGGCCCGCTCGCGCACCCAGCAGCGGAGCAGGTTCTCCACCGCGGCGGCGTCGGCGGCGGCGGCCGGATCCGGGTGGTCCAGCGGATCGGCCGGCCAGGCGGGGACGGGCACCGCGGCGGGCGCGGGGGTGCGCGGGGGGAGGGAGCCGTAGTTCTGCCGCGGAAGACCTGCCTGCGGGGTGCCGGTGGAACGGAACGGATCGGGTGTGGAGGTCACTGCGGGTTCCTTGGGGTGAGTCGGCGGTGCCGGGCCCGTCCGGCGGCGGCCACGGCGTCGGCGAGCCGGTCCAGCACCGCCGTGGCCTGCTCGTCGGTGAGGGTGAGCGGGGGCAGCAGCCGTACGACGGCACTGTGGCGGCCGCCCAGCTCGACGATCAGCCCCCGGGCCAGGCACTCCTCGCGGACGGCGGCAGCGAGCGCCGGGGCGGCCCCGTCCCCCGGGGTGTCCGGGTCGGTGAACTCGATGCCGATCATCAGGCCGCGGCCGCGCACCTCGGCGATGCAGGGATGGTCCGCGGCGAGGCCCTGCAGGGCGGCGAGCATCCGGTCGCCCAGCACGGCGGCACGCTCGGCGAGACGGTTCTGCCGGACGTAGGCGAGGGTGGCGGTGCCCGCCGCCATGGCGAGCTGGTTGCCGCGGAACGTTCCGGCGTGGGCGCCGGGCTCCCAGAGGTCCAGGTCGGAGTGGTACACGATGACGGCCAGCGGCAGGCTGCCGCCGATGGCCTTGGAGAGCACCATCACGTCCGGGACCACGCCGGCGTGGTCGACGCCCCAGAAGGCGCCGGTCCGGCCGACCCCGGTCTGCACCTCGTCGGCGATCAGCGGGATGCCGCGCGCCGCGGTGATCGCGCGCATCCTGCGCAGCCAGTCGTCGGGGGCGGGCAGCACCCCGCCCTCGCCCTGCACCGGTTCGAGGATCATCCCGGCCGGCCGGGGGATCCCGTTCCTGGGGTCGTCGAGCAGGCTCTCCGTCCAGTGGGCGGCCAGCGCGGCGCCCTCGGGGCCGCCCACGCCGAACGGGCAGTGACGGTCCTGCGGGAAGGGCAGCCGGGTCACCCGGCCGTCGCGCGCTCCTCCGGAGGCGGCCAGGGCCCCGGCGGTCATCCCGTGGTAGGCGCCGGTGAAGGCCAGCAGCCCGGAGCGTCCGGTCGCGGTGCGGACCAGCGAGAGGGCCGCCTCGACTGCGTCGGTGCCGGCCGGGCCGCAGAACTGGATCCGGGCGTTCGCGGCCAGGGCGGGCGGCAGGGCGGCGAACAGTTCGGTGGTGAAGGCGTCCTTGACGGGGGTCGCCAGGTCCAGGACGTGCAGCGGGGCGCCGGAGTCGAGGACCGCGCGTACGGCCTCCAGCACCACCGGGTGGTTGTGGCCGAGGGCGAGGGTGCCGGCGCCGGAGAGGCAGTCCAGGTAGCGGCGTCCGTCGGCACCTTCGATGGTGAGGCCACGGGCCCGCACCGGGACGATCGGCAGGGCCCGGGCGTACGTACGGGCCGCCGACTCGCGCAGGGACTGCCGGCGCAGGATGCCCTCGGGGGCGAGGTCGGCCGCACCGTCATTCCCCGCCCGCGGCACGGAGGTTCCTCCGTCCGCGTCCGGCCGCCCGGCAGTCCGATCGGTCAAGGCGGCCACGTCTGTCGCACCTCCCGCGTACACGGTCCGTCGAAGGATGGATGGTCGAACGGGAGCGCTGTCGCGCTTCCCCCGTACGTACCAACGACCGTGTGCGCGGCAGATCACGGGTAGCGTCAAGATCCTTGCCGGAACCGCGGACCCGCTCTGCGCCGTCCCCAACGTCATCGGCATAGTGGGGGGTTGCACTCCACGTCCGACACCCGATCCATCCACACGGGGGAATCAACGACATGCGACCGATGCGACCGGTCACCGCCGTACTCTGCGCGGCCGCTCTCGCGCTGACCGCCTCGGCCTGCGGGCCCGGTGACGACGAGGCCGGCGGCGACGCCAAGCCGACGGTGTCGGCCGGCAGCCCCGGCGGCACGGACGGGATCCAGATCCCGGACCGGCTCAAGGAGAAGCTCAAGGAACGCGGTTTCGACCTGGACAAGTGGAAGGGGGGTGAGTGGAAGAACTGGAAGAAGGAGGACTGGCTGCGGGAGGCCGAGGACTACGTCAACCCGATCATCGAGGACCTGTGGGACCCGGACCGGATGCGTGACGCGCAGAAGCCCGAACGGCCCGGCGCGGACCCGGACCTGGGCAAGGACCACGGCGTGACGGACCCGACCCCGGCCCCGGTCACCGCGAAGGCCGCCGCCGCGCCGTACCACAAGAGCGTTCCGGAGTCCGGCAAGGTCTTCTTCGACGGCCCCGAGGGCTCCATGGTCTGTTCGGCGACCGTGGTGAAGGACCCGGCGCACCCGGGCAAGTCGAACATGGTGTGGACGGCCGGCCACTGCGTGCACGCGGGCGCCAAGGGCGGCTGGTACCGCAACATCGCCTTCGTCCCCTCCTACAACAACGCGGGCAAGTCGGCGGCGCAGATCAAGGGCGCCTCCCGCGAGCAGGTGGCCCCGTACGGCGTGTGGTGGAGCGACTGGGCGCAGACCTCGAACCAGTGGATCGCCACCGGCGGACCGGTCGGCGGCGCGGGCGCGCCGTACGACTTCGCGGTGCTGCACGTGACCCCGGAGAAGGGCACGACGGCGAAGTCGCTGGAGGAGACGGTCGGTTCGGCACTGCCGGTGGAGTTCAACGCCCAGGCCGTCCCGAAGATCACCAAGATGACGGCGACGGGCTACCCGGCCGCGGCGCCGTTCGACGGGCAGCGCGCCTTCCAGTGCAACGACAAGCCGGGCCGGCTGTCGCTGAACCAGAACGACCCGGTGATGTACCGCATCGGGTGCACCATGACGGGTGGCTCCTCGGGCGGCGGCTGGGTCGCCGCGGGCGCGGACGGCAAGCCCGCGCTGGTGTCGAACACGTCGATCGGCCCGGCCAAGGCGTCCTGGCTGGCGGGCCCGCGGCTCGGCCCGGAGGCCAAGGGGATCTTCGACGCGGTGAGCAAGAAGTTCGCCAAGCAGTAGGCGGCGGGCGGTAACACCGGACAGCATTGCGCCCCCGGGCCGAGGCCCGGGGGCGCAATGCTGTCCGGCGCCGGCCGGCGATGACCGGCCGGTGAGCCGGCCCGGCCGACCGGTGGGTCAGCGCGTGACCAGTGCGTACGGAGCGAGGTCCGCGGCGAGTTCCCGGTGGACGCGGGCCTTGAGCAGGGTGCCCTCCGCGGTGTGCTCCTCGGAGATCACCTCGCCCTCGGCGTGCGTCCGGGCGACCAGGCCGCCCCGGGTGTACGGAACGAGCGCCTCCACCTCGACCGCGGGCCGGGGCAGCTCGGTGTCGATCAGCTCCAGGAGCTCGGCGATGCCCTGCCCGGTACGGGCCGAGACCGCCATGGAGTGCTTCTCGATGCGCAGCAGCCGCTGCAGGACCAGCGGGTCCGCCGCGTCCGCCTTGTTGATCACCACGATCTCGGGCACGTCGACCGCGCCGACCTCGCGGATCACCTCCCGCACGGCCGCCAGCTGCTCCTCCGGCGCCGGATGCGAGCCGTCCACGATGTGCAGGATGAGGTCGGAGTCGCCGACCTCCTCCATGGTGGAGCGGAACGCCTCGACGAGGTGGTGGGGCAGGTGCCGGACGAAGCCGACGGTGTCGGCCAGGGTGTAGACCCGGCCGCTCGGCGTCTCGGCCCGGCGCACGGTCGGGTCGAGGGTGGCGAACAGGGCGTTCTCCACCAGCACGCCGGCTCCGGTGAGCCGGTTGAGCAGGGAGGACTTGCCCGCGTTGGTGTATCCGGCGATCGCGACCGACGGAACCTTGTTCCGCTTGCGCTCCTGCCGCTTGAGGTCGCGGCCGGTCTTCATCTCCGCGATCTCCCGGCGCATCTTCGCCATCTTCTCGCGAATGCGGCGCCGGTCCGTCTCGATCTTGGTCTCACCGGGGCCACGGGTGGCGAGGCCGCCGCCCTTGCCGCCGCCCATCTGCCGGGACAGCGACTGACCCCAGCCGCGCAGGCGCGGCAGCATGTACTGCATCTGTGCCAGCGCGACCTGCGCCTTGCCCTCACGGGACTTGGCGTGCTGGGCGAAGATGTCCAGGATCAGGGCGGTCCGGTCGATCACCTTGACCTTGACGACGTCTTCGAGGGCGATCAGCTGGCCGGGGCTGAGCTCGCCGTCGCAGACGACGGTGTCGGCACCGGTTTCGAGGACGATGTCACGCAGCTCACGGGCCTTGCCGGAGCCGATGAAGGTGGCCGGGTCGGGCTTGTCGCGGCGCTGGATCACGCCGTCGAGCACCAGGGCGCCCGCCGTCTCGGCGAGGGCCGCGAGCTCGGCCAGGGAGTTGTCCGCGTCCTGGACCGTTCCCGAGGTCCAGACGCCGACGAGCACCACGCGTTCCAGTCGCAGCTGGCGGTACTCGACCTCGGTGACGTCCTCGAGCTCGGTGGAGAGGCCCGCGACGCGGCGCAGGGCCGCGCGCTCGGAGCGGTCGAACTGCTCGCCGTCCCGCTCTCCGTCGATCTCGTGGCTCCAGGCGACGTCCTCTTCCATCAGGGCATCGGCCCGAAGGCTCCCGGTAAAGCTCTGTGCGTCCTGTGAAGGGGAAGAAGAGGAGGAGGTCATTGGATCCTTACGTCGTCGTGGTGAGGTGCCGCGCTGCGCGGGTACGGACTGTACGGGTACAACGTGTCACACCGGCGGGTGATTCCCGCCACCGGGCGGCCGCACCGCCCTGTCGATGGTGACATGCCCGTTCCACACGAGTCACACCCTTTTCGGCGCGGTCTTTCCCCGGCCGGCGGTGTCCGCGGCCGCTCCGCCGTCCCGGGCGGCGGAGCCGCTCCACTCGGGGTGGCCGGGCATCGGCGGGGTGGTCTTCCCGTACAGCCAGGGGTGCAGGAAGGCGGTCAGGTCCCGTCCGGCCTCCGCCGAGGCCAGGCGGACGAAGTCGTCGGTGCCCGCCACGCCGTCCGCATGGCGGGAGACCCAGCGGCGCTGGATCCGGTCGAAGACGGCGCTGCCGACCTCCTGCCGCAGGGCGTAGAGCACGAGCGCGGAGCCGTCGTAGACCACCGGCCGGAACAGGCTGATCTTGCGGCCGGGCTCGGGGAGCCTGGGTGCGGCCGGGGGGCCGCCGGCCGCGCGCCACTGGTCGGAGCGCTGGTAGGCCTCGCGCATCCGGCGCTCCAGGGGGTACTTCCCCAGGTGGTCGGCGTACAGGGCCTCGTACCAGGTGGCGTGTCCCTCGTTGAGCCACAGGTCGGACCAGGTGCGCGGGGTGACGCTGTCGCCGAACCACTGGTGGGCGAGCTCGTGGACCATGACGGCCTCGACGTACCACTCCGGGTAGCCGGCGGCGGTGAACAGTCCCCGTTCGAAGAGGGAGAGGGTCTGGGTCTCCAGCTCGAAGCCGGTGGAGGCGTGGGCGATCAGGACGCCGTACGTCTCGAAGGGGTAGTGGCCGAGCCGCTCCTCCAGCCAGGCCAGGTGACCGGGGGTCTTCGCCAGCCAGGGATCCAGCCGCTCCCGGTCCGCGGCGGGGACCACGTCGCGCAGCGGCAGGCCGTGCGGGCCGGTGCGGTGGACCACCGCGGAGTCGCCGACGGAGACCTGGGCGAGCTCGGTGGCCATCGGGTGGAGGGTCCGGTACGTCCAGGTGGTGGTGGCCGCGCGGCCGGTGCCCACGGTGCGGGGGGCGGCGGCGGTGAGGCCGTTGGCGACGGCGGTCTTGTCGGCCGGGGCGGTGATCCGGAAGGTGAAGTACGCCTTGTCCGCGGGGTGGTCGTTGCAGGGGAAGACCCGGTGGGCGGCGTCGGCCTGGTTGGCCATGGCCAGCCCGTCCTGGGTGGGCACCCAGCCCCCGTCGCCGCGGCCGCGCGGGTCGCTGGTGTGCCGGACGGTGATCCGTACGGGGACGCCCGCGGGGACCGGGCGGTCCGGGGTGAGCACCAGGTCCTCGCCGGCGCTCTCGAACCGGGCGGGGAGGCCGTTGACGGCGGCGGAGGCGACCTTGCCGTGGGTGAAGTCGAGGTTGATGCGGTCGAGCCGCCGGCTGGTGCGGGCGTCGATGACGGTGACCGCGTCGAGGGCGGAGCGGTTGTCCTTGTAGGTGAGGGACAGGTCGTAGGCGAGGACGTCGTACCCGGGGTTGCCCAGCTCGGGGAAGAGGGGGTCGCCGATGCCGAGCGGTTCGGGGGCGGGGAGGACGGCGGCGACGAGGGTGAGCGAGGCGGCGGCGAGCAGCGCTGCTCGCAGGCGGGGGGCGGTGAGGCGCATCCCCTAGGCGATACCAGGGGCTGCGCCGTCCGACCCCGCGGCGCGTCGGCCCCGCCCGCCGACCACCCGAACGGGTCTGCGCGGCCTTTCCCGAGCGGCGCTCACGGCTCCGCCGAGCTCTGGACGCAGCAGGGGCTTCGCCCACCCTGCCCGGGGTGGGGGGCGCGGCTCCGCCAAGGTGTGGGCGCCACCTCCGCCGAGGTGTGGGCAGGCGTTCCGCTCGAACAGGGGGGACCCCCATCGCCCTGCGGCACGGCTGCCCACACGGCCGCGTGAACGGCGTCGGCATCCGGCCGCCAGGCCACGGCCCGGCCGGGCAACGGCCGGCGCCCGCGCGGCGCGTCGTATGGCTGAGGGAGCCCCCGGAGGGCTACGCGCGGCCCACGTCGTAGACGCCCGGCACGTCGCGCATGGCGCGCATCAGCGCGGGGAGGACGGTCGCGTCGGGCAGCTGGAGGGTGTAGCGGTGGCGGACGCGCTGTTCGTTCGGGGGTTCCACGGTGGCCGAGACGATGTCGGCCCCCTCCCGGGAGATCGCTTCGGTGAGGTCCGCCAGCAGGTGCGGCCGCCCGAACGATTCGGCGACCAGCGTGACCCGGCAGTCCGCGGTGGCCTTCCAGTGGACCGCGACGGAGGTGCGGCCCAGGGACCGCATCTGGGCGACCGCGGGGCATTCCACGCGGTGGACGGTGACGGCTCCGCCGCGTACGACGAACCCGGCGACGTCGTCCGGCGGTACGGGCGTGCAGCAGCCGGCCAGCCGGACCGGCGCGTCGGGCAGGTCGGCGACGGCGTTGCCGCCCTTGCCGCGGGCCCCGACCACGGACAGCGGCGCCCGCGGGGCCGCCTGGTCGGTCCGCGCCCCGTCCGGATGGGACTGCAGCCAGCTGCTGATGGCGATGCGGGCGGCCGGGGTGTGCGCGTGGTCGAGCCAGTTGGCGGCCGGCCCGGACGAGGCGTCCTGGGCCAGCAGCAGTTGCACGGTGTCCCCGTCGGCCAGCGGACTGACCAGGGAGGTGAGGCGCCCGTTGACCCGGGCGCCGATACAGCCGTGCGCGGCCTCGCCGTGCTGGGCGTAGGCCGCGTCGATACAGGTGGCGCCGGCCGGCAGGCCGAGGCGGCCGCCGCCGTCGGCGCGGAAGACGGTGATCTCGCGGTCCTGTGCGAGTTCGGCGCGCAGGGAGCTCCAGAAGGTGTCGGCGTCGGGCGCGGACTGCTGCCAGTCCAGGAGCCTGGAGAGCCAGCCGGGCCGGGTGGGGTCGGTGCGCTCCTCGTCGGACTCCCCCGCGGCGCCCGATTCGGCCAGGGCGTAGGGGTTGCCCAGGGCGACCACGCCCGCTTCGGCGACCCGGTGCATCTGCCGGGTGCGGACGATGACCTCGGCGACCTCGCCGTCGGGGGTGGCGATGGCGGTGTGCAGGGACTGGTACAGGTTGAACTTGGGAACGGCGATGAAGTCCTTGAACTCCGAGACCACCGGGGTGAAACAGGTGTGCAGTTCGCCGAGCGTGCCGTAGCAGTCGGCGTTCTCGCCGACCAGGACGAGCAGTCGGCCGAAGTCGGAGCCGCGCAGTTCCCCGCGTTTTCGGGAGACGCGGTGGACGGAGACGAAGTGGCGGGGCCGGATGAGGACTTCGGCCTGGATGCCCGCTTCGCGGAGTACGACGCGGAAGGATTCGGCGATGGCCGGCAGCGGGTCGGCGTCGCCGGCGTGGGCGGCGATCAGGGCGCGGGTGTGCTCGTACTCCTCCGGGTGGAGGATCGCGAAGACGAGGTCTTCGAGTTCGGTCTTGAGGGCCTGGACGCCGAGCCGTTCGGCGAGCGGGATCAGGACGTCGCGGGTGACCTTGGCGATGCGGGCCTGTTTCTCGGGGCGCATCACGCCGAGGGTGCGCATGTTGTGCAGGCGGTCGGCGAGCTTGATGGACATCACGCGGACGTCGTTGCCGGTGGCGACGAGCATCTTGCGGAAGGTCTCGGGTTCGGCGGCGGCGCCGTAGTCGATCTTCTCCACCTTGGTGACGCCGTCGACGATGAAGCACACCTCGTCGCCGAACTCGGCCCGGACCTGATCGAGGGTCACATCGGTGTCCTCGACGGTGTCGTGCAGCAGGGAGGCCGTCAAGGTGGTGGTCTCGGCGCCGAGTTCGGCCAGGATCAGGGTGACGGCGAGCGGATGCGTGATGTACGGTTCGCCGCTCTTGCGCATCTGGCCGCGATGGGAGGACTCGGCGAGCACGTAGGCGCGGCGGAGCACGCCGAGGTCGGCGTCGGGATAGTGGGCCCGGTGCGCCTCGGCGACGTGGCTGATGGCGTCCGGGAGGCGGTCCCGGGGCGCGGGACCGAGCAGTGCGGCACGCCCCAGCCTGCGCAGATCGAGCCTGGCGCGGCCGCGTCTGCGGAGCTCGGGACGGGCGTCGGGGTTCGTGGCCTCTGCACTCATGGGCACCTCCGGCGGCTTCGACCGGCGACGGTGGGCATGGGGTGAGCCCTCAGGGCCGGTGTCTGATGTTACCGACCCCACCACGTGGCGGAGTCCGGCTCTCGCTGAGCGTGAAACGGATCACCCATGTGAGGGAATCTTCAGGCGAAGGCCGTTTCGGTGAGCCAGTCGGGATCGAACTCCCCGGCGGCGACGATGACGGCGGGTCCGGTCTTGTGGATCGTCCCGTCCGGGTCCTCGGTGATCATCAGAGTACCGCCCAGGACGTCCACCGTGTAGGTGACGGATTCGCCGGTGACGGCGGGGTCGGCGCCGTCGCGCCGGGCGGTGGCGACGGCGACCGCGCAGGCGCCGGTGCCGCAGGACCGGGTCTCGCCGGAGCCCCGCTCGTGGACGCGCATGGCCACGTGGCGGGGGCCGCGGTCGACGACGAACTCGACGTTGACCCCGTCGGGGTAGACGGCGGCGGGGCTGAACGGGGGCGGGCTGAGCAGGTCGCCGGCATCGTCGAGGCTTTCGACGAAGGCGACGGCGTGCGGGTTGCCCATGTTGACGTTGGTGGCCGGCCAGCTGTGGTCGCCGACGGAGACCGTGACCGCGTCCTCGGGGAGGACGGCGCGGCCCATGGTCACGCTGACGAACTCCTCCTTGTGGAGGTGGACCTTCTTGATGCCGCCCCGGGTGGCGACGGCCAGGTCGCCGGGCTCGACGTGACCGGCGTGGTGGAGGTAGCGGGCGAAGACGCGGACGCCGTTGCCGCACATCTCGGCGATGGACCCGTCGCTGTTGCGGTAGTCCATGAACCACTCGGCCTCGTCGGCCATGTGCCGGGCCTCGGGGTGGGCGGCGGACCGTACGACGTGCAGTACGCCGTCGCCGCCGAGGCCGGCCCGGCGGTCGCAGAGCCTGGCCACCGCGGGGGCGGGCAGGTCGATCGCGTTGTCCGGGTCGGGAATGATCACGAAGTCGTTCTCGGTCCCGTGGCCCTTGAGGTAGGCGAGGCTGCGCTGGCTGGTCACGGGCCCATGATAATCGGGGCGCCCTTCCGGCCTCGTGCGGGGCCCGCCCCTCGGACACCGGCCCTCAGGGCAGCCGGCACCCGGAACACGGCACCGGGCGCCGGGACGTCACCTGAGGCGGGCGACGCGCCAGACGGCGAGGGCCACGACCGTCAGGGCGATCAGCGTGTAGAGGGCGATCATCCGCCAGTCGGAGCGGATGCCGGAGCCGCGGGCGGGCAGGCCCGGCCAGGTGTAGCCGACGCGGCGGGCGGCCATCATGCCCCAGCCGCCGGCGCAGGAGCTGATCAGCAGGCCGAGCATGGCGACCAGTGCGCCGCCGTCGCCGAACTCGAAGGCGAGCGGGAAGGCGAACATCAGCGAGCCGGCCGCGCCGAGCATCACGATGGGGGCGAGCTGCCAGATCCGCAGGCGCCGCTGCGGGCGCAGCTCGACCTCGACCGCGGGACCGCCGGTCTCTGCGTCCGGGTCGGGCCCGTCGGGTCCGTCGGGGCCGTCCGAGGTCAGGCGCGCGGGGTCCGCGGGGAGTCCCAGGCCGTCGGGAACCATGGGGTCCGCTTCCTGCCCGGCATCGTCCCGCCCGGTGTCGCGAGGGCCGGCCTCCATCGCCACGTGCCCTCCCCACTCGGACTTCGTTCGCCGTCGTTCACCGCCGGTGACCGCACCGTCGGAATTTGATGATGGCACGCCACGGACCCCGCGACGGGCGTGCGGGGCGTCCCGATGCCATCACGTGATCAGGCTGTAACCGCTCGTTCGACCAACGACTGCGCGAGTCCGAAGAGTTCCGGCCGGTCGGCGGCGGCGCCGCTCAGCCAGTGCACCCGCGGGTCGCGGCGGAACCACGAGTCCTGACGGCGCGCGAAGCGCTTGGTGGCGCGTACGGTCTCCGCGCGCGCCTCCTCCTCGGTGCACTCCCCCGCCAGCGCGGCCAGCACCTGCTGGTAGCCCAGGGCGCGGGAGGCGGTGACGCCCTCCCGCAGTCCGGCCGCCTCCAGGGTGCGGACCTCGTCGACCAGACCCGCCTCCCACATCCGGTCCACGCGCACGGTGATCCGCTCGTCGAGTTCCGGCCGGGCCACGTCCACGCCGATCTGCACGCAGTCGTAGACCGATTCGTGACCGGGCAGGTTGGCCGTGAACGGCTTGCCGGTGATCTCGATGACCTCCAGCGCGCGGACGATCCGGCGGCCGTTGCTCGGGAGGATCGCGGCGGCGGCGCCCGGGTCGAGGGCGGCGAGCCGGGCGTGCAGGGCGCCGGGGCCGCGCAGGGCGGCCTCCTCCTCCAGCCGGGCCCGGACCTCCGGATCGGTGCCGGGGAACTCCATGACGTCCAGGGCCCCGCGGACGTAGAGGCCGGAGCCGCCGACCAGGACCGGGGTGCGGCCCTCGGCCAGCAGCCGGTCGATCTCGGCGCGGGCGAGCCGCTGGTACTCGGCGACGCTGGCGGTCTCGGTGACGTCCCAGATGTCGAGGAGGCGGTGCGGGATGCCGCCGCGCTCCTCCATCGTCAGTTTGGCGGTGCCGATGTCCATCCCCCGGTACAGCTGCATGGAGTCGGCGTTGACGACCTCGCCGCCGAGATGGCGGGCGAGGGCGACGCCCAGATCGGACTTTCCGGCCGCGGTGGGACCGACGACGGCGATGACGCGCGGGGTGGGGGCTGCACTACTCACCGCACCAGTCTCGCAAACCCGGCGACGGCTGCCCGAACGAGTGAGGTGACGGACCGGGTACGGGGTCGTTGCCCTGGCGGGGTTCCGGCCGGTGCGGCGGGCGGCGCCAGGTGGGCCGAGGGCCGGCGACGCGCCGTGACCACGGCGGAACTTCACTCGCACGAGTACCGTTGGAGGAGTAGACATGGGCGTTTTCAGTCGGTTCCGTCGCCGCAAGGGTGAGGACGGGGTTCCGGCCGGAGAAGCGGCGCCGGCCGCGGAGACGGACGGGGCGGCCGAGTCCGCCGCGGCGGAGCCCGCCGGTGAGGCGGCCGCCGCGGAGGGAGTGGAGATCCCGAAGCAGCAGTCGGCGGCGGAGGCCGCGGACAGCGGAACCGGTGAGGGCGCCCGTACGTAGCCACCGCCACGGGAAGGTGACCCATGGGCCTGCTGGACAATCTCAGGGCCAAGCTCGGGCCGGCCAAGGACAAGGTCGGTGACAAGGTCGGCAGCCTCGCGCAGCAGCACGAGGGCCGGATCGGCGAAGGGCTGGACAAGGTCGCCAAGGCCGTGGACTCGAAGACCAAGGGCAAGTACAGCGGCCACATCACGAGCGGCACGGACAAGGCGAAGGGTGCCATCGGCAAGATCGCGCACCACGACACCCATGGCGGCGGACCGACCCCGCCACCGCCGGCTGCCTGACGGGACGCGACCACCGGAAAGGGGGCGCGGGCACGGGCCCGCGCCCCCTTTCCGTTCGCTCGCGGCGCCGGCGGCTCTCAGGCCCGCTCAGGCCCAGGCGGCGACGAAATAGCCGACGCCGTAGGGGGCGTCCTCGTACAGCAGCCGGCCGTCCAGGTCCGCGCCCCGTGCGGCGCCCGCGAGCACCTGCCAGGGGGCGCGCCCGGCGGCCTTGAGTTCGCGCGCCAGGCCGGGGTCGATCGCGGCGAGCGAGGCCGTGTCCGCCGCGCCGAGCGCACGGGCGGCGGCCGCGTCGAAGGGCTCGGCGCGCTCGTCGAGGTAGCCGGGGGCCTTGAGGGTGCGGCAGGCGCTTCCGTCGCCGAGGACCAGCATCGCCACCCGGTCGGCGGAACCGCCGAGGTCGGCGCCCAGGACGGCGCAGGCATCGGGTTCGAGCCGCTCGGTCACGGCGACGCCGGCCACCGGTGCGGCGGACCAGCGCGCCCGCTCCAGCAGCCAGGCGCCGACGGCGAGGGAGGCCGGCAGGGGGCCGGGGGCGCCCTCGCCGGTGGGGCGGGCGGCGGCGCTGCCGAGGGTGACGGTCAGGTCGACCCCGAAGGGGGCGAAGGAGCCGCGGGTCCCCTCGTCGTATCCGCCGCCCTGTCCCTGTGCCACGGACCCCACCACGACCAGCAGGTCGGGCCGGGAGGCGGCGAGCACGGCGAGCGCGTCGGAACACGCGGTACGGGCGTCCGCCAGCTCTTCGGCGGCCCCGGCGGCGAGCTGCGGCACGAGGAGCGGCGGGCTGGGGCAGACGGCGGCGGCTACGAGCATGATCCGCAGCGTAGCGCCCGCGGGCCGCCACGGCCCCTCCCGGGGGCTTCGGGGTCGGTCTGCGACGGGCTTCGGGCTCGCCCCGAGCCGCGCTCCCGGCTCGGGCCGGCCCGGGGCCGCTCCGGGTGGGGACCTGACGCGTGCTCGGGCTCACTCCGGGGCAGGGGCCGGGGCCCGAGCCCGGCTCAGGCCGGGCCCGGAGCGAGGCTCGGGCCGGGCGCGGAGCACGGCTCAGGCCGGGAGCAAGCCCACGCCGGGGCGGGGGCCCGGCTCAGGCCGAGCCCGGAGCACGGCTCGGGCCGGGAGCAAGGCTCAGGCCGGGCCCGAAGCGCGGCCCAGGCCGTGAGCACGGCTTTGCTGCGGCCGGAGCGGCTCAGACCGAGCCCGAAGCGCGGTTCGGGCCGGGCCGGGAGCAACCGCACGCCGGGGGCCCGGGCCGGGGCCGGGCTGAGGACAAGCCCGGAGCGCGGCTCGGGAGCGCGGCTCGGGGCGGGGCCGGGGCCGCTGCGGCTCCGGGCCGGGCGGGGATCCGGCGCCGCGCGGCGGCGGTGTCCGGCCCCGAGTTCTCGGCTCCGCTCGAACAGGGGTTTCCCGTAGCCCCGAGGGACGTCTGCCCACACCGGGGCGAGGGCCACGCCCGGCGGGGGTCAGACGGCGGCGCAGCCGCCCGTGGCGGCCGGGAGGGGTGCCGGGACGCCCAGGGTGGGGATGCCGAGCATGACGCCCTGCGGCTGTGCCGGAGCGGCGTTGCGCTTCTCCCAGGCGTCGCCCGCGCGGGTGCGGCGGACCGCCCCGGCCGGAACGGCGCCCTCGGCGAGCAGGTGGTGCGGGGCCGCGTAGGTGATCTCCACGGTCACCACGTCACCCGGGCGGACCTCCACGTCCGGCTTGGTGAAGTGCACGAGGCGGTTGTCGGGGGCGCGCCCGGAGAGCCGGTGGGTGCTGCCGTCCTTGCGGCCCTCGCCCTCCGCGACCATGACCTCCAGCGTGCGGCCGACCTGCTTCTTGTTCTCCTCCCAGGAGATCTCCTCCTGCAGGGCGACCAGGCGCATGTAGCGGTCCTGGACGACCTCCTTGGGGATCTGCCCCTCCATCTCGGCCGCGGGGGTGCCGGGGCGCTTGGAGTACTGGAAGGTGAACGCGTTGGCGAACCGGGCCTCGCGCACCGCGTGCATGGTCTGCTCGAAGTCCTCCTCGGTCTCGCCGGGGAAGCCCACGATGATGTCGGTGGAGATCGCGGCGTGCGGGATCGCGGCGCGCACCTTCTCGATGATGCCGAGGAAGCGCTCCTGCCGGTACGAGCGGCGCATCGCCTTGAGGATCGGGTCGGAGCCGGACTGCAGCGGCATGTGCAGCTGGGGCATCACGTTCGGGGTCTCGGCCATCGCCGCGATCACGTCGTCGGTGAAGTCGCGCGGGTGCGGGGAGGTGAAGCGGACCCGCTCCAGCCCCTCGATCTGCCCGCAGGCGCGCAGCAGCTTGCTGAAGGCCTCGCGGTCGCCCAGGTCGGAACCGTAGGCGTTGACGTTCTGGCCGAGCAGGGTGATCTCGGAGACGCCCTCGGCGACCAGCGCCTCGACCTCGGCGAGGATGTCGCCGGGACGGCGGTCCTCCTCCTTGCCGCGCAGCGCCGGGACGATGCAGAAGGTGCAGGTGTTGTTGCAGCCGACGGAGATGGAGACCCACGCGGCGTACGCGGACTCGCGGCGGGTCGGCAGCGTGGACGGGAACGCCTCCAGCGACTCGGCGATCTCGATCTGGGCCTCTTCCTGGACCCGGGCGCGCTCCAGCAGCACCGGCAGCTTGCCGATGTTGTGGGTGCCGAAGACCACGTCGACCCAGGGGGCCTTCCTGACGATGGTGTCCCGGTCCTTCTGGGCCAGGCAGCCGCCGACGGCGATCTGCATGCCGGGGCGCTTGGTCTTCATCGGGGCGAGGCGTCCGAGGTTGCCGTAGAGCTTGTTGTCGGCGTTCTCGCGGACCGCGCAGGTGTTGAACACCACGACGTCGGCGTCGCCGTCGGAGCCCTCGGGCGCGCGGACGTAGCCGGCGTTCTCCAGCAGACCGGAGAGCCGCTCGGAGTCGTGCACGTTCATCTGGCACCCGTAGGTGCGCACCTCGTATGTTCCCTTGACGTCCACTGCTCCACCCGGCTCCACGCTGCTCATGCCACAAGGGTAAGGGGGTCCCGGCCGCCTCCGGTCCGGCCTCGGATCCGGAGGCCTCCGGTCCGGCCGCTGGTCCGGCTTCCGGTCCGGCTTCCGGTCCGGCCCGGTCCCGGGCGTGACTTTTCAGACGGTGACAGGAACCCGGACGGCTGGCAGGATCGCGCGCATGCCCTCTGCCCCGCCCCGGTTCCCGTGGCTCACCGGTCGCCGCGCACTGCGGGGCCTGGTGGCCGGGCTGGTCGCGCTCGGGCTGCTGGTGTGGTGGCTGTGGCCGCTGGGGAGCCCTGAGCCGACGGGTCGGCTGACCTTCAGCACGGGTGTCCCCACGGGCGTCTACCACCGCTACGGCGAGCTGCTGCAGGACGCCCTGGGGCGCGACATGCCCGAGGTGGACGTGCGGCTGGTGCCCAGCGAGGGCTCACAGGAGAACCTGGCGCGGGTGGCGACCGGCCAGGCCGACTTCACGGTGGCGACGGCGGACGCGGTGTCCAAGTTCCGGCGGGACGGCCGGGGCGGAGCGGACCAGCTGCGCGGTGTGGCACGGCTCTACGACGACTACGTGCAGCTGGTGGTGCCGGCCGGGTCGCGGGTGCAGTCGGCGCGGGACCTGCGCGGTCTGAAGGTGGCCGTGGGGCAGCCGGGGTCGGGTGTCCGGCTGATCTCGGACCGGCTGCTGAAGGCGGCGGGGCTGGATCCGCGGGCGGACGTCACGCCCGTGTCGATCGGCATCGACACCATGCCGCGGGAGCTGGAGGCGGGGCGCATCGACGCCTTCTTCTGGTCCGGCGGGCTGCCGACGAACGCGGTGCGGGAGCTGTCGGAGCGGTTCGACATCCGGCTGGTGCCGCTCGGCGACCTGGTGCGGGGGCTGCAGTCCGGGGGCAACGCGCACTACTACCGGGCCGCGGTGATGCCGCAGGACGCGTACGCCCGGGCCCGGAACACCTCGGCGGTGACCACGGTCGCCGTGCCGAACCTGCTGGTGACCACGGCCCGGACCAGCCCGGAGCTGACCGAGCGCTTCACCCGCGCGGTGATCAACAGCCGTGACCGCATCGGCCGCGAGGTGCACGCGGCCCAGCGCGTGGACCTGCGTACGGCGATCTACACCGACCCGCTGGCCCTGCACGAGGGCGCACGGCGCTACTACCGCTCGGTCAAGCCGTAGGGCCTGTCCGGCGGTGCCCGGCCCGCTCAGGACGACGCCCGCTCAGGACGACGGGAGCAGGGTCATGGCGGCCGAGGCCGCGCCGATGAGGCCGGCGTCGTTGCCGAGGGCCGCCGGGACGACCTCCAGGCCGCTGACGAAGCCCAGGGTGGCGTACGTCGCCAGGTGCGCGCGGACCGGTCCGAACAGGGTGTCCCCGGAGGCGGCCACGCCGCCGCCGATGACCGCGATGCCGGTCTCGACCAGGGTGGCGGTGGCGGCGATGGCCGCAGCCAGGGCGCGGCCCGCCCGGTCGAAGGCGGCCAGTGCCACCGGATCGCCGGCCCGGGCCGCCGCCGCGACCCCGGCGGCCGTCGGATCGGGTCCGGTCCAGCCCTGCTCGCGGGCCCAGCGGGCGATGGCGGTGCCGGAGGCGATGGACTCCACGCAGCCGCGGCCGCCACAGGCGCACTCCTCGCCGCCGAAGTCCACGCTGATGTGACCGATGTGCCCGGCGTTGCCGGTGGGGCCCGGGTGCAGGCGGCCGTCCAGGACGAGGCCACCGCCGACACCGGTGGAGACCACCATGCACAGGGCGTTCGCGTGGCCCCGGGCGGCGCCCAGCCAGTGCTCCGCCGCCGTCATCGCCACACCGTCGCCGACCAGCACGGCCGGGACCGGGCGGCCGTGTCCGGCCAGCACCTCGCGGGTGCGGGCCAGCAGCGGGTAGTCGCGCCAGGCGGTGATGTTGACCGGGCTGACGGTGCCGCGGGCGGAGTCCACCGGGCCGGCGCTGCCGATCCCGCAGCGCCGTACGGAGGGCCAGTCGGGGGCGGCGGCCAGGTCGGCGACCACCTCGGCGACCGCCGCCATCACCGTGTCCGCGTCGCCCCCGCGCGGGGTGGGGCGGCGGGTGGTCGCGGTCATCGTGCCGTCGGGGTGGACCAGCGCGCCGGCGATCTTCGTTCCGCCGATGTCGATGGCCGCGGTGGGGCCGGAGGCCGCCGCCGCGCGCGGCACGGGAACGGCTGAGGTCGGGGTGGGCGTGGTCACGGGAGCGCTCCTGGAGGCAGGTCGCCTTCAGTATGCGGCAGTGTGCGGGCCGCACCGGCCGTGCTCACCGGTTGTACGCACCGGCCGCGCACCGCTTCTTGCTCACCGGTCGCGCTCACCGCTCGTACCCGCCGACCGTGTTCACCGGCCGTGTCCACCGGCCGTGTCCACCGGCCGTGTTCACCGGTCGTGCTCACCTGCCGTGCCGATCGGCCTTCCCCGGCCGGGCCGGTCCGCGTCCGGGCCGGTGCGGGGGACGGAGACGGTCACGCGCAGGCCGTGCGGCGGGTTCGCCGCGTAGGTGAGGGAGCCGCCGCCCGCGGCGAGGAGGGTGCGGGAGATGGACAGGCCGAGGCCGGACCCCTTGATGTTCTGGTGGCGGTTGCTGCGCCAGAAGCGGTCGCCGATGCGGTCGAGTTCCTCGTCGGTGAGCCCGGGGCCGCGGTCGGCGACCACGATCAGCGCGGTGCCCTCCTCCGCGGCGACCGACACCTCCACCTCCTCGCCGGTGGGGGTGAACTTCACCGCGTTGTCGATGACCGCGTCGAGCGCGCTGGACAGGGCGATGGGGTCGGCCCAGCCGGTGACCGCGGTCCGGCCGCGCTCGACCAGCCGTACGCCCTTCTCCTCGGCCAGCGGACGCCAGGCGGCGACCCGTTCCGCGGTCAGGGCGGCGACGTCGGTCAGGGCGAGTTCGGCGGTGGCGTGCTCGGCCAGGGCCAGGTCCAGGAGGTCGTCGAGGACCCGGGCGAGCCGCTTGCCCTCGGTGCGCACCGAGGCGATCTCCTCGTTGTCGGGGGGAAGTTCCAGCGCGAGCAGTTCGATGCGCAGGAGCAGGGCGGCGAGGGGGTTGCGGAGCTGGTGCGAGGCGTCCGCGACGAAGGCCCGCTGCTGCTCCAGCACCTCTTCGACGTTGTCGGCCATCTCGTTGAAGGAGCGGGCCAGACGACGCAGTTCGGGCGGGCCGCCGGCGGCCGCGACCCGGGAGTTCATCCGGCCGGTGGCGATGCCGTGGGCGGCGGCGTCCAGGGTGCGGACGGGCTTGAGCACCCAGCTGGTGAGCCGCAGGGCCGCACCGAAGGCGACCAGCATGGCGGCGGCCAGGCCGGCGGCGATGAGCAGCCAGCCCTGCAGGGTGCGGGCGCGCATCCGGTCGGTGGGCGACTCGGTGACGACCACGGCGACCACGTCGCCGTCGAGGACCACCGGGGAGGCGACGAGCAGTTTGCCGTGCGGCTGCCAGGGCCACACCTGCGCGGGGTCGTGGCTGCGGCGTCCCGCGAGGGCCTCGTTGAAGGCCTGGTCGGCGTCCTTGGTGTCGGGCACCCGCCACCATCCCGGCGCGGCGGCCATGGCGTTGCGGTCGCGGTAGAAGATGCCGGCGCGGATGCCGTACAGCCCCTGGTAGCGGGCGAGTTCGGCCTTGAGGGTCTCGCGGCGCTCGTCGGCGCTCTTGTCCCCGGCGCCCTCGGCCTCGACGACGAACTGGGCGAGGGCGGCGAAGCGTGCGCTGTCGTCGATGCGGTCGACGACCACGCTCTGCTGCTGCCCGGCCGCCAGGCTGACGGCGAGCGGGAAACCGAGGGCGATCAGGACGCCGGCCATGAGGACGACGAGCAGGGGGAGCAGCCGGGCGCGCACGGCGTGGGGCCTCCTACCGGGCACCCGGGCCGGGGGTGACGAGCCGGTAGCCCACCCCGCGGACCGTTTCGATCAGGGCGGGCATCCGCAGTTTGGAGCGGAGGGAGGCGACGTGCACTTCGAGGGTCCGGCCGGTGCCCTCCCAGCTGGTGCGCCACACCTCGCTGATGATCTGTTCCCGCCGGAAGACCACGCCCGGGCGCTGCGCGAGCAGCGCGAGGAGGTCGAATTCCTTGCGGGTGAGCGGTACGTCGGTGCCGTCGACGGAGACCCGCCGGGTGGGCAGCTCGATGCTGACGGAGCCGAGCCGGACGGTGCCGCCGGGTCCGCCGGACTGTCCGGCCGTGCCGGCCCCGGCAGAGGCCTCGGTTCCGGTTCCGGCGCCGCCGCCTCCGGGGGTGCTGGTGCGCCGGGCCACCGCGTGGATGCGGGCCAGGAGCTCGCCGGTGTCGTACGGCTTCACGACATAGTCGTCCGCGCCCATGTTGAGTCCGTGGATGCGGGAGCGTACGTCGCCGCGCGCCGTCACCATGATCACGGGGGTGGCGGTGCGCTTGCGGATCTTGCCGCAGACCTCGTAGCCGTCCTGGTCGGGCAGGCCGAGGTCGAGCAGGATCACCCCGTAGGGGCTGACGGTGGGCGGGGCGCCGGCGGGCAGCAGGGCCTGCAGCGCCTCCTCGCCGCTGCGGGCGTGGGTCACCTGGAAGCCGTGCCTGGCCAGGATCGCGGACAGGGCCGCTGCGACGTGGTCGTCGTCCTCGACGAGCAGCAGTCTCATTCCTTCTCCGGCCCCCTTTCCTGGTTCCTGTTCTCCGGTTCCCGGTCCCCGCACGGTCTCCGCACGGGCGCCGGCCCGCGGTCCGCACCACGGTCCGCGGCGGTCGTCCGATCCCTTCCGGCCGTCTTGCGGTCGCCTTGCGGGCGTCTTGTGGTCACCGTCCGGCGATCCGGCGGACCGGCCGGTTGCGCTCAGTAAAACAGCACACCCGGGGCCTGGCGCAAGGCGCCGCTCTGCGCTCCCCCCACACCTACGGAGCGTGTCCGGCTGAGGCCGGATCGTTATGCTCAATTCTCCCTCAGATGTGGTGACGCTGTGCAGAGCCGCTCACTACTGTCCTCCCAACCGAGGAGGACGGAGCCACAAGCCGATGAGCGGAGTATCAGTGACCAAGGGCGCAGGGGCCGGGGAGTCGGCGCCCGCGGCGGACGACCTGGTCGTACTGAGCAACGTCAACAAGCACTTCGGCGCGTTGCACGTGCTTCAGGACGTCAATCTGAGCATTGCCCGCGGTGAGGTCGTCGTCGTGATCGGCCCTTCGGGGTCGGGCAAGTCGACGCTGTGCCGGACCATCAACCGCCTGGAGACCATCGATTCGGGCAGCATCACCCTGGACGGGAGGGAACTTCCCGCCGAGGGCCGCGAACTGGCCCGGCTCCGGGCCGACGTGGGCATGGTGTTCCAGTCGTTCAACCTCTTCGCGCACAAGACGGTGCTCGAGAACGTGATGCTGGGCCAGGTGAAGGTCCGCAAGAAGGACAAGGCCGAGGCCGAGGCCAAGGCCCGCAACCTGCTCGACCGGGTCGGCGTCGGCACGCAGGCCGACAAGTACCCGGCACAGCTCTCCGGTGGCCAGCAGCAGCGCGTGGCGATCGCCCGTGCGCTGGCGATGGAGCCGAAGGTGATGCTTTTCGACGAGCCCACCTCGGCCCTCGACCCGGAGATGATCAACGAGGTGCTGGAGGTCATGCAGCAGCTCGCCGCCGAGGGAATGACGATGGTCGTCGTCACCCACGAGATGGGTTTCGCCCGCTCCGCGGCCAACAGGGTCGTGTTCATGGCCGACGGGAAGATCGTCGAAGAGGCCGAGCCCGAGCAGTTCTTCAGCAACCCGCGCAGCGACCGCGCCAAGGACTTCCTGTCGAAGATCCTGCACCACTGAACGTCCGGTCTGGTACTGATCCGGGGGTAGCTCAACTCCGGTGGTAGTTCAACAACGTCTCATCCGAGGGAAGTTCACCATGAAGCTCATCAAGACCGGTGCGGCCGCGACGCTCGCCCTGACCCTGGCCCTGACGGCGACCGCGTGCGGTGGCGACAAGGACAAGGACTCCAAGGCCGGTTCGGGCGGCAAGAAGGACAAGATCGTCGTCGGCATCAAGTTCGACCAGCCCGGTCTGGGCCTGAAGACGCCGGACGGCAAGTTCACCGGCTTCGACGTCGACGTGGCGACCTATGTGGCCAAGGAGCTCGGCTACGAGGCGAGCCAGATCGAGTTCAAGCAGGCCGTCTCCGCCGAGCGCGAGAACCTGATCAAGAACGGTGACGTCGAGTTCATCGTCGCCAGCTACTCGATCAACGACAAGCGCAAGGCGCAGGTCGACTTCGCCGGCCCGTACTTCCTGGCCCACCAGGACCTGCTGGTCCGCGCCGACGAGTCCGGCATCGCCAAGGCCGAGGACCTGAACGACAAGAAGCTCTGCTCGGTCACCGGCTCGACCTCCGCGCAGAACGTCAAGGAGAAGCTGGCCCCGAAGGCGGACCTGAAGCAGGCGGGCGGCTACTCCGAGTGCCTCAGCGGCCTGGAGAACAAGACCTTCGACGCCCTGACCACGGACAACTCGATCCTGGCCGGCTACGCCGCGCAGGAGAAGAACCAGGGCAAGTTCAAGCTGGTCGGCCTGAGCCTGAGCAACGAGAACTACGGCATCGGTCTGAAGAAGGGCAACAAGGAGCTCCAGACCAAGATCAACGCCGCGGTGAAGAAGATGGTCTCCGACGGCTCCTGGGAGAAGTTCGTGAAGGCCAACTTCGGCCCGGCGAACTACAAGAACGAGCCTGCCCCGCAGATCACCGAAGGCAGCTGAGTCATCGGCGCAGGCGCGCCGCCACCCGCCTGAGGCGGCGGCGCGCCCCGTCGGCCGCCCATCCTGGGGAGAGCGCAGGACAACGTGTTCGATTTTCTTGATTCCGGGCAGTACGACCTGCTCGGCGCCTTCTGGGTGACGGTTCAGCTCACCCTCTACTCGGCCATAGGCTCCCTGCTCTGGGGAACCGTGCTGGTCGGGATGCGGGTCAGCCCGGTCCCGCTGATGCGGGCCTTCGGCACCGCGTACGTCAATGTGGTGCGTAACGTGCCGCTCACCGTGCTCATCATCGGATGCTCCCTTGGCCTGAACGAGACCTTGGGCTTCGCCCTGGGCGGCCAGAACTTCAAGGAAATCGGCTTCCGGCTCGCCGTCCTCGGGCTCTCCGCCTACACCGGCACCTTCGTCTGCGAGGCGCTGCGTTCCGGTATCAACACTGTGCCGGTCGGCCAGGCCGAGGCGGCCCGTGCGCTGGGCCTGAGCTTTATCCAGGTGCTCACCTTGATCGTGCTGCCGCAGGCGTTCCGGGCCGTCATCGCTCCGCTCGCGAACGTGCTGATCGCCCTCACCAAAAACACCACGGTGGCAGCGGCCATCGGCGTAGCCGAGGCAGCCCTGTTGATGAAGGAAATGATCGAGAACGAAGCAGACGCACTGTTCGCCGTCTTCGGGGTCATCGCCCTGGGCTTCGTCCTGCTGACCCTCCCCACCGGTCTGCTGCTGGGCTGGGTCGCCAAGCGAGTGGCGGTGAAGCGATGAGCTCCGTGCTGTACGACACCCCCGGCCCCAAGGCCAAGGTGCGCAACGTCATCTACACCGTGGTCTTCCTCGTGGTCCTGGCTCTGGCCGGGTGGTGGGTCGTGGCCACGATGGCGGACAAGAATCAACTGGAAGCCGACAAGTGGACGCCTTTCCTCGAGGGCGATGTCTGGACCACCTTCCTGCTGCCCGGCCTTGGCGAGACCATCAAGGCCGGAGCCCTCGCCATGGTGATCGCGCTGCCGTTGGGCGCCCTGCTCGGCATCGGACGGCTCTCCGACCACGCATGGGTACGGGTACCCGTCGGCGCGGTCGTGGAATTCTTCCGCGCCATCCCGGTACTGATCCTCATGGTGTTCGGTTCCGCCCTCTTCGTGCAGTTCACCGACATCGAGTCCGAAATCCGGCCACTGTACGCCTGCGTCACCGGCCTGGTCCTCTACAACGCCTCAGTAATCGCCGAGATCGTCCGGGCCGGCATCCACTCGCTGCCCAAGGGGCAGGGCGAGGCGGCCAAGGCGCTGGGCCTGCGCAAGAGCCAGACCATGGCGTACGTGCTGGTGCCGCAGGCCGTCACGGCCATGCTGCCCGCCCTGGTCAGCCAGCTCGTCGTGATCCTGAAGGACACAGCCCTGGCCGGCGCAGTGCTCGGCTACGGCGAACTCCTGTCCATGAATCGGCAGATCTCGGCCAACTACAGCAACACCATCCCGACCCTGATCGTGATCGGCCTGCTGTACGTGCTCCTCAACTTCGTGCTCACCGGCTTCGCCTCCTGGTTGGAGCAGCGGATGCGGAGGTCAAAGAAGTCCACCAACGGAACTAGGGCCAACACGATGGTCGCTGGCCCTACCGGAGGTGAAGGCACGCTCGCCGCGGTCCCCGCGCAGGGCAACGGCACGGAGTCCGCCACGAGTAGCTGAAGTCGCCTCTGATTTAGCAACACCTCTTGTCCGCGGTGTACCGGATCACCATCCGGTACACCGCGGACGCGTCTGTCAGCGCTCTCTCTGAGGTTGCTTGACGCCTACACACCCAGTAGGTCGCCGCTCCAGCCTGCGACTAATGGAACCGGCTGGCATCTAAGCCCTGGCAGCAGCCTCGGAGCCCTGTCGCGCGAACACGTGGATGGTTTCACGGCGAGACCTACTTGTAGGACCTCGTCCAGTAGGCGCCACCGACGACTGTGGTCATGGGCGGACAAAACACCATAGACCATGTTTTGGAGTTCCACGCCACTGCGTCCCTTTCAACCACGGGACCTCCACCCTGGGGCTCACACCTGACATGCGCCTTCCAGCTCCCACCGTTGCCCTTTTTACACCAGGCCATCCAACCGTTTTTCCCGTTGTTCATACTCGTGCACTCATCCGGCCACGCGGTGGGCGCCGCGACAGCTGCACCTTGTAACCCGAAGCCCACCATCACCGTGGTGGCGAGCAAAACCGCATACCTCTTCTTCATGATTGCCCTTTCCGGGTTCAAACGTCGGACAACTTCAGGTGTTGTTGCGAGGGGAGGTCTCCACTCCCGCGGATGTCGCGCGAGACGATCCCTGGCAATAGGCGATAGACAAGCCCCTTTGCTTCCAGGGCCCGTAATAGTAATCGACTGTCCCATCCACCTCCGTGCATATGGCGGTCGCCCGGTAGGAGCCACCGTTGTGCTTCTTGCAACTTGCGACAGCCCCCCACTTCGCGGGCACCTCGTAGTGACAGTTTTCCGGATGCGCCAGAGTGGCAGCCGACGCAGACGTCGCGGCTCCGAACGAGACTAATCCAGCAGCCAACAGACCTACAGCAGGCTCAACAAACCCGCGCACACGACTTCCCTGCAGCAACACTGCCTCCACTCTCCGAATCAGAACACAGGTGCCCGTCGAACGAGCTCAGGCAGACCGGCCCCCAAAGTCGAAAACCAGCCGCCGGCTCACGCTGCGGGTTTCCTCCCGCCCGGCACGTTCATGACATTTCCACGGGCAACGGAGTCACAGCAACCGAAAGTGAAGGATTTGAGCTTCATTTGAGCATTTCTCGAACGAAGGAATGAATTCTGCCAGTGTGTGACCGAAAGAAATGGAGCAATTACAAGCCGATCGGCCAGAACGAGGCGTCCCGTCCGCGACCAGGCGTGGAAATTGAGGACTCGCGAACGAGTCGCCGATGCAGACACGCCGCAGATCCGCATTCGGAATTCCTCATTCCCCTTGCCGCCCGGCAGGCGAGTGTCACTTGACGTAGACACCACGAGTCGGTTGCATACTGTCTGTGATCACATACCGGACATCGGGAGCCGCGCCATGGACCCGGTGATCGTCGTCGGCGCGGGGCCCGTCGGACTCTCCCTGTCCTTGGCCCTGGCCGGCCAAGGCGTGCCCTCCGTGCTGCTCGACGAGGGGCCCGGGAAGGACGAGCCCAGGCCGGCCAGGACCGTGGTGCTGCACGCCGACACCGCCGCCATGGCCCAGCGGCTGGGGGCGGCGACGCTGCGCGACGAGGGCGCGCCGTTCGCCGCCTGGCGCACCCTGCGGCGCCGGCAGGAGACCCGGCGGGTGACCTTCGAGGAGGACCCGGTCCCGGCCCCGCTGCACGTCCCCCAGCACGCGCTCGCCCGCGGCCTGCGGGACGCCGCGGCCGCGCACCCCCTCGTCCAGCTGGTCACCGACAGCCGGATCGATTCCGTGGAGCAGGAGGAGCACGGGGTCACCGTCCACACCCGGGGCGCCGAGACCACCTGGTGGCGGGGAAGCTTCGTGGTCGGCTGCGACGGGGCCCGGTCGACCGTCCGCAAGCTCCTCGGCATCCGCTTCCCCGGCCGTACTGCCGTGGAACGGCACGCGGTGGCCGCACTGCGCACCGAACTCCCCTGGCCCGGCGAGGCCATACTGCACCGGTCGCAGTCCGCCTCCGTTCCCGAGGTGACGGCACGTCCGCTGCCCGACGGGGTGTGGCGGCTGGACTGGCTGCTGCCGCCGCGCGGCGAGCTGGTCACCCCGGACGCGATGATCAACCTGATCCGGGACACCCTCGCGGTCTGGTGCGGCGGGAGCACCCCGCCGTACGACCTGATCGACACCGGCGTCCACACCCTGCACCACCGGCTGGCCCGCAGCTGGCGGGACCGCCGGGCCTTCCTGGCCGGGGACGCCGCGCACCTGCTCGGCGCACTGGGCACCCAGGGCGTGGAGGAGGGGCTCCGGGACGTGGAGAACCTGTCCTGGAAGCTGGCCCACGCCTGGCACCACGGGGCCACCGAGGAACTCCTCGACAGCTACCAGGCGGAACGCCGCACCGCGGTGGCCGCGCGGCTGCGCGCCGCCGACCAGGCCCTTCCGGCACTGCGCGGCGGGGGCGGCCTGCGCGGCTACCTTCCCGGCGCGGGCCGCTCCCAGGAACTCCTGCTCACCGAGGGCCACCTCGGGCGCGGGCCGCTCGGCGCGCCCCCCGCGTACGCCCCTCCGGTCGCGGTCCGCGAGGTGCCGACCGACACCGAGCCGGGCGGCACCGTGGCCGACGTACCGGTGACCGCGCCGGACGGGACGACCGTACCGCTCCGGGACCGGCTCGGCCGGGGACGGCTGCTGGTGGTGCTGGTGGCACCCGGCACCGGGGTGTGGGACCGGAAGCACTGGATGAAGGCCGGGCTGATGCCACGGCTGGCGGCGGCGGTGAGCGCGCTGCCGATGCGGGCCGAGCTGCTGGTCGCCGACGGCTACCCGGGCGCGCCGGCGCACACGGTGCTGCTGGTCCGGCCGGACGGCCACCTGGCGGCCACCTTCGCCGGGGTCCGGCCCGCCGAGCTGTACGCGGCGGCGGACTCGGTCCGGGCGGCGGCGCCCGTGGCTCCCCTGCTGCCCGCGGTCCCCTCGCCGGCCGAACCGGCCGACTCCGCCGGTTCGGCCGACTCGGCCGAACCGGCCGGAGCCGGGGCCAAGGCCGGGGCCGGTCCGGCGGGCTCCGGGGCGGGTCCGGCGGGCGCCGGGGATCCGGCTCCGGCCGCCGCCCGCGCCGCGGGCGAGTGAGCGGGCCGGGGGGCCGTGCCGGGGCGGTGTGACACCGACACGGCTCCCCCGGGAGGCAGGGCGGGGTCCGGTGGGAGGGGCCGCGCCGCATCCGTGATCGATTGACCCGTTGTGGGCGGTCGTGGTTCACTCGCGGGCATGACCGGCAACGACGTACTGCTCTGGCGGAGGGTCCACATGGACCTGCTCCGCTACGTGGGCTGCGTCTGTCGCCCTTCCTGTTGATTCGCCGCTCCATCGAATCCTTCCTGCGCGCCCGCCTGCCGGTGCGCGCTCCCACGCGAACCCACAGGACGGTCACACCCCATGTCTGCGCCCTCGTACGCCCCCGCGCGCCCGCACGCCGGCCCCACCGCCGCCGAGCTCCTCGACTTCGCCCTCCGGACCGCTGCCGATCCCGAGGTGATCGCCTCGCTCCCGCTGGATCCGCAGGGCCGCACCTGGGTGCGGCTGGACGGCCCGGGCGGCAGTGAGGCATGGCTGATCGGCTGGCCGCCGGGCACCGGCACCGGCTGGCACGACCACGCCGAATCCAGGGGCGCGTTCGCCACCGCGCGCGGACGGCTCACCGAGAACTCCCTGGCGGTACGGCTGCCCTCCGAGGGCTGGCAGAGCCTGCACCTGGCGGAGGGGCACGACCGGCGGCGCGGTCTGGAGCAGGGCAGCGGGCGGGCGTTCGGCGAGTACCACGTGCACGAGGTGCTCAACGAGTCGCCGGACGAGCACGCGGTCTCGGTGCACGCCTACTACCCGCCGCTGCCGCTGATCCGCCGCTACAGCCGGTCCGGCCCGGTCCTCACCCTGGAGCAGGTCGAGCGCCCGGCGGACTGGGAATGAGCACCCCCGAGCCGGCCCCGACCGGCATCGACGAGCACCTGGAGCGGGTCCGCGCCACATACGAGCGGGTCGCCCCGCAGGAGGCGTACGCGGCGGTGCGGGCGGGCGAGGCGCTCCTGGTCGACACCCGGTACCAGGCGCTGCGGGAACGCGACGGGGTCATCCCGGGTGCGCTGGTCGTCGAACGGAACGAACTGGAGTGGCGGCTCGACCCGCTGGGCAGCCACCGCACTCCCGCCGCGACCGGGCACGACGTGCGGTGGATCGTGCTGTGCAACGAGGGCTACGCGTCCAGTCTCGCGGTCGACTCGCTGCGCCGGCTGGGGCTGGGGCGGGTGACCGATCTGGTGGGCGGGTTCCAGGCGTGGAAGGCGGCGGGCCTGCCGGTGGCGGCGATGGCCTGATGGCCAACGCCCTCAGCGCGGCCACCCGAAGGTGACCGCGCTGAGGGGGGCTGCGCGAGCGGTGCGCAGCTCCGGTGCCGTGTGCCCACCCGTGCCGCCCTGCGGCACGATTGCCCACACGGCGGGCGGAGGGCGGTTACTGCTTGGCCGTGGCCACGTCCACCGGGCGGAGGCGGAGCGCGTTGCGGCCCGGGAGGGCGGTGGCGGCCAGGGCCAGGAGGGCGGCGCCGCCGATCACCGTTGCGTGGACCAGCGGCAGGACCGCCGGGGCCGCGCTCCCGGTCATCCCCACGCTGAAGGCGGTCAGCACCGCCAGGGAGATCCCGGTTCCGAGCACCGCTCCGATCAGCAGGACCGAGAGCGCCTCGGTGCGGATCATCCGGAGCACCTGGCGGCGGGTGGCGCCGGCCAGCCGCAGCATCGCGAACTCGCGGAACCGCTCGGCGGTGGACATGGCCAGGGTGTTGACCACCGCGATGGCGGTGAAGGCCAGGACCAGGCCCATGGCGAGGAGGTTGATCTCGGTGCCGGCCTTGCCGCGCTCGGCGCGCACCTGGTCGGCGTCGGCGGCGGAGAGGACCGCGGTGCCGGGGAATGCCTTCAGCGCGGCGGCCAGTTGCGCGCGGCCGGTGCCCGGCTCGGTGGCCACCAGCACGCTGCCCGCGAGGGGGTTGTCGATGTGGGAGGCGACCAGGTCGTGCGGGAGGGTGAGGTCGCCGAAGCCGAGGCCGCGGGAGTAGACGGTGGAGACGGTGAGGGTGACGGGGGTGCCGTCGCCGAGGTGGACCGTGAGGGGGCTGCCGGGCTTCAGGTGGAGCTGGTCGGCGGCGAGTTCGCTGACGGCGGCCTTGCCGGGGCCGAACTCCGCCAGGCTGCCGCCGGTGACGCCGGGGTTCCAGGTACGGGTGAGGCCCTCGGGGGTGACGCCCTGGACGGCGTACTTGGTGAGGCCGACGCGGGCGGTGGTCTGCACGGTCTCGGTGGCGGCGAGCACCCCGGGGGTCCGGCGGACCGTACGGGCGGCTCCGGCGGTGACGCCGGGGCCCTGTGCGGCGAGCACCCACTGGGCGCGGACGCCGTCGCGGGCCTGGGCGCGGGCCGCGTCGCCGAGGGTGGGCTGGACGAAGAGGACGGTGCAGGTCATGCCGACGAGCAGGGCGAGCGGGGTGACGGCGGAGGCCATCCGGGTCGCGTTGCCGCGCAGGTTCGCGGTGGCCAGGCGGCCGTTGGTGCCGGTGATCCGCAGCGGGCCGGCCAGCAGGGCGGCGGCGGCGCGCACCAGCAGCGGTCCGAGCAGGGAGACCGCGCCGGCCAGCACGACGACGGCGAGGAAGGTGACGGGGGTGGAGGCGGGCTCGGTGCGCAGGGTGCTGAGTACGGCGACCAGGACGGCTCCGCCGGCCAGCAGCAGGACTCCGGCGGCGATCCGGCTCCAGGCGGGCCGGGTGCGCTCGACGGCCGCTTCGGCGAGGGCTTCGGCGGGGCGGATCCGGGCGATCCGGCGGGCGCTGATCCGGGCGGCGGCCCAGGCGCCGAACAGGGTGGCGGCGACCGCGGCGGCCATCGGGAAGACACCGGCCGTGCGTTCGAGTGTGGCGGGGACCGCGCCGAGGGAGATGAACCGGCCGTGCAGCCAGGCGGCGAGCGGGATTCCGGCGAGCGCGCCGGACACACCGGCGGCGAGGCCGACGATCAGGGCTTCGCGGCCGAGCAGGCGGCGGATCTGGCGGGGGGTGGCGGCGATGGCGCGGAGCAGGGCGAGTTCGCGGTGGCGCTGCTGGATGGAGAGGGCGAAGGTGCCGACGACGACGAGGACGGCGACGAGCAGGGAGGTGCCGCCCATGGCTCCGCCCATGGACACCAGCTTGGTGCGGGCTCCGGCCGCGTCGAGGAACTCGACGGGGCCGCGGGCGTCGCCGGTCGCGACCTGGGCGGTGGTTCCGGCGAGGGCCTTCTTCAGATCGGCGGCAAGGGTGCCGGGGTCGGTTCCGGGCTTCGGCAGCACGCCGAGGGCGGTGACCCGGCCGTCACGGGCGGCGAGCCGGCGGGCTTCGGGTCCGCTGAAGAAGAGCGAGGTCTGGTGGCCGAGGTCGCCGTGCGCGGCACGGGCGATACCGCTGACGGTGTAGGTCCTGGGCTCTCCGGTGGCCTGGACGGTGAGCGGGGAGCCGGGCTTCAGTCCGGCCCGCGCGGCGAGCTCCCGGTCGACGACGATCTCGCCGGCGGCCGTGGGCCCGTGCCCCTCGGTGAGGGTGAACGGGGTGAGGGCGGCGGACTCCCAGGCGTGTCCGTAGCTGCGCTTGCCGGTGCCGGTCCCACCGCCCGTGCCGGTGCCGCCGTCGCGCACCAGCGGTACCGCCTGGAAGGTCAGCTCGGGTACGACCCGCTCCACCCCGGGGACCGCCCGGACCTTCCCGGCGGTGTCGGCGGGCAGCCAGGCGCGCTCGGCTACGGGCTTGGCCTTGTGCTTGACCTTGGTCTTGCCCTTCTTCTCCTTGACCCTGGTCTGGTGCACGTTCTGGTCGGCGGAGACGACCACGGGCGTGGCGGCGTACCGCTCGGTGGCGATCCTTCCGCGCAGCCCGGTCTCCAGCAGGGTGCCGCAGGCGGTGATGAGGGCGGCCGCGCACATGAGGGCGACGAAGGCGCCGAGGAAACCGGCTTTGCGGTCCCGGACGGTCTGGAGGGCGTAACGCAGCATCATGGGGACAACTCTGCTGTCGCGCGGCCCGTGGATCATTGGAGCGGCCCGGCGTCCTCACCCTGGGGCCAGCCCCACCCCCCTACGGTGGCCCGCCCGGCCGCCCGGAGCCGGGGTGGGTACCCGGAGCCGGGAGAGATGCCGGCGGCCGGGGTGATCACCCGGCGTCGGGGTCAGTACCCGTAGCCGAGGTCCTCGGTGTCCTCGCCCTCTTCCTCCAGGGCGCGGCGGACCACGCGCAGGGCCATGCCCTCCGGGTAGCCCTTGCGGGCGAGCATCCCGGCGAGCCGCCGGATCCGCTTGTCCCGGTCCAGTCCCCGGGTGCCGCGGAGCTTGCGCGCGACCAGCTCGCGGGCGGTCTCCTCCTCCTGCTCGGAGTCGAGCGACTCCAGGGCCTCGGCGACCAGGCCGCCGTCCACGCCCTTGGTGCGCAGCTCACGTGCCAGTGCGCGGCGGGCCAGGCCGCGCCCCCGGTGGCGGGACTCGACCCAGGCGCCGGCGAACGCGGCGTCGTCGATCAGGCCCACCTCCTCGAACCGGGAGAGGACCTCCTCCGACACCCCCTCGGGGATGCCCCGCTTGTGCAGGGCGTCCGCGAGCTGGCGCCGGGTGCGCGGGCTCCCGGTGAGCAGGCGCAGGCAGATCGCCCGCGCCTGCTCCTCGGGGCTCTGGGGCGGCAGCTCCGGTCCGGCCCTCGACGGACCGGGGCCGTCTCCCCCGTCGTACTCCCGCACCGGCTAGCTCTTGGCGGTCGTGGCCTTGACCACCTTGGCCTTGGACGCCGGTGCGGGCACGGCCTTGGCCGCGTCCTCGGCGGTCGCCTCGGCGTCCGCGCCCTCGGCGGCGGGAGTCGCGCCCTTGCGGACGCCCACGCCGAGCTTCTCCTTGATCTTCCGCTCGATCTCGTTGGCGAGGTCGGGGTTGTCCTTCAGGAAGTTGCGGGCGTTCTCCTTGCCCTGGCCGAGCTGGTCGCCCTCGTACGTGTACCAGGCGCCGGCCTTGCGCACGAAGCCGTGCTCCACGCCCATGTCGATCAGACCGCCCTCGCGGCTGATGCCCTGGCCGTAGAGGATGTCGAACTCGGCCTGCTTGAAGGGCGGCGCGACCTTGTTCTTGACGACCTTGACGCGGGTGCGGTTGCCGACCGCGTCCGTGCCGTCCTTGAGGGTCTCGATGCGGCGGATGTCGAGGCGCACCGAGGCGTAGAACTTCAGCGCCCGTCCACCGGTGGTGGTCTCCGGCGAGCCGAACATCACACCGATCTTCTCGCGGAGCTGGTTGATGAAGATCGCCGTGGTCTTGGACTGGTTCAGCGCGCTGGTGATCTTCCGGAGCGCCTGGCTCATCAGGCGGGCCTGCAGACCCACGTGGGAGTCGCCCATCTCGCCCTCGATCTCCGCGCGCGGCACGAGGGCGGCGACGGAGTCGATGACGATGAGGTCGAGGGCGCCGGAGCGGACCAGCATGTCCACGATCTCCAGGGCCTGCTCACCGGTGTCCGGCTGGGACAGGATGAGGTTGTCGGTGTCCACACCGAGCGCCTTGGCGTACTCGGGGTCGAGGGCGTGCTCGGCGTCCACGAAGGCGACGGTGCCGCCGGCGCGCTGGGCGTTGGCGACGGCGTGCAGGGTCAGGGTCGTCTTGCCGGAGGACTCCGGTCCGTAGATCTCGACGACGCGGCCGCGGGGCAGCCCGCCGACGCCGAGGGCGATGTCCAGAGCGGTCGACCCGGTGGGGATGACCTCGATGGGGTCGTTCGGCCGGTCGCCGAGGCGCATCACGGCGCCCTTGCCGAATTGCCGTTCAATCTGTGCGAGCGCGGCGTCGAGCGCCTTCTCGCGGTCGGTGCCTGCCATGGGTTCCACCCGGTTTGCTTGAGTCGATCGCTTCACGCCAAAGACGCTAACGCCTGCCACTGACAATGCGCCTCCACGCCCGGTTGCCTGTGGACAAGCATCAGAATACGTGTTCGATTTTTCTGTCAAGCCCGCCGCGCCCCCGCCCCGCCGGAACCTTCCGGCAGGCACCTCACGCCCTGGTATCAGCCCTGGTCACGAGCGGTTTCGGGGCAGCCCGAAGCCCGACATCCCCTTCTCCTCATAGGACAGGAAGCCCAGGCTCCGGTAGAAGGCGTGGTTGCGCTCCCCGTCCGGGGCGGACTCGTGGTCCGTGGACAGCAGGAAGAACCGGCAGTGCACGTAGCGCCGCGCGAGGTGCTCGACCAGGGCCCGGCCGACCCCCTTCCGATGGTGCTCCGGGTCGACCAGGACGTCCTGGACGTAGACGATGTGCTCGTCGTCGGAGATGGTCCGGGCCAGCCCGAGGAGGGCCCCGGATCCGTCCCGCGCGGTGATGACGAGGTGGGAGTTCCGCAGGCCGCGGCAGAGTTTGTCGGCGTCGTGGGCATACCCCTCCCAGCCGACGGACCCGTAGAGCCTCTGCATCTCCTCGGGATCGAAGACGTCCTCCACGGCGATGAACACGCCGGCCCCCCGCGCTTCCGCGCCGGCCGCCTCCATGCCGGTCGTTTCGGTGCCGGTCTTTTCCGTATCGGTCATGTGCTGATCGCTTCCGTGCTGGTCGTGCGCGAATGACACCGCATGGGACTCCCGACCGATCGGCCGCGTCAAAGGAATTCCGGCGGGCCCACGGAGACTGACAACCGGCGGTTGACACCCCACTACTGTCAACCTACGGTTGTCAGCATGACGAACCCTTCCGTGGAACCCGTCCGCATGACCCATCCGGTCCGCCTCGACGATCTGATCGAGGCCATCAAGAAGTCCCACGCCGACGCCCTGGAGCAGCTCTCCGACGCCGTCGTCACCGCCGAACACCTCGGGGACGTCGCCGACCACCTCATCGGGCACTTCGTCGACCAGGCCCGCCGCTCCGGCGCCTCCTGGACCGACATCGGCCGCAGCATGGGCGTCACCCGCCAGGCGGCCCAGAAGCGCTTCGTCCCCAAGTCCGACGCCGACCCCGCACCGAGCCAGGACTTCGCCCGCTTCACCCCCCGCGCCCGCAACGTGGTCGTCGCCGCGCAGAACGAGGCCCGCGCCGCCGGCAACACCGAGATCCGCCCGGAGCACCTCGCCCTGGGCCTGCTCGCCGAGCCCGAGGGCCTGGCCGGCTACGCCCTGCGCGGCCAGAACGCCGACGCCGATGCCGTACGGCGGGCCGTGACGGCGGTCCTGCCGCCCGCCGAGGAGAACGTGCCCGAGCTGGTCCCCTTCGACGCGAACGCCAAGAAGGCACTGGAACTGACCTTCCGGGAGGCCCTCCAGCTCGGCCACAACTACGTGGGCACCGAGCACGTCCTGCTGGCGCTGCTGGAGCTGGAGAACGGCGAGGGCGTGCTCAGCGGCCTCGGCGTCGACAAGTCCGCCGTGAAGGCGGCCGTCACCGCGGCCCTGGCCTCCATCGCCGGCGAGCCCTCCGCGGAGACCCCGGGCTAGCCGCCGCGTCCGCCCCGGAGCCACCCTCGTGGGCCACCTCGTACCGCTTCACGTACGCGCCGAGGAACGCCTGCAGGGTGGCCACGGCCGGGATCGCGATCAGCGCGCCGACCGCGCCGAGCAGGGCGGTGCCGGCGATGACCGAGCCGAAGGCCACCGCCGGGTGGATGTCGACCGACCTGGAGGTCAGCTTGGGCTGCAGCATGTAGTTCTCGAACTGCTGGTAGACCACCACGAACCCGAAGACGTACAGCGCGTACCAGGGGTTCTCGGTGAAGGCGATCAGGATCGGCAGCGCACCCGCCAGATAGGTGCCGATGGTGGGGATGAACTGGGAGACCAGGCCCACCCAGACCGCGAGCGCGGGCGCGTACGACAACCCCAGCAGCTCGAAGAGGACGTAGTGCGCGATGCCCGAGATCAGCGCCATCAGGGCGCGCGAGTACAGGTACCCGCCGGTCTTGGCGACGGCGATCTCCCAGGCGCGCAGCACCTCGGCCTGCTTGGCGGGCGGCAGTACGGAGCACAGCGCGCGCCGCAGCCGGGGCCCGTCGGCGGCGAAGTAGAACGCGAACAGCGTGATCGTCAGCAGCTTGAAGAGTCCGCCGAGCACGGTGGCGGACACGTCGAGTACCCCGGTCGCGCTGTTCTGCACGTACTTCTGCAGCCAGTCGGAGTGCAGCAGGCTCTCCTGGATCGCCAGCCGGGACAGTTCGGTGCCGAAGGTGTGGTTGATCGAGCCGATGACGTCGTCCAGGTACTGCGGGAACGACGCGATCATGTCGATGATCTGCCCGGCGAGCATCGAGCCGAGCATGACGACGAAGCCGGCGCCGGCCACGAACACCCCGAGGAACACCAGGAAGGTCGCCAGGCCCCGGCGCACGCCGCGGGCGGCCATCCGGGCCACGGCCGGCTCGACCGCGAGCGCGAGGAAGAACGCGATCAGGATGTTGACGAGCAGCCCGATGAGCTGGTGGAACGCCCAGCTGGCGAGCTGGAAGCAGGCGAAGAGGGCCAGCACCATCACCACCGCCCGGGGCAGCCAGCGCGGCATCCGCGCCCCGGGGTCCACGGCGGCGAAGGGCCGTCTGCCCGGGCCGGCCGGACCCCCGTCCCGGGGCCCGGCGGCGGGCGTCTCCCCCGCCGCGCCGGGCGGTCCTCCGGTCCCGGGCCGGCCGGCCCGGCCGGTCTCCGCCGTCTCCGGCCCGCGGGCCGCGGGCACCGCGGCGGGGCGGGCGGGTGCCGGCCCCGGCGGTACGGGCCCGGGCTCCGGCGCGGGGGCGGACTCCGGTGCGGGCGCAGGGTCCGGCTGGTCCTGGGCGGTGTCGTCGGTGGCTGCCACCCGGCAAGTCTCGCCTACCGGAGCGCGGTGGTGCCGCGTTGCCCCGGTGACCGGGCCGGGGCGGCGGGGCGGGCAGGGGCTCCCGGAGGGGTCCGCCCCGGAGAGGTTCAGCGCAGGTGGGAGGGGATGCCCACGGCGGCGCACACCGCGCGCCACACGTCCTTGGTCTCCCAGCCGGCGTCCAGCGCCTGGTGCACGGTGAGGCCGCCCAGCTCGGCCATGACGTGGTCGCGCGCGAAGGAGTCGGCGTAGGAGGCGCCGAAGTGCTCGGCCATCCGCTCCCAGAAGATTGTCAACCTCATGCGTCCAGTATCCCGCCCGTTCGGGGTGGACCGGGGCGTTCCCCTCGCCGGGCCCCGGCCCGGCGCCCTACCGTTCGGCCATGTCCGCAGACGACGGTTCGTCCCTTGCCCGCGCCGAGCGGTTCATCTGGCTCACGGCCCGGGTGCTGGAACAGCGGCGGTTCGCGTTCCACTTCCTCGGCGGCGATCCGGACGCCGTCGACGCGGCCCTCGGCCCCTACCTGAACCCCGACGGCGGCTACGGGCACGCCCTCGACCCCGACCTGCGCGGACCGCTCAGCCAGCCCCTGCACGCCGCGCACGCGCTGCGGGTGCTGGACGGCCTGGGCCGCTGCGCCGGACAGCGGATCGAGCGGCTGTGCGGCCACCTGACCCGGGTCTCCACCCCGGAGGGCGCCCTTCCGGTGGTGTTCCCGGGCCCGCGCCACTACCCCGCCGCCCCCTATCACCCCGTGCAGGACGACCCGCCGGCCGAACTGCTGGCGACCGGGCCGGTGGTGGGGGTCCTGCACCGCAACCGGGTCTGGCACGCCTGGCTGTTCCGTGCCACCGAGTTCTGCTGGGACCGGGTGGAGACCCTGCGCCGCTCCCATCCGTACGAGGTCCAGGCCGCGGTGGCCTTCCTGGACGGCGCCCCGGACCGCGGCCGGGCCGCCGCGGCCGCCGACCGGCTGGGGCGGCTGGTCCGCGCCGACGGGCTGGTGGTGCTCGACCCGCTGCGGAGCGCGGACTTCCCCGTCGCGGCCGGCTACGCCCCCGGCGAGCGGCTGTTCCCGCACGACTTCGCCCGCCGCCCGGAGTCGCTGGCCCGCGGCTGGTTCACCGACGAGGAGCTGTCGCGGTCGCTGGACTTCCTGGCGGGGTGCCAGCAGGAGGACGGCGGCTGGCCGGTGCTCCGCCGGACCTGGGCGCCGGGCAGCGCACTGGAGCGGCGCCCGATCGCCACCCTGGAGGCCCTGCTGACCCTGCGCGCGTACGGGCGCCTGCCCGCGCCGGGCACGTCCCCGGCGGGGCGGCCGCACTGACGGGGCGGCGTACGGCGGGCCCGCCGGCCGGTACCGCGGATCCGCCTGCCGCACTGCGGGTCCGTCGGCCGGTACCGAGAGCCCGCCGACCGGTACCGAGAGCGCGCCGGTCGTACCGCGGGTCCGCCGGTCGTAGGGCCCGTCGGCCGTACCGCGGCCCCCGGCAGCCCGCCGGAGCGGGCGCCCGCTATCCGCCCAGGGCCCGGACCCCCGCGGTGACCACCACGGCGGCCCCGACCACCACCAGGAAGGGGGCGCGCAGCACCAGCGCGAGCCCGGCCGCGGCCAGTCCGGCCGCGCGGGCGTCCACGACCAGCGCGGACCCGGTGCTGAAGGTCTGCTGCGCGGTGAGCGCGGCGAGCAGGGCGACCGGCAGCAGGGCCGCCAGCCGCTGCACCAGCGGGCGTTCCAGGACACCGGCCGGGACCAGGAGTCCGGCCAGCTTGAGCAGGTAGCAGCCGGCGACGGTGGCGCCGATGGCGATCCAGACGGTCACGGACGGCGTCCCTTCAGGAAGAGGATGACGGGCGCGGCGAGCGCCGCGACCAGGACCGGCACGCCGGCCGGCAGCACCGGCAGGAAGCCGAGGCCCAGCACGAGCGCGAGGGCGGCCACGGCCCGCTCGGTCGCGGTCCGCAGCATCGGCGCGAGCAGCGCCAGGAACACGGCGGGGCCGGCGGCGTCCAGGCCCCACCTGGCGGTGTCGCCGACGGCCTCGGCGCCGAGCGCCCCGAGCAGGGTGGTGAGGTTCCACAGCAGGTACAGGCTCAGCCCGGTGACGGTGAAGCCGAGCCGGGCCGAGGAGCGGTCCTTCTGGGCCAGGGACACGGCGGCGGTCTCGTCGATCACCCAGTGCGCGGCGAGCGGCCTGACCGCACGGGGCAGGGCCAGCAGCTGGGACAGGCGCAGCCCGTAGAAGGCGTTCCGGGTGCCCAGGAAGAAGGCCCCGGCGGCGGCCGTGAAGGGGTTGCCGCCGGCCGCGAGCGCCCCGACGAGGGCGAACTGGGAGGCGCCGGTGAAGACCAGCAGGCTCAGGACGCACGCCTGCGCCACGCTGATGCCGGCCCCCGCGGCGGTCACCCCGAAGGCGAAACCGGAGAGCCCGACGGCCACGCCGACCCCGAGGGCGTCGCGCACGACGGCCCGGCGGCCGGCCGGCCGGTCCGCCGATCCGCCCGCCGGCACGACTGCCGGCACGTCCGCCGGCACGTCCGCCCGCATCTCCGCTGCACTGTGTGCGCCCGGCCCGCGGGCCGCGGTGGCGCTGGTGGTCTGCTGCTCGGTCACCCCCCGAAGCTATGCGGGCCGCCCGCGCCCGGTCTTGTACGTTCTTGCGCGCGCACCCTCCACTCCCTGCACGCAAATGGCTACCGTGAGTGAATGAGCACCTCCCTGCCGCGCCGCTGGGCCCCCGTCCTCTGCTGGAGCGGGCTCGTCGCCGGGATCCTGCTGGCCGCCGAGTACGCCCGGCGGCGGCCGGCCGCGCTCGGCGCCGGGGCCGAGCAGCGGCTGCAGCTCGCCGGGGACCGGGCCGGGGCCTGCGCCGCCATCGGGGAGGACTGCGCACGGGCACGGGCCGACCTCTTCCGGGAGGCCCTGGAGCTCGACTGGACCCTCTTCATCCCGGCCTACGGGCTGGTGCTGCTGGCGGTCTTCGGCTTCGGCCGGCTGTACCTGCACCGTCCGGTGGCCCGGCGGGCCTCGCTGCGCGCCCTGGGGCTGACCCTGGCGGCGGTCGCGGCCGACGTCGCCGAGAACGCCTTCCTGTACGCCGCGCTGGACCGGTTGGCCACCGCCCCGGACCCGTACCTGCGGTTCGCGGCGTACTGCGCCCTGGTGAAGTGGGCGCTGATCGGCCCGCTGGCGGCGACCGCCGTGTGGGTGGCGGCGACCCTGGCCGCCCGGGGCGTGACGGGCCGGGCCCGGGTGTACGTGGACCCCCGCCCCGCCTTCCGGCAGCGGATGGGTACGGCCGCACGCCGGCTGCTCCGCCGCCCGCCCGGCGAAGGGGACCTCCTGCGGGCGCCCCTGGTCACCACCGCGTACGACCTGGCCGGCGAGGCGGCCGGGCACGTACCCGGCGGCGGGGGCCACGAGGACGGCGGGGACGACCGGCCGGGGGCGGACCCCGCGGCGGCGCCCGCCCCCGCCCCGGCCTGGCTGCCGGACCTCATCGAGCCGCCGATGGCCCCGCCCGCCTCCACCCCGCTCGCCGACTGGGCCGGCCTCCCGACCAAGGGGCCCGCGCCCGGCGACAGCGCCATCGCCCGCTGGCGGACCCGGGCCCTGGTGCTGCCCGCCCGCAAACCGGCCGCCACCGGGATCTGCGTCTCCGGCGGTGGCATCCGCTCCGCCTCCGTCACCCTGGGCGCGCTCCAGGCGCTGCGCGAACAGGGGGTCCTCGACCGGGCCGAGTACCTGGTGTCGGTGTCCGGCGGCGGCTACGCCGCCGGAGCGTTCCAGCTGGCCGTGACCCCGCGGCCGGCCCGCCTCCGGGACACGGACCGCTCCCCGCGGGGCCTGGCCGGGCCGGACGACGCCTTCGCACCGGGCAGCCCCGAGGAGGACCACGTCCGGCGCCACGCGAAGTACCTGATGGACACCCCGCGGGAGACCGTGGTCGCACTGGGCACCGTACTGCGGGGGGTGCTGGTCTCGCTGGGCCTGCTGATCCTGACCTTCCTCGTGGCCGGCGAACTCGTCGCCGGGTTCTACGCGGCCGTGCCGGTGGCCGACCTCCCCGGGTTCCGGCGCGCCTTCGAGGCGGGCGCCGGGCTCGGCGACTTCCCGCTGTACCCGCACGTCTGGCCGCCGGTGCTCGCCCTGGTCTGTGCCGCGGCCCTGGTCTCCCTCGGCGGCACGCTGTACCGGACGTACCGCGGGGCGGCCCGCCCGGCCTGGCTGCGGAGCACGCTCAGGGCGGTGCTCTGGACGGCGGTGGCGGTCCTGGCCCTGGCGGTGGCCGTCCCCTGGGTCGTGTGGTTCTACACCTGGCTGTCCGTCGGCCGGCAGGTGGTCCCCGACGACATCCGCGGGGTCTCGGCCCTCGGCGCGCTCACGGCCGGACTCACCTGGGTGGGCGGCCTGTTCGCGGCCCGCTTCACCCGGACCCGGCAGGTGCGCAACGACGGTGACCGGCCGGGACCGTTCTCCGCCGGGCGGGTGAAGACCATCACGACCAGGATCGGGAACGGCTGGACGCTGCGGCTGGTCACCTGGCTGGTGCTGCTGGTCCTCGGCTTCGTCCTGCTCTTCTTCCTGTCCTGGGCCGCCGTCTGGTCCGGGGACTGGCCCCCGGGCTGGCAGGTGGGCCTGCCCGCCGCGCTGGTGGTGCTGGCCCTGGTCCTCGACCAGACCACGTTCAGCCTGCACCCCTTCTACCGGCAGCGGCTGGCCGGCGCCTTCGCGGTGCGCCGGACCGTGCTGGAGGACGGCTCGATCGGCAGCCTCCCCTACGACTACAACGGCGAGCCGACCAGCCTGAGCACGCACGCCGAGCGGGTCCGGCCGTTCCCCAAGGTGATCTTCGCCGCCTCCGCGGCCCTGTCGGGCCGGAACCGGACCCCGCCGGGGCGGCCCGCCGTCCCCATCACCTTCGCCTCCGACTACGTGGGCGGGCCGGACATCGGCTGGGTGCGGACCACCACCCTGGAGCACACCGCGCACCCGCTGATCCGGGCCGACGTGACCGTGCAGTCCGCGATGGCGGTGTCGGGGGCGGCCTTCGCCTCCGCGATGGGCAGTCAGTCGACGGCGGTGGAAAGGCTGCTGGCCCTGTCCAACCTGCGACTGGGCACCTGGCTGCCCAACCCGGCCTACCTGGCCGCCGTGGCCCGGAAGGAGGACGCCCGCTGGACGATGCCCCGGCTCCCCCGGGTCCGGCGGCTCCGCTACCAGCTCCAGGAACTCGTCGGCCGCCACCCGGACACCAGCCCGATGCTGCTGTGCACCGACGGCGGGCACGTCGACAACCTCGGCCTGGTCGAGCTGCTGCGGCTGCGCTGCCGCACCGTGTACGTGGTCGACGCCTCCGGGGACACCCCGCCGCTGGCCACCACGCTGGCGCAGGCGGTCACCCTGGCGTACGAGGACCTGGGCGTGCGGATCACCTTCGCGGAGGGCGAGGCACTGAAGCTGGTGCCGGGCAGCGCCGAACCGCTCGCTCCGGCCGACCCGCTGGCCGCGCTCAACGCCCGGCTGTCGGCGGACTGCGTGGTCACGGGCACGATCGAGTACCCGGAGGACATCGAGTTCGAGCCGGGGAAACCGGCCGGGCGGACCGGGCGGATCGTGGTGGCGAAGGCCGGCCTGACCCCGGACATGGCCTACGAGCTGCTGAGCTATTCGCTGCGGGAGCGGTCCTTCCCTCGGGTGAGCACCTTCGACCAGTCCTTCGACCACGCGCAGTTCGACGCGTACCGGGCACTCGGCCACCACCTCGGGACCCGGGCGGCGGAGGTGGGGCGGGACGCGGAGCCTCCCGGGACCGACGGGGACCCGCCGACGGCCTCCGGGCCTGGCGGGGACGGGCCTGCCGGGGACGGGCCGGGCGGGGACGGGCCGGCCGGCCCTGCTGCGGCGGCCCCCGGTCCGGGCGCCCGCTAGGCGGCGCGTTCGCGCCGGTAGGCGCCGGGCGGGACCCCGACGATCCGGGTGAAGTGCCGGTTCAGGTGCGGCTGGTCGGTGAAGCCGACCACCAGGGCCGCCTCGGCCGGCGGGGTGCCCGCGGCCAGCAGCAGCCGGGCCCGGCGCACCCGGGCATCGGTCAGCCAGGTGTGCGGGGGCATGCCGTACCGCTCGCGGAAGGAGCGCAGCAGCGCGAACGGGCTGGTGCCCAGCTCGGCGGCGAGCTGCTCCAGGGTGGGCGGGTCGGCGAGCCGGTCCTCCAGGACGGCGCGGGCCCGCTCGGCGGCGCCCGCGCCCGCGCCGGACGGCCGGCGGGACGGCAGCGGGCCGCCGTGGCGCCGGAGCATCCGGGCCACCGCGATCCGCAGCAGGCCGTCGGCGGCCAGCGCGTTGCCCTGCTCCGCGGCCCGGAGGACCTCGGTGATCAGCCGGGCGCCCTCCGGGTCCATGACCATCGGCTCGGTGAAACCGGGGGTGCCGCGCAGCGTGGTGAGCTCGGCGGCGACTTCGGCGACCAGGTCACGGGCCGGGTAGAGGGTGGAGTAGGCCCAGCCCTCGGGGACCCCGGCCCGGGCGGTGTGCGGGACCTCGGGATTGATCAGGACCACGCTGCCCGGTCCGGCGCGCTCGGTCGTCCCGGGGAGTCCGACCTCCTCGATGCCGCCGGTCACGGCGGCGATGACGTAGCCGTCGTGGGCGTGCCGGGGGAAGGTGTGGCGGACGTAGTGCGCGCGCAGCAGGTCCACGCCGGGCAGGTCCGGGTTCTGCCAGTGCCGGGCCCATTCCCGGGCCCCCGTCCGGTCCGGGCGGAGCGCGCCGGCCGGGTCCGGGGCGGTGCCGTCTCCGTTCGCCATCCCCTCATTGTCCCTCGCCTTCCGGAGGGGCGTACGCCCAGGTCGGGGGCGATGTCAGTGGCGGGGTGCAGGATGGTCGCATGGCCGGCTCCGCGCTCGATGCGTTCTCCCCCGCGACCCGTTCCTGGTTCACCGGGGCGTTCGCCGGGCCCACCGCCGCCCAGGAGGGCGCGTGGCGGGCCATCGGCGCGGGCTCGGACGTGCTGGTGGTGGCGCCCACCGGCTCCGGCAAGACGCTCGCCGCGTTCCTGGCCGCGCTGGACCGGCTGGCGTCCGTACCGCCGCCCGCCGAGCCGAAGAAGCGCTGCCGGGTGCTGTACGTGTCCCCGCTGAAGGCCCTTGCGGTGGACGTCGAGCGGAACCTGCGCAGCCCGCTGACCGGGATCCGGCAGGAGGCGGTCCGGCTGGGCCTGCCCGAACCGGAGATCCGGGTGGGCATCCGGTCCGGGGACACTCCTGCGGCCGAGCGCCGGGCGCTGGCCACCCGCCCGCCGGACATCCTGATCACCACGCCCGAGTCGCTGTTCCTGATGCTCACCTCGGCCTCCCGGGAGGCCCTGGCCGGGATCGAGACGGTGATCCTGGACGAGGTGCACGCGGTCGCGGGCACGAAGCGGGGCGCGCACCTGGCGCTGTCGCTGGAGCGGCTGGACGAGCTGCTGCCGCGCCCGGCCCGCCGGATCGGGCTGTCGGCGACGGTGCGGCCGGTGGAGGAGGTGGCCCGGTACCTGTCGCCGCGCGGCAGGGTGGAGATCGTCCAGCCGCCCTCGGCCAAGGAGTTCGACCTCTCGGTCGTCGTCCCCGTCCAGGACATGGGCGAGTTGGGCGGTTCGCCGGCCTCGGAGGAGCGGGAGGGCGGCGACAAGCCGTCGATCTGGCCGCACGTGGAGGAGCGGATCGCGGACCTGGTGCAGGCGCACCGGTCGACGATCGTGTTCGCCAACTCGCGGCGGCTCGCGGAGCGTTTGTGCAACCGGCTGAACGAGATCGCGTACGAGCGGGCCACCGGTGAGCCGGCGGCGGCGGACCACGCCCCGCCGGCCGAGGTCATGGCCCAGTCGGGGTCGGCGCAGGGCGCTCCGCCGCTGCTGGCGCGCGCACACCACGGTTCGGTGTCCAAAGAGCAGCGGGCCCTGGTCGAGGAGGACCTGAAGGCGGGCCGGCTGCCCGCCGTGGTGGCCACGTCCAGCCTGGAGCTCGGCATCGACATGGGTGCGGTGGACCTGGTGGTGCAGGTGGAGTCCCCGCCGTCGGTGGCCTCCGGGCTGCAGCGGGTCGGCCGGGCCGGGCACCAGGTCGGCGCGGTCTCCCGGGGCGTGGTGTTCCCCAAGTACCGGGGCGACCTGGTGCAGTCGGCGGTGGTCACCGAGCGGATGCGCGGCGGGGCCATCGAGTCGCTGCGCATCCCGTCGAACCCGCTGGACGTTCTGGCGCAGCAGCTGGTCGCGATGACCGCGATGGACACCTGGCAGCTGGACGACCTGATGGCGCTGGTGCGCCGGGCCGCGCCGTTCGCCGCGCTGCCCGAGTCGGCGTTCACGGCCGTGCTGGACATGCTGGCGGGCCGCTATCCCTCGGACGCCTTCGCCGAGCTGCGGCCGCGGGTGGTGTGGGACCGGGTGGCGGGGACGGTCACCGGGCGGCCGGGGGCCCAGCGCCTGGCGGTCACCTCGGGCGGGACGATCCCGGACCGCGGCCTGTTCGGGGTGTTCCTGGCCGGCGCGGACCCCAAGAAGGGCGGCGGCCGGGTCGGGGAGCTCGACGAGGAGATGGTGTACGAGTCCCGGATCGGGGACGTGTTCACCCTGGGCACCACCTCGTGGCGGATCGAGGACATCACCCGGGACCGGGTGCTGGTCTCCCCCGCGCCCGGGGTGCCGGGCCGGCTGCCGTTCTGGAAGGGCGACCAGCTGGGCCGCCCACTGGAACTGGGCCGGGCGGTGGGCGCGTTCCTCCGCGAGGTCGGCGCGCTGTCCGAGGAGGACGCCCGGCTGCGGCTGGTGGCGGCCGGCCTGGACGCGTGGGCCGCGGACAACGTGCTGGCCTATCTGGCGGAGCAGCGCGAGGCGTGCGGGCACGTCCCGGACGACCGGACGATCGTCGTGGAGCGGTTCCGGGACGAGCTGGGCGACTGGCGGGTGGTGGTCCACTCCCCGTTCGGCGCGCAGGTGCACGCCCCGTGGGCGCTGGCGCTGGGTGCCCGGCTCGCCGAGCGGTACGGCATGGACGCGCAGGTGATGCACGCCGACGACGGGATCGTGCTGCGGCTGCCGGACGCCGACCTGCTGGGCATGGACCTCCTCGACTTCGACCCCGCGGCGGCGCCCGCGTTCGAGTTCGACAGCGAGCAGGCCCCGCTGGGCGCCGCCGACATGGCCTTCGACAAGGGCGAGGTCGACCGGATCGTCACCGAACAGGTCGGCGGCTCCGCGCTGTTCGCCTCCCGGTTCCGGGAGTGCGCGGCCCGCGCGCTGCTGCTGCCGCGCCGCAGCCCGGGCAAGCGCACCCCGCTGTGGCAGCAGCGCCAGCGGGCTTCGCAACTGCTCCAGGTGGCATCCGAGTTCGGTTCGTTCCCGATCGTGCTGGAAGCCGTACGGGAATGCCTGCAGGACGTGTTCGACGTACCGGGGCTGACGGAGCTGATGGGGGACATCGAGGCGCGCCGGGTCCGGCTGGTGGAGGTCACCACGCCCGAGCCCTCGCCGTTCGCCCGGTCGCTGCTGTTCGGGTACGTGGCCCAGTTCCTGTACGAGGGGGATTCGCCGCTGGCCGAGCGGCGGGCGGCGGCGCTGTCGCTGGACTCCCGGCTGCTGGCCGAGCTGCTGGGGCAGGCCGAGCTGCGGGAGCTGCTGGACCCGGAGGTGCTGGAGGCGCTGGAGCGCGAACTCCAGTGGCTGACGGAGGACCGCCGGGCCAAGGACGCGGAGTCCGCCGCGGACCTGCTGCGGCTGCTGGGCCCCCTGACGGAGGAGGAGCTGGCCGGACGGGGTGCGGAGGCGGACTGGGTGCGGGAGCTCGGCGCGGCCCGCCGCGCCATCCGGGTCCGGATCGCGGGGAAGGACCACTGGGCGGCGGTCGAGGACGCGGGCCGGCTGAGGGACGCCCTGGGCACGGCCCTCCCGGTGGGCGTGCCGGAGGCGTTCACCGAGCCGGTGAAGGACCCGCTGGGCGATCTGCTGGCCCGGTACGCCCGGACGCACGGCCCGTTCACCACGGCGACGGCCGCCGCCCGGTTCGGGCTGGGCTCGGCGGTGACCGAGGGCGCCCTGCACCGGCTCGCGGCGGCGGGCCGGGTGGTCCAGGGCGAGTTCCACCCGTCCGGCATCGGGCAGGAGTGGTGCGACGCGGCGGTGCTGCGCCGGCTGCGCCGCCGCTCGCTCGCCGCGCTGCGGCAGGAGCTGGAGCCTGTCCCGCCGACGGCCCTGGCCACCTTCCTGCCACAGTGGCAGCACCTGGGCGGGGCGCTGCGCGGCATCGACGGCCTGGCGCGGGCGGTCGAGCAGCTCCAGGGCGCGCCGGTGCCCGCCTCGGCGCTGGAGCGGATCGTGCTGCCGTCCCGGGTGGCCGGGTACTCCCCCGCCCTGCTGGACGAGCTGACCACCACCGGCGAGGTGGTGTGGGCGGGCGCGGGCGCGCTGCCCGGCAAGGACGGCTGGGTGTCGCTCTACCTGGCGGACGCGGCGCCGCTGCTGCTGCCGCCTCCGCACCCGCTGGAGACCGGCCCGGTGCACCAGGCCGTGCTGGACAGCCTGTCCGGCGGGTACGGCCTGTTCTTCCGGCAGATCGCGCAGACGGTCCGGGCGGCCCTGCCCGAGGTCACGGACCCGGAGCTGTCGGCGGCGGTCTGGGACCTGGCCTGGTCGGGCCGGCTGACCAATGACACCCTCGCCCCGCTGCGGTCTCTGCTCGGCTCGGGCCGGACGGCGGGGTCCACGGCCCACCGTGCGAAACGGACGGTGCCGCGCGGCCGGTACGGCGCGCTGAGCGCGTCCGCGTCCCGGCAGGGACCCCCGACGGTCTCCGGCCGGTGGTCCCTGCTGCCGGAACCGGGTGCTGATCCCACCCACCGGGCCCACGCGCTGGCGCGCACCCTGTTGGACCGGCACGGGGTGGTGACCCGGGGCGCCGTCCAGGCCGAGGGCGTGCAGGGCGGCTTCAGCGCCGTCTACCGGGTGCTGTCGGCGTTCGAGGACAGCGGGCAGGCGCGGCGCGGCTATGTGGTGGAGGGTCTGGGCGCGGCCCAGTTCGCGATGGACGGCGCGGTGGACCGGCTGCGGGCGGCCGAGCGGACCCCGCCGCCGCTGGCGGCGGTGGTCCTGGCCGCGGCCGACCCGGCCAACGCCTACGGTGCGGCCCTGCCGTGGCCGGAGCCGCCGGCCGGAGCGACGCACAAGGCGGGCCGGAAGGCGGGCTCGCTGGTGGTGCTGGTCGACGGGGAGCTGACGCTGTACCTGGAGCGCGGCGGGCGGACCCTGCTGGCGTGGCCGCCCGCCGGGGACCCCCGGCTGGAGGCGGCGACGGCCGCGCTGGCCACCGCCTCCCGGGCGGGCACGCTGCCCGACCTGACCGTGGAGCGGATCAACAACGCTCCCGCGCTGACCTCCCCGCTGGGCGCGGGCCTGGAGGCCGCGGGCTTCCACGCCACCCCGCGCGGGCTGCGGCTGCGGAACTGACCGACCCGGCGGACCGGGTCAGGGGATCAACGGATGACCTTGATGCCGAAGCGGGCCCCGCCGAGGGCGAACTGGATCGCGCTGTGCATGTGGGAGTACATCTCCATGCCCCGGGAGGACACGATCGGCCCGAGGTCCAGCACGTCCTCCCAGCCGTAGGACGTGAGCAGCTCGGTGACCTGCTGTTTGGCGCCCGCGTCCTCGCCCGCGATGAAGATGGTGTGGTCCCCGCCGCCGATCCTCCTGGGGTCCACGACGGTCTCCTGCTCCTGCGTGACGCACGCCTTCACCACCTTGGTGTCCGGCAGGGCCCGCTGGATCCGCTCGCCGAGACTGTCGGAGTCCACCGGGTCCAGGGCCGGCATCACCCCCCAGGGGGTGGGCCACGGATGGGCTCGCTCCGGGTTGTAGACGAACGGCACGGCGTAGTCCATCAGGACCTTGCCGGCCAGGTGACCCCTGAGCTCACCGAGCACGCGTACGGCGTTGGCGCCGTCGATCCCGTTGATGACGAACTCGCCCTCGGCCGCGGCGTCGCCGAAGTTCATCAGCTCGACGGCCGGATAGTCCGCCAGCCACTGGGCGAAGGGCTCGGTGCCCATGAAGTCGGGCTCGGTCCGCCCGAGGGTGACCTGTGAGTCGCGGGTGCCGACGAACACCTGGTGGCCGAGCTGGGTCAGCCGTGCGATGTGCGAGCGGGCACCGGCCCCGGTCCCGAGTACGGCGATCTTCATCTGAGGCTCCTCGTTTCCTCGAACCAGCCTGACCACAGTGAACGGGAAAGCCGGCCGTGCCCGCCGACACGCCCCGGACCGGCGTGAGCGGATCGCCGGACTGGCCGAGGAGGCGATCCGCCGGGCGGGTCCCGGAGGAGCTCCGTACGGGCCCCTCCCCCCTCCCTCCCCTCGCTTCCCCACCCTCTCCGGCCTCCCGCGGCGACAATGGGAGCGTGCCCGAAGGAGACAGCGTCTGGCGCGCCGCGCACCGGCTGCACGCCGCCCTGGCCGGCCAGGTGCTCACCGTCAGCGACCTGCGGGTCCCCCGCCTCGCCACCACCGACCTCACCGGCCGGACCGTGCTGGAGGTGGTCCCGCGCGGCAAGCACCTGCTCGCCCGCGTCGAGGGCGGGCTCACCCTGCACAGCCACCTCCGGATGGACGGCGCCTGGCACGTCTTCGCCGCCGGCGAGCGCTGGCACGGCGGACCCGCGTACGAAATCCGGGCCGTGCTCGGCACCGCCGCGCACACCGCCGTCGGCTACCGGCTGCCCGTGCTGGAGCTGCTCCGGACCGCCGAGGAGGACCGGGTCGTCGGCCACCTCGGCCCCGACCTGCTCGGCCCGGACTGGGACCCCGAGCGGGCCGCCGCGAACCTCGGGGCCGACCCCGACCGCCCGCTCGGCGAGGCCCTGCTCGACCAGCGGAACCTGGCCGGCATCGGCAACATCTACAAGGCGGAGCTCTGCTTCATGGCCGGGGCGACCCCCTGGACCCCCGTCGGCGACCTCCCGGATTCCGTCCTCCACCGGCTCCCGGGCGCCGCCCACCGCGTGCTCGAGGCCAACACCGGCCCCGGCCGCCATCCCCGCACCACCACCGGCCCGCGCGGCAGCGGCCGCCCCGACCTCTTCGTCTACGGGCGGGCCGGCCGGCCCTGCCTGCGCTGCCGCACCCCGATCCGGGAGGCCCCGCAGGACGACCGCCCCACGTACTGGTGCCCCCGCTGCCAGAGCGGCCCGGTCGGCGAGGACCCCCGCGGTGTGGTCCGCCGCTTCAACGCCCTGATCACCGCCGGTGACCTGGCCGGGCTGGGCGCCCTGATGTCGGAGGACCACACCTTCGTCGACCCTGCCGGGACCGTCGTCTCGGGGCGCCGGGCCTGCCTGGACGCCTGGCGTGACTTCTTCGCCGCGTTCCCCGGCTACCGCAACGTCTTCACGTCCGTCACCGCCGACGGCGAGGTGGTCTCCGCCGCCGGCCGTTCGGAGTGCTCCGACCCCCGCCTGGCCGGCCCCGCCCGGTGGACCGCCACCGTGCACGAGGGCAAGGTCACCCGCTGGCACGTGTACGAGGACCCCACGACCGGTTGACGGCCCGTCAGATACGGTCGTACCGTCCCGGGCATGCCCATAGCCCCGTACGACCTCACCGGCCGCACCGCGCTGATCACCGGCGCCGCCAGCGGCATCGGACGGGCCTCCGCCCGGCTGCTCGCCGAGTCCGGCGCCACGGTCCACTGCGCCGACCGCGACGAGGAGGGCCTGCACGAGACCGCGGCCCTGGTCGGGGAAGCCGGCGGCACGGCCGTGGTCCACGTCCTGGACGTCACCGACCGCGATCGGGTGCGGGCGGCGGTGGCCGCCGCCGGGCGGATCGACATCGCCGCGGCGATCGCGGGGATCATGCACACCAGCAGCGTGGTGGACACCCTCGACGAGGACCTCGACCGGGTGTTCTCCGTGAACTTCAAGGGGGTGCTCTACACCTGCCAGGAGGCCGCCCGCGCCATGCTGGCCGCCGGCACTCCGGGCGCCATCGTCACCATGGCCTCCGGTGCCGTGGACGCCGCCTCGCCCGGCCTGCTCTGCTACAGCGCCGCCAAGGCCGCCGTGGTCCAGCTGACCAGGACCCTGGCCACCGAGACCGGCCCGCGCGGCATCCGGGTCAACGCGGTCGCCCCGGGGTGGATCCGCACCCCGATGACCGGCCGGCACGGACCGGAGGCCCAGGAGCAGACCGAAGCCGCGATGACGAGGATGGCGCCGCTGCGCCGGGTCGGCGAGGCCGAGGACATCGCACGGGCCGTGCTCTACCTCGCCTCGGACGCCTCGTCGTTCATGACCGGCCAGATCCTGCGCCCGAACGGGGGAGTCGCGATGCCCTGGTGACCGGTTCCCCCTCCGCCGGGGGTCCGGGTGCGGCCGGCTCCCGGGAGGCCGGGGCGGCCGTACGGCGGGCGCAGTGCACGGGCAGCAGGCTCAGGGTCCAGCCGCTCATCACGAGGGCCTCCTCCACCGCACCTGCCTCCACGGGCACCAGGGCCAGGCGCAGTAACGCCCAGCACCACAGCGCTCCCGCCACCAGGGCCGGGGGTATGAGGAGCAAGCGGAGCACGGCTGCCTCCCGGGATGGGGGTCCCCCCGCCCGGACGGAGCCCGGAGCGGGGGGAGGGACCGGTTCCCGCCCATCGTCCCGTACCCCTCCGGGCCGCGCACCCAGAACGCCCGGCGGCGGGGAACACCCCGCGCATCCGGAACACCCGGCGGCCCGGAACACCCCGGACAGCACAGAAGCCCCGTCCGGGCCCGGGGGCGCCTCCCGGCAGATCCGGGGGACTCCCTCGCACCCGGCCGGGGCTCCGGCCGTACATCGGGGCACTCAGGCGGCTACGACGTTCACCGCTTCCGCAGGCGCCTTGATGGTCACCCGCTCCGGTCCGCCCGCGACCGAGGTCACGGAGACCGAATTGAGCATCGGGCGTACCGGCGCCGGCACCGGTTCGCTTGCCGCGGCCGACTGTGCGAGCTCGGCGAGCGACAGTTCGTCGCTGACTTCGCGCATCAGCTCGGACATCCGTACGTCCAGCGCGTCGCAGATCGCGGAGAGCAGTTCGGAGGACGCCTCCTTCTGCCCCCGCTCCACCTCGGAGAGATAGCCGAGCGAAACTCGGGCGGACGAGGAGACTTCGCGCAGAGTACGGCCCTGGCGCTGGCGCTGCCGACGCAGCACGTCACCCAGCAGGCGACGGAGCAGAATCATCGGTGGCTCCCTCCTCTGACCGTGTAGCCGCATCCTTCACGCCCCACCGTACCGCCTCGCGCCGCGGCCGTGCGGGGAGCGATGTCGTGTTCACTCAGGGCTGCAAACATCAAATCCCCCCGTTCTGTTCCGTATCCTGCCCCCGCACATTCTCGCGGAGTTCGCTCGAGAGAAGTTCGAGCACTGTGCGTACGCTCTCCCTACGGATTTCCGCCCGGGAGCCGTTCAATCGCAGAGCGGCGGTTTTCCCGCCCCCCGGGCCCGCCACGGCGATGAAGACCGTGCCCACCGGCTGCCCGTCCTGCGGGTCCGGACCGGCCACCCCGGTCGTCGCGATCCCCCACGTGGCCCCCAGCGCCCGCCGCACCCCGGCCGCCATCTCCGCCGCCACCTGCGCGTTCACCGCGCCGTGCGCGGCGAGCAGCTCCGCGTCCACTCCCAGCAGCCGGTGTTTCAGCCCGGTGGCGTACGCCGTCACCGAGCCGAGGAAGGATTTCGAGGCTCCGGGCACCGCGGTGATCTCGGCCGCCACCAGTCCGCCGGTCAGCGACTCGGCGACCGCCACGGTCCCGTCACTCTCCGCGAGGAGCCTGAGCGCCTCGGCCGCCGTGGCACGGGAGTCGGCTCCGGCCGGGCCGGATTCCGGTGCCGCTTCCGCCGCCCCGGACGCTCCCCCGTCCCCCGGCCCGTATGTCACCTCGCGGCCTGTTCCGCCGCGATCCCCTTGCGCCTGAGCACCACGGCCTGGCGTACGTAGTCCAGACCGGTGACCACGGTCAGCACCACGGCCACCGCCATCACCCACCAGCGGAAGGTGGCCAGCGGGCCGGTCAGCGCGAGCACGTACATGCCCACCGCGGTGCCCTGCGCCAGGGTCTTCAGCTTGCCGCCCCGGCTGGCCGGGATCACCCCGTAGCGGATCACCCAGAACCTCATCAGGGTGATGCCGAGCTCCCGGCCCAGGATCACCCCGGTGACCCACCAGGGCAGGTCCCCCAGATACGACAGGCAGATCAGGGCCGCGCCCATGATGGCCTTGTCGGCGATCGGGTCGGCGATCTTCCCGAAGTCCGTGACCAGGTTGTACGTACGGGCCAGGTGCCCGTCGAACACATCGGTGATCATGGCGACGGCGAACGCCGCCCAGGCCCAGGCCCGCCAGACCGGGTCGTACCCGCCGTCGGCGAGCAGGAGCAGCACGAATCCCGGCACGAGCACCAGCCGGACCATCGTCAGGATGTTGGCGATGTTCCACAGGCTGGCCTGGTTCACGGCCGCGGCACCCAGCTTCCCGCCGGGTGCCGAACCGGGCCGGCGGCTGGTTCCGCCCGCCGCCGATGCCGGGACTCCGGTCATCCGGCCGCCTCCTCGAAGTCCTCCGTGCCCAGCGGCTCCGCCACCAGGTCCACGCCCAGGGTCCCGACCACCTTCGCCGTCACCATCCGGCCGGGGGTCAGCCCCGTGCTGTCGGTGAAGACCACCTGTCCGTCGGTCTCCGGGGCCTGGTGCGCGGCACGTCCGTACGCGCCGTCACCGTCCTCGTCCACCGTCTCCACGGACTCGACGAGTACCTCCACGGTCTCACCGATCCGCTCCTCGGCGCGCTGCGAGGTCAGTTCCTCGGCGAGTCGCTGCATGTGCGCGAGCCGCTCCGCGATCACTTCCTCGTCGAGCTTGTTCTCGTAGGTGACCGCCTCGGTGCCCTCCTCGTCGGAGTAGCCGAAGACGCCGATCGCGTCGAGCCGCGCGTGCGTGAGGAAGCGCTCCAGCTCGGCGAAGTCGGCCTCGGTCTCACCGGGGAAGCCCACGATGAAGTTGGACCGGACGCCGGCCTGCGGGGCCTTGGACCGGATGGTGTCCAGCAGCTCCAGGAAGCGGTCGGTGTCGCCGAAGCGGCGCATGGCGCGCAGCACGTCGGGCGCGGAGTGCTGGAAGGACAGGTCGAAGTACGGCACCACCTTGGGGGTGGAGGTCAGTACGTCGATCAGGCCGGGCCGCATCTCGGCCGGCTGGAGGTAGCTGACCCGGACCCGCTCGATGCCGTCGACCTCGGCCAGCTCCGGCAGCAGGGTCTCCAGCAGCCGGATGTCGCCCAGGTCCTTGCCGTAGGAGGTGTTGTTCTCGGAGACCAGCATGACCTCCTTGACGCCCTGCTCGGCCAGCCAGCGGGTCTCGCCGAGCACGTCGCTCGGGCGGCGCGAGATGAACGAGCCGCGGAAGGACGGGATGGCGCAGAAGGAGCACCGGCGGTCGCAGCCGGAGGCCAGCTTCACGGAGGCGACCGGGCTGGTGTCCAGGCGGCGGCGCAGCGGGGCGCGCGGGCCGGAGGCGGGCGCGAGACCGTCCGGAAGGTCGGCCGGCGCGGGCTCCACGGCCTCCTGGGCGTGGCCGGGCAGGGCCACGTCGGCGCCCTGCCGCTCGGCGGGGCTGATCGGCAGCAGCTTGCGGCGGTCGCGCGGGGTGTGGGCCTCCACGCTGCCGCCGCTCAGGATCACCTGGAGGCGGTTGGAGATGTCGGCGTAGTCGTCGAAGCCGAGCACGCCGTCGGCTTCGGGGAGGGCTTCGGCGAGCTCCTTGCCGTAGCGCTCGGCCATGCAGCCGACGGCGACGACGGCCTGGGTGCGGCCCTGATCCTTGAGATCGTTGGCCTCCAGCAGGGCGTCTACGGAGTCCTTCTTCGCGGCTTCGACGAAGCCACAGGTGTTGACGACGGCGACGTCCGCTTCGGCGGCGTCCTCGACGAGCTCCCAGCCATCCGCTGCCAAGCGGCCTGCGAGCTCCTCCGAGTCCACCTCGTTACGGGCGCAGCCAAGAGTGACAAGGGCGACGGTACGGCGTTCGGGCATGGACTCAAGACTACTTCGTCGCGGCGGCGACCCCCGCCCCAAGGCCGGGTAAACGAAGATCCCCGGGGCGGGCGGCGTTTGCCGCACCGCTTCCCGGGGAAACGGAATTGCCTGCTCAGCCCGCCTGGGCCTGGCCCTGGCGCTGATCGTCCTTGGTGTACTTCAGCCGCTCGACCTGGCCGGGCTGGAAGTCGTCCTTGATCTCCTTGCCGTTCACGAACAGCTGGACGGCACCGGCGTCGCCGAGCACCAGGTCGATGGACTCCTTGTCGGTGAAGGTCTTGGAGTCGCCCATCTGGACCATGCCGTCGAACAGCAGCCGGCCCGTGGAGTCCTTCGCGGAGATCCAGCTCTCGCCGTCGTTGGCGGTGAGCACCACCGTGACCAGGTCCTTGGGCGCGGCCGCGATGGCACTGTCCGAGGGGTCCGGCTTGGGTGTGGCGGGGGGCTTGGGGGCCTTCGGCGTCTGCGGGCTCTGGGTGATCACCTTGCCGGTCTGCGCCGGAGCCGGCTTGGGCGAGGCGGAACCTTCCGCCGCCGGACGCCGGCCCTCCTCACCACCGCTGAAGGCGGTGAAACCGACGAAGCCGATGACCGCGACGATCGCCGCGACCATGGCGGCGGTCCAGTTCGGGCGCTGCCGCTCGGGACGGATCCGCTCGGCCTCGAACAGGGGCGCTGCGGGGGTGGGTGCCGGACGGCCGCCGTGGGCGGCGTCGTAGCTCTCCACCAGCGGGTCCGGATCGGTGCCGACCGCGCGGGCGATCGTACGGATGTGGCCGCGGGCGTACACGTCGCCGCCGCAGCGGGTGAAGTCGTCCTGCTCGATCGCCTGGACGATCGGGGCGCGCACCCGGGTGACCGAGCTGACCTCGTCGACGGTGAGCCCGGCAGCGACGCGGGCCTGCTGGAGGATCCGGCCGATGGACGGACCGGACGTACCAGACGTACCGGACTCGTCGGCGGACTCCGGGGGCCGCTCGCCGCCGACTTCGGCGTCGGCGGCCGAAGGGCGTTCGTCTTCTGGGGAGTTGGATTTGCCGATGGACACGGGGGCGCCTTTCGAGCGTGTAGCCACCTGCTGCTTGTCCAGTCTAGGGGGGTGACGAAAGGGTGGAGCAACCGGAGGGGGGACTTCGTACGCCATCCGCATGGCGGCCGGTGCCCGCTCCCCCTTCCCTCAACTCGGACGCCGCGCGAAGGGATACGGTTGCCCGCGCATCCCTTACGGGTGAGCCCCCTGCCGCCGGCCGGCGCCGACCCTACGGGACGTCAATCCGGAAGGTAGGCGACCGCTCCTTCCGGTACAAGCAAGCCGGTCCGGGCAAGCGGGTGACGGGCCTGGTGTACGGGGCCCGCGGGCGGTGGGTCGCCCCCGTCCCGGTCGGGTCAGCCGGGCGGCACGGGGTCGGTGCGCAGCAGGAGCATGGCGATGTCGTCGGTGTACCGGCCGGTGGGCCAACTGCACCGCAGCAGCGTGTCGATGAGGCCGTCGAGGTTCCGGCCGCGGTACCCGGCGAGGCAGTCCGCCAGGTCGGCGGTGACCGGGTCGATGTCCCGGCCGGGGGCTTCCACCAGCCCGTCGGTGTAGAGGGCGAGGGTCGTGCCCGCGCCCAGGTCCAGCCCGGTGACGGGGAAGGAGCGGCCGGCGCCGGCGCCGAGCATGGGGGCCGGGTCGAGTTCCACGACCCCGGCCGCCCGGCCGGGCCGGTGCAGCAGCGGGGGCGGGTGGCCGGCGGTGGCCAGCCGGGCCCGCTGCCGCGCGAGGTCGATGTGGACGTACAGGCAGGAGACCAGCAGGTCGGTGCCCAGGTCGCCGAGCACCCGGTTGGTCCGGGCGAGGACCTGGTCGGGCGGGGCTCCGGCGGTGGCGTGGATCGCGGTGCGGACCTGGCCCATGAGCGCGGCGGCGGCGACGTTGTGGCCCTGTACGTCGCCGATGACGGCCGCGGCCGTGGTGGCGTCGAGGCGGATGAGGTCGTAGAAGTCGCCGCCGATGTCCATGCCGTGCCCGGCCGGCAGGTAGCGGGCGGCGGCCCGCAGACCGGGCAGGGTCGGCAGGCCGCGCGGGAGGAGGGCCTGCTGGAGCCCGTGGGCGATGTCGTGGGTGGCGTCGTAGAGCCGGGCGCGGTCCAGGGCCTGGGCGATCAGGCCGGCCAGGGAGGTGAGGACGGCGCGCTCGTCGGCGCTGAAGACCCGGGGGTGGTCGTAGGACAGGATGCAGCAGCCGACGGGCCGGTTGGAGATGATCAGCGGAAGGAACGCCCATGCCTGCTTGCCGCTGATCCGCAGGCCCTGGGGGTAGGCGCGGGCCATCTCCTCGGGGCGGGAGTAGAAGGCCGGGACGCCGGTGGCGAGGACCTCGCCGGCCGGGGTCAGATCGGTGTCCAGGGGCAGGCCGTCGAGGCGCTCGACGGTCCCCGGGTCGTAGCCGTGGTGTCCGGTGATCTGCAGTCGGCCCGCGTCGGCGGTGGAGAGGATCAGCCCGTCGGCGCCGAAGGCGGGGAGGATCTGGTCGGCGACCAGGTCGATGACGTCCCGGACGGCCACCGTCTCGGTGAGGGCGGCCGCCAGGTGCGCCAGCTGGTAGAGCCGTCCCGCCTGGGCCCCGTTCCCCGGCCCCGCGGCGGCCGGCCGCGGTGTGCGGGCGGACGGGGACCGCCGGCCGCCGGGAGCCGGGGCGCGGGTGAGGCGGGCGCTGATGCCGCTGGCGTCCGGGAAGAGCTCGATGCAGAGCCAGGTGTCGCGGGACCGCTCCACGGTGAAGGCGACCGGGTCGCGGCTGAGGACCGCGGTCCGGTAGTGGTCCTCGACCTCGGGGGTGTCGAGCCAGGGCAGGGACTGCCAGGGCCTGGTGCCCAGCACCTGGTCGGCCTTGCGGCCCAGCAGGGCCTCCGCGGCCGGGTTCACGTAGGTGATCCGGCTCTCCAGGTCCAGGGCCAGCGCCCCTTCGGGGAGCCGCTCGACGTAGTCCGCGGCGGCCTGCCCGGCCCGGGCGGTGTCCTGCGGACCGGGCCCTGCCGCCGGGATCAGCTGCGGCTGGTCGGGAACCGCGCCCGGGACGGCGTACTCGTCCAGGGCGCGGGCGATCCGCCGGGCCGCGGCGCCGAGGTGGCTGCGCTCGCGCGGCGTGGCGTTGCCGGAGTGCTCGGCGGGCCAGAGCAGGATCAGGCTGCCCCAGCACCGGGAGCGGCCGTTCAGCGGCAGGGCGGCGAGCGCGAAGCGGTAGGGCAGGCCGGCGGCGGCGCGCGGGTAGGCGCGCACCATCTCGTCCTGGGAGGCCACCCAGATCAGGCGGTTCTTCCGGACCGCCTCGCTGGGGGGCACCGGGGAGGCCATCGACACCCGCTGCCACGGGCGGACCGCCTCCAGCGGCAGCCCGCACATCACCGCGAGGACCAGGGCCCGCTCCGCCCCGTCCAGGAGGTAGATGCCGCCCGCGGCGGCGCCGGTGCGGCGCACGGTGTCGGCCAGCGCCGCGTCCGGCCGCGGCACGGCGAGCGTGGCACCTGCGGGCTCACCGCCGCGGGCCACCGGAAGACCCCGATCCGTCACCCATATCAGGACCATACGACCCCGAGGACGTCCGGTGCAGGTCCGGCTCCGCCCGGCCCGCCGCCGACGGCCGCGGACCCGGTGCACGGCGCGGAAGACGCCCGCCAGGGCCTGTCCGGCGGATCAGGGTCGGCCCCGGCCGTGATCCGCCGGACAGGCCTAGGCCTGGGACTCGCCGCGGATCACGGCGAGCACGCCGTCCAGCTCGTCGGGCTTCACCAGCACGTCGCGCGCCTTGGACCCCTCGCTCGGGCCCACCACGCCGCGCGACTCCATGAGGTCCATCAGCCGGCCGGCCTTGGCGAAGCCCACCCGGAGCTTGCGCTGGAGCATGGAGGTCGACCCGAACTGGGTGGAGACCACCAGCTCGGCCGCCTGGCACAGCAGGTCGAGGTCGTCGCCGATCTCCTCGTCGATCTCCTTCTTCTGCTTCTGCCCGACCGTGACGTCGTCCCGGAACACCGGGGCCATCTGGTCCTTGCAGTGCTGGACCACCGCCTGGACCTCGTCCTCGGTGACGAAGGCCCCCTGCAGGCGGACCGGCTTGTTCGCACCCATCGGCAGGAACAGTCCGTCGCCCTTGCCGATCAGCTTCTCGGCGCCCGGCTGGTCGAGGATGACCCGGCTGTCGGCCAGCGAGGAGGTCGCGAAGGCCAGCCGGGACGGCACGTTCGCCTTGATCAGACCGGTGACCACGTCCACCGAGGGCCGCTGGGTCGCGAGCACCAGGTGGATGCCGGCCGCGCGGGCCAGCTGGGTGATCCGGACGATCGAGTCCTCGACGTCGCGCGGGGCGACCATCATCAGGTCGGCCAGCTCGTCGACGATCACCAGCAGGTACGGGTAGGGGCTGAGCTCGCGCTCGCTGCCCGGCGGCAGTTTGATCTTGCCATCCCGGACGGCCTTGTTGAAGTCGTCGATGTGCCGGTAGCCGAAGGCCGCCAGGTCGTCGTAGCGGAGGTCCATCTCCTTGACCACCCACTGGAGCGCCTCGGCGGCCCGCTTGGGATTGGTGATGATCGGCGTGATCAGGTGCGGGATGCCCTCGTACGCCGTGAGCTCGACCCGCTTGGGGTCGACCAGCACCATCCGCACGTCCTCCGGGGTCGCCCGCACCATGACCGAGGTGATCAGGCAGTTGATGCAGGAGGACTTGCCGGATCCGGTGGCGCCGGCCACCAGCACGTGCGGCATCTTCGCCAGGTTGGCCATCACGTAGCCGCCCTCGACGTCCTTGCCGAGCGCGACCAGCATCGGGTGGTCGTCCTCCGCGGCGTCCGCGAGCCGCAGGACGTCGCCGAGGTTGACCATCTCGCGGTCGGTGTTGGGGATCTCGATGCCGACCGCGGACTTGCCCGGGATCGGGCTGATGATCCGCACGTCGGGGCTGGCCACGGCGTACGCGATGTTCTTGGTCAGGGCCGTGATCCGCTCGACCTTGACCGCCGAGCCCAGGGTGACCTCGTAGCGGGTGACGGTCGGGCCCCGGGTGAAGCCGGTGACGTCGGCGTCCACCTTGAACTCGGTGAACACGTTCCGCAGCGCGTCGACGATCGCGTCGTTGGCGGCACTGCGGGTCTTGCCCGGCCCGCCGCGCTCCAGCAGGTCCAGCGAGGGCAGCGCGTAGGTGATGTCCCCGCGGAGCTGGAGCTGCTCGGCCCGGGGCGGCAGCCCTCCGGAAGGCTCCGGCGGCCTCTTCGTGAGGTCCGGGACGGTGAAGAGTCCGGCGTCGTCGGCGGGGGCGTCCCCGGCGGTGGCCGGGGAGCTTCCGGCGGCGGGGGCCGCCGGCCCGGCCGCCGCGGACGGGGCGTCCGGCGCGGTCTCCGCCGGGGCGGCGGGCGTCACGGGTCCGGCCGCCTCCTCCCGGGCCGGCGGCACCGGGGCGGTGGGCTCGGCCCCGGTCCGGCCGGTGGCGATGCCCTGGGTGAGATCGGCGACCAGCGGCGACGGCGGCATCCCGCCCAGCACGGCGCCGTCGAGGGCCGCCGCCGCGGCCGCGGCAACGTCCACCGCGTCCATCTCCCGGTCCAGCGGCGGCTGCACCGAGCCGCGCCGGGGCCGGCGGCCGGCGGCCCGCCGCTTGGCGAGGGCCTCCTCCTCGGCCGCGTCCGGACCCTCCTCCGGACCCGCGTCCGGCCCCCCGGCAGGTCCCTCCGCCGCGCGTCCGGTACGGGCGCGCCAGCGGTCGGGGTCGTGCCGGGACGACCGCTCCGCGCCGGCCTCGCCGGCCAGGTCGTCGTACTCGTTGGGCCGGATGACTCCCAGCCAGATCCCGAGCCGGCGCAGCCGCTGTCCGACGGCGCTGAACGGGGTGGCGGTGACCACCAGCAGACCGAACACCGTGAGCAGCACCAGCATGGACACCGCCAGCGGTGCGCCCATGGCGAAGATCAGCGGTTTGGAAGCGGCCCAGCCGATCAGGCCGCCGGCGTTCTGCATCGCGGTCTCGCCCTCACCCCGGCCGGGGGCGCCGCAGGCGACGTGCACCTGCCCGAGCACCCCGACCAGCAGCGCGGACAGGCCGATTCCGATGCGGCCGTTGGCCTGGCTCTCCTCCGGGTGCCGGATGAAACGTACCGCCATGACTCCGAGCAGGAGGGGAACGAGCAGGTCGAGGCGGCCGAAGGCGCCGGTGACCAGCATGGTGACCAGGTCGCCGACGGGCCCTTCCAGGTTCGACCAGGTCCCGGCGGCGACGATCAGCCCCAGACCGAGCAGCAACAGCCCCAGGCCGTCCTTGCGGTGTTCGGGGTCGAGGTTCTTGGCACCCCGGAACAGGCCTCCCACCATGTGGGCGACGCCGAGCCAGAGCCACCGCACCAGCCGGACCACACCCCCCGACGCGGACGGCGCGGGCTTCGCCGCGGTCTTCTTCACCGGGGCGCGCTTCGCGGGCGCGGCCTTCTTCGCGGGAGGTCTGCGCGCGGGCGCCGCTTTCTTCGCCGGCGCGGGGGTACGGCCGGTGCGGGCCTTCGCGGTGCCCGCGCTGCTCTGGGGACCCTTGCCGGACGTACGTGAGGCCATGGGGGCGAGGTTACCGGTGTGCACGCCGGTGGACACGCGTGCCCACCCCTTCACCCGTTCGTGTCGGCCCCGGAGCGGGTGATGTGACGCCCGGTCGGAACTGACCGTCCCTCAGGAGGGGCTCCCGGCCCGGCCGTAGGCCGTAGGCCGGGTCCGCCGTACGCCCTCAGGTCTGCGCGGGCAGCACCGGAGCCGTACCGCCGGCTCCCGGCTCCAGCGCGTCCAGCGCCCGCCGCAGCCCGGTCAGCTTGCGCTCCAGGTGCGCGGCGGTGGCCACCACCGAGGCGTCCGCCGCCTCCTCGCCGAGCTGCTTGGTGAGCGCCTCGGCCTGCTCCTCGACGGCCGCGAGCCGCGCCGACAGTTCGGCCAGCAGGCCCGCCGCCTCCTTGCTCTCCGAGCCGTTCGGGCTGCCGTCCAGCTGCAGCCGCAGCAGCGCCGCCTGCTCGCGGAGCTGGCAGTTCTTCGTGTACAGGTCGACGAACACCGAGACCTTCGCCCGCAGCACCCACGGGTCGAAGGGCTTGGAGATGTAGTCCACCGCCCCCGCCGCGTACCCGCGGAACGTGTGGTGCGGACCGTGGTTGATCGCGGTCAGGAAGATGATCGGAATGTCCCTGGTCCGCTCCCGGCGCTTGATGTGCGCGGCGGTCTCGAACCCGTCCATCCCGGGCATCTGCACGTCCAGCAGGATGACCGCGAAGTCGTCCGTCAACAGTGCCTTGAGCGCTTCCTCCCCCGACGACGCCCGGACCAGGGTCTGATCGAGCGCGGAAAGAATGGCCTCCAGCGCCAGCAGATTCTCCGGCCGGTCGTCGACCAGGAGGATCTTGGCCTTCTGCACCATGCCTTGTCCTCCTCGCCCCGGCATGGGGCCTCCCCGGCCCGTCCTTGTGCCGGTCATCGTAGCCCCAGTCCCGAGATCGCCACACCCTGTCACCAAGATGTCACTGTGCACGTAGCGGAAACGCGGCGGGCGGGCCGATGGTTCCCCGTCCGCCCGCCCGCCGACGTGCCTGGTCGCAACGCCTATTCCGCCCGCATGTGCTGCTCCATGACGGACAGCAGGTAGTCCGGGTCCACCGGCTTGGTGACGTAGTCCGAGGCCCCGGAGTCGATCGCCTTCTCCCGGTCCCCCTTCATCGCCTTCGCCGTCAGCGCGATGATCGGCAGTCCCTCGAACTGGGGCATCCGCCGGATCGCCGCGGTCGTGGCGTACCCGTCCATCTCGGGCATCATGATGTCCATCAGCACCACGGTCAGATCGTCGTGCTGTTCCAGCACCTCGATGCCCTCCCGCCCGTTCTCCGCGTACAGCACGGTGAGCCCGTGCTGCTCCAGCACGCTGGTCAGCGCGAACACGTTGCGGACGTCGTCGTCGACGATCAGCACCTTCTCGCCCCGGAAGTCGTACGTCCGCGCCGCCGCCGGCTCCTCCTCCGGCAGCCACGCCTCGGCGCCGGGCTGGCCCGGCAGCTCCGGCCGCGGCAGCGGCTCCCCCAGCGCCTTCCGGCGCCGCCGGAACAGCGAGGCACTGCCGTGTGCGGGCGCGGCGGACACCCCGGCCCCGTCCGCCTGCCCGAGGGCCGGCGGCACCGCCTGCGGGACCTGTACGTGCGCCAGGGCCGGAGCGGACCCGGCCGCCGGGCCGTAGACCGCCGCCCGCTCCACCGGCGGCCGGCCGTACAGGTCGGCCCGGCCGCCCGGCGCGGGCGGCGCGTAGCCCTGCGGGGGCAGCTCGCTGGGGTGCAGCGGCAGGTACAGCGTGAAGGTGGAGCCGCGGCCCGGCTCGCTCGCCGCGTGGATCTCGCCGCCCAGCAGCCGGGCGATCTCCCGGCTGATCGACAGGCCCAGACCCGTGCCCCCGTACTTCCGGCTCGTCGTCCCGTCGGCCTGCTTGAACGCCTCGAAGATCACCAGCATCTTGCCGGCCGCGATGCCGATCCCGGTGTCGGTCACCGAGAACGCGATCAGGTCGGCGTCCGCCTCCCGCAGCGAACCGGCCTCCAGCAGCTGCTCCCGGATGGCCTGCGGCACGTCCGACCCGGCGGGCCGGATGACCAGTTCCACCGCACCGTTGTCGGTGAACTTCACCGCGTTCGACAGCAGGTTGCGCAGCACCTGGAGCAGCCGCTGCTCGTCGGTGTGCAGGGTGGCCGGCAGCTCCGGGGACACCCGCACCGAGAAGTCCAGGCCCTTCTCGGCGGTCAGCGGCCGGAAGGTGGCCTCCACGTAGTCCACCAGCTGGACCAGGGCGATCCGGGTCGGCGAGACGTCCATCTTGCCCGCCTCGACCTTCGACAGGTCCAGGATGTCGTTGATCAGCTGCAGCAGGTCGGAGCCGGCGCCGTGGATGGTCTCGGCGAACTCCACCTGCTTCGGGGAGAGGTTGCCGTCCGCGTTGTCGGCGAGCAGCTTGGCCAGGATCAGCAGCGAGTTCAGCGGGGTCCGCAGCTCGTGCGACATGTTGGCGAGGAACTCCGACTTGTAGCGCATCGAGACCGCGAGCTGCTCGGCGCGCTCCTCCAGCACCTGCCGGGCCTCCTCGATCTCGGTGTTCTTCACCTCGATGTCGCGGTTCTGCTGGGCCAGCAGCTCGGCCTTCTCCTCCAGTTCGGCATTGGCCGCCTGCAGCGCCTTCTGACGGTTCTCCAGCTCGTCGGAGCGCTCCCGCAGCTGCTCGGTCATCTCCTGCGACTGCTTCAGCAGCACCTCCGTACGGGAGTTGACGCTGATGGTGTTGACGCTCGTACCGATCATCTCGGCGATCTGGCTGAGGAAGTCCTTCTGGATCTGCGTGAAGGGCTGGAAGGACGCCAGCTCGATCACGCCGAGCACCTTCCCCTCGAACAGCACCGGCAGCACGATCACGTGGGCCGGCGGCGCCTCGCCCAGACCCGAGGAGATCTTCAGGTAGCCGGGCGGGGTGTTCTCGACCAGGATGGTCCGCTTCTCCTCGGCCACCATCCCGATCAGCCCCTCCCCCGGCCGGAACGAGGTCGGCATCAGCCCGGGGGCGTAGGCGTAACTCCCGCGCATCCGCAGCTCGTACGAGCCGTCCTCGGTGCCCTCGGAGCCGATCCCGTCGGCACCGCCGGACGGCACGGCCAGGAAGAACGCACCGGCCTGCGCGGACACCACCGGCGTCAGCTCGCTCATGATCAGCGAGGCCACGTCGTCCAGCTCCCGCCGGCCCTGCATCAGACCGGAGATGCGGGCCAGGTTGCCCTTGAGCCAGTCCTGCTCCTTGTTGGCCAGGGTGGTGTCCCGCAGGTTGGCGATCATCGTGTTGATGTTGTCCTGCAGGTCCTGGATCTCGCCCGCGGCGTCCACGTCGATCTTCAGGTTCAGGTCGCCGCGGGTCACCGCGGTGGCCACCGCGGCGATCGCCCGCACCTGCCGGGTCAGGTTCCCGGCCATCTCGTTCACCGACTCGGTGAGGTCCCGCCAGGTGCCGTCGACGTCCCGGACCCGGGCCTGACCGCCGAGGATGCCCTCGGTGCCCACCTCACGGGCCACCCGTGTCACCTGGTCCGCGAACGAGGACAGCTGGTCCACCATCGTGTTGATGGTGGTCTTGAGCTCCAGGATCTCCCCGCGCGCGTCGATGTCGATCTTCTTGGTCAGGTCGCCCTTGGCGATGGCGGTCGTGACCATGGCGATCTGCCGCACCTGCCCGGTGAGGTTGGAGGCCATGAAGTTCACCGAGTCGGTGAGGTCCTTCCAGGTGCCGGAGACCCCGGGGACGTGCGCCTGACCCCCCAGCCGGCCCTCCGTGCCCACCTCGCGGGCCACCCGGGTCACCTCGTCGGCGAACGAGGACAGGGTGTTGACCATCGTGTTGACCGTCTCCGCGAGCTGCGCGACCTCACCACGCGCCTCGACGGTGACCTTCTTGGTCAGATCGCCGTTGGCCACCGCCGCCGAGACCTGCGAGATCCCGCGCACCTGCGCGGTCAGGTTGCCGGCCATCGTGTTGACGTTGTCGGTGAGGTCCTTCCAGATGCCGGTGACCCCGCGCACCCGCGCCTGCCCGCCGAGGATGCCCTCCGAGCCCACCTCGCGGGCCACCCGCGTCACCTGCTCGGCGAACGAGGACAGCTGGTCCACCATCGTGTTCACGGTGGTGACCAGCTCCAGGATCTCGCCCTTCGCGTCCACCGTGATCTTCTTCGACAGGTCGCCCATCGCCACCGCCGTGGTCACCTGGGCGATCTGCCGCACCTGCGACGTCAGGTTGGAGGCCATGAAGTTCACCGACTGGGTGAGGTCCTTCCAGGTGCCGGAGACACCCTTCACCTCCGCCTGGCCGCCGAGGATGCCCTCCGTACCCACCTCACGGGCCACCCGCGTCACCTGGTCCGCGAACGAGGACAGCTGGTCCACCATCGTGTTGATGGTGTTCTTCAGCTCCAGGATCTCCCCGCGCGCATCGACGTCGATCTTCTGCGACAGGTCACCGCGCGCCACCGCCGTCGCCACCTGGGCGATGTTGCGGACCTGCGAGGTCAGGTTCCCCGCCATGCCGTTCACCGAGTCGGTGAGGTCACGCCACACGCCGGCCACGCCCGGCACCTGCGCCTGACCGCCCAGCCGGCCCTCGGTGCCCACGTCCCGGGCCACCCGGGTCACCTGCTCGGCGAAGGCCGACAGCTGGTCCACCATCGTGTTGATGGTGTTCTTCAGCTCCAGGATCTCCCCGCGCGCGTCCACGTCGATCTTCTGCGACAGGTCACCGCGCGCCACCGCCGTGGTCACCTGGGCGATCTGCCGCACCTGCGAGGTCAGGTTGCCGGCCATGAAGTTCACCGAGTCGGTGAGTTCCTTCCAGGTGCCGGACACCCCCTCCACCCGCGCCTGGCCGCCCAGCCGGCCCTCCGTACCCACGTCCCGGGCCATCCGGGTCACCTGGTCGGCGAACGAGGACAGCTGGTCCACCATCGTGTTCACGGTGTTCTTCAGCTGGAGCATCTCGCCGGACACGTCGACGGTGACCTTCTGCGACAGGTCACCGTTGGCCACCGCCGTGGTCACCTGGGCGATGTTGCGGACCTGCCCGGTGAGGTTGCGGAAGGCCGTGTTCACCGAGTCGGTGAGGTCCTTCCAGGTACCCGCCGCACCCGGCACCTGCGCCTGACCGCCGAGCTCGCCCTCGACGCCCACCTCGCGGGCCACCCGGGTCACCTCGGCTCCGAAGGCCTGCAGCTGGTCCACCATCGTGTTGACGGTGTTCTTCAGCTCCAGCATCTCGCCGGCCACGTCCACCGTGACCTTCTGCGACAGGTCGCCGCTGGCCACCGCCGTGGTCACGGTGGCGATGTCCCGCACCTGCGTGGTCAGGTTCCGGAAGACCGTGTTCACCGAGTCGGTGAGGTCCTTCCAGGTACCCGCCGCACCCGGCACCTGCGCCTGACCGCCGAGCAGGCCCTCGGCACCGACCTCACTGGCCACCCGGGTCACCTCGTCGGCGAAGGTGCGCAGGGTATCGGTCATCTGGTTGATCGTTTCGGCCAGCTGGGCCACCTCGCCGCGCGCGCTGACCGTGACCTTCCGGGTCAGGTCGCCGTTCGCCACGGCCGTCGTGACCTGCGCGATCCCGCGCACCTGCGCCGTCAGGTTGCCCGCCATCGTGTTGACGGAGTCGGTCAGGTCCTTCCACACGCCGGCCACGCCCGGCACCTGGGCCTGACCGCCGAGCTCGCCCTCGGTACCCACCTCGCGGGCCACCCGGGTCACCTCGGACGAGAAGGAGGACAGCTGGTCCACCATCGTGTTCACGGTGTTCTTCAGCTGCAGCATCTCGCCGGCCACGTGAACCGTGACCTTCCGCGAAAGATCGCCCTTGGCCACCGCCGTGGTCACCAGCGCGATGTCACGCACCTGGGCGGTGAGCCGGTACGCCATGGTGTTGACGGAATCGGTCAGGTCCTTCCAGGAACCGGACATACCGCGTACCTGGGCCTGACCGCCGAGCTTCCCTTCGGTGCCCACCTCCAGCGCCACCCGCGTCACCTCGTCGGTGAACGCCGACAGCTGGTCGACCAGGTTGTTGACCGTACGCCCGACCTTCAGGAACTCCCCGCGCAGCGGGTGCCCCACTCCGTCCGGCGACTGGGTCCGCAGGTCCATCCGCTGCTGCAGGTCGCCCTCGGCGACCGCCGACAGCACCCGCCCGACCTCCGACACCGGCCGGGCCAGGTCCTCCACCAGCTGGTTGGAGGCGTCGATCGCGGCCGCCCAGGCACCCTCGCAGGCCCCCGTCTCCAGCCGCTCGCTCAGCTTGCCCTCGCGCCCCACCATCCGCCGCACCCGGGACAGCTCCCCGCTCAGGTGCAGATTGCGGTCGGCGACCTCGTTGTAGACGGCGGCGATCTCCGCCATCACCCCGTCGCCGGAGACCGTCAGCCGCTTCCGGAAGTTCCCGTCGCGCATGGACACCAGAGCGGTCAGCAGCCTGTTCAACGCGGCGCTGTCGACCTCCGTCGTCCCGCCGCGCCGGGCCCGTCCGCCCTTCGCGCGCGTTCCCGTACGTCGCGCCGCTCCGCCAGACTCCACCGTGTCCCTCCCGAAAGGGTCGACCGCCGCTCTGCCGGACAGGTGGTGCGCACCGGCAGGCCTTCCAAGCCTGCCCAGTGTTTCATCACGCCGGAACCCGGCCATAACGCTTCGGTACCTTCGCACACCACCCACACCCTGCGGGTGGATTCGCGGGGGACTGCACCCGTACCGAGGGCGGGGCAATTACGCTGGCGTCCGACTGTCCACTGTCTGAGGAGTCCCGTGATCACGGCCAGGGCGGCTGCCAGCTTCGATCCCGTCGGGCGCTCGGTCGCGTCCGCCCGCGCCTTCGTCCGCGACACCCTCCAGGGCTGGGGCTTCGCGGACGTCGTCGACGACGCGGTGGTGCTCACCAGCGAGCTCGTCACCAACGCGGTGGTCCACGCCGGCACCCGCGCCGATGTCCTCTGCCTGCGCAGCGGCGACAACGTACGCGTGGAGGTCGCCGACCGCTACCCGGACCGCGAGCTGCCCGTCCTGCCGCACGACCGCTCCTACGCCGACCCCGACCGGGAGAACGGCCGCGGCCTGCTGCTGTGCGCCGCCCTGGCCTCCCGCTGGGGCGTGGAGTACACCGCCACCTGCAAGCGGGTCTGGTTCCGCCTCGACCTGCCCGACCGGCCGGTCGGTACCCGCTCGGCCGGTCCCGTGGTCCCCGACCGGCTCCTGCCGCTCACCCAGAGCCGGGTCCGCGTGGCGGTCGTCCAGGTCGACACCGACGCCGTCGTCATCTCCTGGAACGAGGACGCCGAGCAGATCTTCGGCCACCCCGCCTCGAAGGCCGTCGGCCGCCCCCTGGCCGAGCTGGCCGCCTGGCCGCAGACCCCCGGCACCGGCACCGGCATCGCCGAGGCACTCGGCCTGTCCCGCTGGGAGGGCAGCTACGGCATCCGCGGCGCCGACGGCCGCGTGATCCCCGTCTACGCCTCCCACCTCCGGGTCCGCGACGCCGAGGGCGAACCCTCCACGGTCTGCCTCCTCGTCCACGACGACGAACGGGCCGTCCTGCAGAGCCCCACCCGGGTACCCGCCGCCGACGACGGCCGGCTCGCCGAACCGCGCGCCGCCGACCCCTTCGAGGTGTTCATCGGCTCCCCCACCCCGGACGACCTCGACGGGCTGCTCCAGCGCACCGTGGAACGCGCCCGCGACATGCTCGACGCCGACGCCGCCTTCCTGCTGCTGGCCACCGACGACGAGACCGAGCTGGAGGTCCGGGCGACCACCGGACTGCCCTCGACCCGCCAGCGGTTCGCCCGCGTCCCGGTCGAGGCCGGCACCAACCGTTTCGGCTCCGCCCGGATGCCCGCCGTCCACGACGACCTCCTGGTCGTCCCCGGCGCCGTACCGCTGCTGGAGACCACCGGCATGCGGTCCGTGGTCACCGTTCCCCTCAAGGTCGAGGGCCGGCTCACCGGAACCCTCGGCGTGGCCGCGGAGGCCCCGGGACGGTACTCCAACGACGAGGCCCTCCGTCTCCAGTTCGCCGCCGACCGGATCGCCCTCGCGGTCGAGTCCGCCCGCCTCGGCGAGCTGGAACGGCTGCGCCGCGGTTCCCTCTCGTTCCTCGTCGAGGCTTCCGACCTGCTGGCCGGCACCCTGGACCGGGACCAGACGCTGGCCCTGATGGCCCAGATGACCGTCCCGACCCTGGCGACCTGGTGCGCCGTCTACACCATCGCCGACCCGGCCTCCGAGCCCTACCTCTCGTACGTCCTGCACGAGGACGAGGACCGCATCGACGGCCTGAAGGCCCTGCTCTCCGAGGTCGACCCGCCGGAGCCGGTCACCGAGACCGGTGCCCGCCCCTGGTCGGCCGCGGCCACCGCCGTCCGTGCCGAGACCGTGGTCCTCCCGCTGCTGGCCCGCAACCGCGTCATCGGCATGCTCACCCTGGGCAACCCGCACGAGGAGCACTTCCGCCAGGAGATCCTCGAACTCGCCGAGGACCTCTCCCGCCGGGCCGCCCTCGCCCTCGACAACGCCCGTCTCTACTCGGAGCGCACGGCCATCAGCCGCTCCCTTCAGCGCAGCCTGCTGCCGCCCGGCTCGCCCGCCATCCCCGGCATGGAGGTGGAGGTCATCTACCGCGCGGCCGGCGAGGGCAACGAGGTCGGCGGCGACTTCTACGACGTCTTCCCGATCCGCGACGGCGCCTACGGCTTCGCCATCGGCGACGTCTGCGGTACGGGCCCCGAGGCGGCCGCGGTGACCGGCCTGGCCCGGCACGCCCTGCGGCTCCTGGCCCGCGAGGGCCTGGGCGGCCCGGCGGTGCTGGAGCGGCTGAACGCGGCGATCCTCGACGAGGGCGCCCGCAGCCGCTTCCTCACCCTCCTGTACGGCGAGCTCCACCCGCAGCCGAACGGGGGCGCCCTGATGAAGGTCGTCTGCGCCGGGCACCCGCTGCCGCTGCGCCTGCGCCCCGACGGCCAGGTCCTCCCGGCCGCCGACCCGCAGCCGCTGCTGGGCGTGATCGACGACCTGGACCTCTACGAGCAGAGCCTCACCCTGGACCCCGGCGACGTCCTGCTGTGCGTCACGGACGGCGTCACGGAACGCAGGGAGGGCTCCCGGATGCTCGGGGACGACGGCCTCACGGACGTCCTGACCACGTGCACGGGCCTGACGGCCGGCGCGGTCGCCTCCCGGGTGCTGCGCGCGGTGGAGCGCTTCGCGGCGGAGCCGGCCTCGGACGACATGGCCATCCTGGCGTTCCGCGTGCCGGAGCAGCGGACGGGAGACTAGGGAGTCTCAGGCCAGGGCCGGCGCTCCAGGGCGACGCCGAGTACGTCGCGGACGTAGTGCTCGACGAACTCCGGCAGGTACGGGTCGGCGGCCAGGCCGTCGAAGAACTTCCCGAAGCGGTCGTCAGGCGTCTCGGTCAGCAGGACGATGCGCCAGGTGTTCAAGGGGTGTTCCTCGGCACCGTCCGTGCCGTGCTGGACGTGGAAGACCGGCTGCCGGGCATCGGCGTGCAGCGGTTCGCCGTCCGGCCCCGCGAAGGCGGCCCGCCCGATGAACGTGACGACCTGCCGGTCGTGGTTCAGCGACACCTCTTCCAGGACCAGCCCGTATTCCTCCTGCTGCAGCCACAGCCGCTGGTCGGACCGGCGGACGAACTCGTCGCCGAGCGGCTGCCCCGGATTCCCCGGCAGCCAGGCCGAGGCACTTCCTTCCCGGACCACGTGGGGAATGAAAGCGCCGGGGTTGCCGGCCTTGCGCACTTCCATGTCCCAGAGCTGCGTCCGGGTCAGCACCGGCAGATCCTGCCCCGTGTACTTCTGCGCAAGGATCCCGTTGACGTCCACGGGCGGCAGTTCCACCCTGGTGTGGTGCTCCGTCTGCCAGGCGTTCTCGAACTCGGCCTCGGCCGGCGTGCTGTGAGCCATGCTCGGTCGGTCCCCCTCAGGTTCTGACGATCAGTACTCGAGGAGGTTAAACAAAAAAGGCCCCCGCCTACAGGCGGGGGCCTTTTCTTTGTCAAGAGCCCTTTAACGGAATCGAACCGTTGACCTTCTCCTTACCATGGAGACGCTCTACCGACTGAGCTAAAAGGGCGGGTTGTTCGGCGGCGTCCTACTCTCCCACAGGGTCCCCCCTGCAGTACCATCGGCGCTGAAAGGCTTAGCTTCCGGGTTCGAAATGTAACCGGGCGTTTCCCTAACGCTATGACCACCGAAACACTATGAAGTTGAACTCAAGCCGAACCGATCTCCGAAGAGACCTGGCGAGTTCGTTACTTCAGAACTAACACAGTGGACGCGAGCAACTGAGGACAAGCCCTCGGCCTATTAGTACCAGTCAGCTCCACCCGTTACCGGGCTTCCACATCTGGCCTATCAACCCAGTCGTCTACTGGGAGCCTTACCCTCTCAAGGAGGTGGGAATACTCATCTTGAAGCAGGCTTCCCGCTTAGATGCTTTCAGCGGTTATCCCTCCCGAACGTAGCCAACCAGCCATGCCCTTGGCAGGACAACTGGCACACCAGAGGTTCGTCCGTCCCGGTCCTCTCGTACTAGGGACAGCCCTTCTCAATATTCCTACGCGCACAGCGGATAGGGACCGAACTGTCTCACGACGTTCTAAACCCAGCTCGCGTACCGCTTTAATGGGCGAACAGCCCAACCCTTGGGACCGACTCCAGCCCCAGGATGCGACGAGCCGACATCGAGGTGCCAAACCATCCCGTCGATATGGACTCTTGGGGAAGATCAGCCTGTTATCCCCGGGGTACCTTTTATCCGTTGAGCGACGGCGCTTCCACAAGCCACCGCCGGATCACTAGTCCCGACTTTCGTCCCTGCTCGACCCGTCGGTCTCACAGTCAAGCTCCCTTGTGCACTTACACTCAACACCTGATTGCCAACCAGGCTGAGGGAACCTTTGGGCGCCTCCGTTACCCTTTGGGAGGCAACCGCCCCAGTTAAACTACCCATCAGACACTGTCCCTGATCCGGATCACGGACCGAGGTTAGACATCCAGCACGACCAGAGTGGTATTTCAACGGCGACTCCACAACCACTGGCGTGGCTGCTTCAAAGTCTCCCACCTATCCTACACAAGCCGAACCGAACACCAATATCAAACTGTAGTAAAGGTCCCGGGGTCTTTCCGTCCTGCTGCGCGAAACGAGCATCTTTACTCGTAGTGCAATTTCACCGGGCCTATGGTTGAGACAGTCGAGAAGTCGTTACGCCATTCGTGCAGGTCGGAACTTACCCGACAAGGAATTTCGCTACCTTAGGATGGTTATAGTTACCACCGCCGTTTACTGGCGCTTAAGTTCTCAGCTTCGCAACCCCGAAAGGTCACTAACCGGTCCCCTTAACGTTCCAGCACCGGGCAGGCGTCAGTCCGTATACATCGCCTTACGGCTTCGCACGGACCTGTGTTTTTAGTAAACAGTCGCTTCTCGCTGGTCTCTGCGGCCACCCCCAGCTCACGGAGTAAATCCGATCACCAGACGTGGCCCCCCTTCTCCCGAAGTTACGGGGGCATTTTGCCGAGTTCCTTAACCATAGTTCACCCGAACGCCTCGGTATTCTCTACCTGACCACCTGAGTCGGTTTAGGGTACGGGCCGCCATGAAACTCGCTAGAGGCTTTTCTCGACAGCATAGGATCATCCACTTCACCACAATCGGCTCGGCATCAGGTCTCAGCCTTAACGTGTGACGGATTTGCCTACCACACGGCCTACACCCTTACCCCGGGACTACCACCGCCCGGGCTGGACTACCTTCCTGCGTCACCCCATCGCTTACCTACTACCACCTTGGATCAGCGGCTCCACCACTTTCCATTCCCCGAAGGGTCCGGAACGGCTTCACGGCCTTAGCATTAATGGGCTCGATATTGGGCGTTTCAAAGCGGGTACCGGAATATCAACCGGTTGTCCATCGACTACGCCTGTCGGCCTCGCCTTAGGTCCCGACTTACCCTGGGCAGATCAGCTTGACCCAGGAACCCTTAGTCAATCGGCGCAAACGTTTCTCACGTTTGTATCGCTACTCATGCCTGCATTCTCACTCGTGAACCGTCCACAACTACCTTCCGGTGCTGCTTCACCCGGCACACGACGCTCCCCTACCCATCACAGCGGGCGTTGGCCCTATTGCTGCAATGACACGACTTCGGCGGTACGCTTGAGCCCCGCTACATTGTCGGCGCGGAATCACTTGACCAGTGAGCTATTACGCACTCTTTCAAGGGTGGCTGCTTCTAAGCCAACCTCCTGGTTGTCTCTGCGACTCCACATCCTTTCCCACTTAGCGTACGCTTAGGGGCCTTAGTCGATGCTCTGGGCTGTTTCCCTCTCGACCATGGAGCTTATCCCCCACAGTCTCACTGCCGCGCTCTCACTTACCGGCATTCGGAGTTTGGCTAAGGTCAGTAACCCGTTGGGGCCCATCGCCTATCCAGTGCTCTACCTCCGGCAAGAAACACGCGACGCTGCACCTAAATGCATTTCGGGGAGAACCAGCTATCACGGAGTTTGATTGGCCTTTCACCCCTAACCACAGGTCATCCCCCAGGTTTTCAACCCTGGTGGGTTCGGTCCTCCACGAAGTCTTACCTCCGCTTCAACCTGCCCATGGCTAGATCACTCCGCTTCGGGTCTAGAGCGTGCAACTCAATCGCCCTATTCGGACTCGCTTTCGCTACGGCTTCCCCACACGGGTTAACCTCGCTACACACCGCTAACTCGCAGGCTCATTCTTCAAAAGGCACGCAGTCACGAGA